>CAZOWJ010000007.1:0-15077 GCA_964583415.1 uncultured Desulfocapsaceae bacterium
ACACCTTGCTAACTGGCAGACCTGATTGTTATCCGAATGTCTGTCGCGCTCATGTTGTAGTGGTGGCGGTTTCATTCGTGCCGCGAGGCGTCAGGGGCGGCAGATATCGGTGCGACGAGAGGCTGCAAGATTAATCGATACCGGGGGGGGACGTCATGGTCAAAATCAGGTGGGGAATTCTGAGTACTGCGAAAATCGGGGTGAAGCAGGTAATTCCCGCAATGCAACAGGGTGAATTTTCAGAAGTTACGGCGATTTCTTCCCGCTCGCTGGAGCAGGCGCAGAGAACAGCAAAGCAGTTGAATATACCAAAGTATTACGGTTCATATGATGAGCTGCTGGCTGATCCTGAAATTGATGCAATTTACAATCCGTTGCCCAATAATCTTCATTGTGAATGGTCAGTTCGTGCCATGAAGGCCGGAAAGCACGTTTTGTGTGAAAAACCGCTCGGGCTGACATGCGAAGAGGTGGAAACACTGATCAGGACAAGGGATGAATGCAATGTAAAGGCCGGCGAGGCTTTTATGGTGAAGGTACATCCTCAGTGGACCGCAGTGTATGATAAGGTCATCAACAAGGAACTCGGCGACTTACGACTCATCCAGGGAATGTTTTCCTATCACAATATAGATCCTCAGAATATTCGCAATGTCGTGGAGACAGGTGGAGGTGCGATGTGGGATATTGGCTGTTATCCGGTGACCCTGTCACGTTATCTGTTTCGGGAAGAGCCTTTTAGGGTCGCTGCCTCGCTGGAGTTTGATCCGAATATGAAGACTGATCGGCTCGGAACAGTTATCATGGACTTTCCGAGTGGCAAAGCCGTTTTTGGCGTCAGTACTCAGCTTGTGCCGTTTCAGTCTATGCACATCTTCGGAACCAGGGAACATCTGGAGGTGCTGATACCCTTTAATGCTCCAAAAGACCGAGAATGTATAGTTCACCAGGATAGCGGCGACATCCTGGGTGAGCAGACCAGGGTCCATTCATTTGCTGTAGTCGATCAATATACCCTGCAGGGCGATGAATTCTCCCGGGCAATCCTGGATGATTCAGAGGTTCCTTCTACATTTGAAGATGGCCTGGCCAATACACGAGTTCTCAAGGCTGTTTTTCGCGCAGCTGCAGAAGACTGCTGGGTCCAGGTTTAACAGCTTGTAATGCTGCCCTGCCGGGCAGTGAAAAGGAGCTATATAATCCCAAATTTTGCCAGAAGGGTATTGATATCCATCTGATCAAGTCTTTCCAACCCAGCCTGCTTGGCAAAGAGCAGCGCCTCCTGGTAGTCATCGGCGCCGATAGCTTGTCTCAGTTCCTGGTGTTGATCACAAGACCCGCATGGACGATACTGGTTCATGATATTGACGTAGGTTTGGGGTGAGATCGACCTGGTAATAAATTCAAGAATATTTTTCGTCTCTTGGCGTCCTCCGGGCATAATCAGGTGCCTGACCAGAAGTCCTCTGACAGCAATACCGTGATGATCAACGATCAGGTCGCCGACCTGGTTGTGCATTGTTAAAAGTGCCCCTTTTGCAATGTCAGGATAATCTTCTGTATCACAGTATTTCTTGCTGCTTTCAGGTTGCCAGAATTTGAAGTCAGGCATATATATGTCAATTACCCCGTCAAGCAGTGCGAGCGTTTTTTTTGATTCGTAACCGCTCGAGTTATAAATTATTGGTATCTTCAACCCCTGTTCAAGGGCAATAACCAATGCCTCGAGTATTTGCGGTACTACGTGGCCAGGTGAGACAAGGTTGATATTGTGGCAGTTCTTCCCCTGAAGTTTGAGCATAATTGCTGCCAGCTGCTCTGGGGGTGTTTGTGCATAGTTGCCCGGGAAATGACTGAACTCGTAATTCTGACAAAAACAGCAGCGCAGGTTGCAGGAAGCAAAAAATACGGTTCCCGAGCCGTTGGTCCCGGTAAGTGGCTGTTCTTCTCCAAAATGGGCACCATAGCTGGCTACCTTTGCATATCGGCCTGTGGCACAAATTCCATGTTCGCCTTCGAGTCGGTTGATACCGCAGTTTTTAGGACAGAGATCGCAGGCTTTGAGAATGGCTTGTGCTTGTGTTACCCTTTTTTGTAACGCTCCCTGTCTAAACAGTTTGCAGCTCCCGATAGTCATTTTGAATCTCCGCTCTTGTTCAAAATGTTTCTTGTCTTATAACTGGATTATACCGTTTTGCTTTGATACTATTTAATAGTTTTGGTAATGAATTTCCAATTTATAGAAATAATCCCTGAAAACCGGCCCCCATGTCAAATAAAAGCAGGTTAATCATTTGAAATTCAGCTATTTTCACAATTTACCAATCCAGAGAAAAATCACCTGGCTGATTATGGCAATCACTGGAATGGCTCTTTTGCTCTTTTCTTCACTTTCCGTATTGAATCAGGTTCGATTACTGAGAACCGGCATGGTTGAAAACCTGGAGGTACTGGCAGGTGCCATATCACGGCTGAGCCCCTCAACGTTAGGTTCACCGCAGGATGGTTCAGCAGAAGAACTGCTCAGCGTTTTAAGAGAGCATAAGGATATTGAAGCTGGAGCGCTCTATAACAGCAACAATGAGCCATATGCCGTTTATCTGAGGAAAAATGATAAAAAAGAGACACCACCGCCGAAGACCATCGGTGATGATGGATATCGGTTTGTCCAACATGGTGGTGTTCCGAAACTGGAAATTTTTCACCCCATAACCCAGCGGAACAAACGCATTGGTACGGTCTATGTACGATCAAATCTTGATAAACTGAAAAGTCAGATATACAACACCTTTTATGTTCTTGTTCTGAGCATGTTTTGTATCCTCTTTGTTGCTCAGCTTGCCGCTCGAAAATTGCAGCGAGGTATTACTGATCCTGTTTTCAGCCTGGCTAATACCGTTCGGCGGATTTCTGAACTTGGTGACTATTCTGTTCGGGTTGAGCGTGCCAACAGGGACGAAATCGGCAGCCTGATAGACGATTTCAACACCATGCTCGATGCTATTCAGGTTAGAGATAGTGAACTCAACCAGCATAGACATAATCTGGAATTGCTGGTTGAGGAACGAACCGGGGAGCTTCGCAACAGTCGCGATGAAGCCCTGGCTGCTGCTCAGGCCAAAACAGAATTTCTGGCTAACATGAGCCATGAAATTCGCACCCCGATGAATGGGGTTATTGGCGTGCTGTCGCTGCTCAAGGGAGCACCACTGACCGAGGAGTACCGACGACTGCTTGAAACAGCAACCCGATCAGCTGATTCCCTGATGTATATCATCAATGATATTCTTGATTTTTCCAAAATCGAAGCGGGTATGGTTGAATTTGAATCGATCCCTTTTGATTTACGAGAACTGGCTGAGGAGACAGCCTCTCTGTTTATTGATGCAGTTAATTCAAAAAAGATAGATCTCATCAGTTTTATACCGCGCGATGTACACTGTTTTGTTGAAGGAGATCCTGTCAGGTTGCGGCAGATACTTACCAACCTGGTGAGTAATGCGGTTAAATTCACCGCTGAGGGCGAAGTGCTGCTCAAGGTGGAGCATATTGAAACTCGGGCCAACAGACAGCTGCTCAGGTTCGGGGTGATAGACAGCGGTATAGGTATTTCAGACGCGTCCCTGCCGCATCTTTTTGAAAAATTTACTCAGGCCGATGGTTCGACCACTCGAAAATATGGTGGTACCGGTCTTGGACTAAGCGTCTGTAAGCAGCTGGTGGAGCTCCAGGGCGGCGACATCGGGGTTAGCAGCGAGGTAGATAAAGGCTCCGAGTTCTGGTTTACCTTGCCGCTTCAGGTAATACCTGCCTCAAACTTTGCTTATCCCTGCCTGAAGCTCGACGGCAAGCGCATTCTCATCGTCGACGACAACGCCACAAACAGGATGATTCTGGATCATTATCTCAATGCCTGCAGCGTATCGATAACTTCATGTGTAAGCGGCCATGACGCCTTGCAGCGGGTTGAACGTGGTTTTAAGGTTAATCAACCGTTTGATATCATATTGATCGATCACCACATGCCTGGCATGGATGGAATGCAGCTGGCTGAAAAATTGAACAATCAGTATGGGGCTCACGGGCCTGATATGTTTATTTTCAGCTCAGGAAGCCTGAAGTTTGAATCTGCCCAGAAAAACGGTGTTAAGGCTATAATTCATAAGCCGATTCACCAGACGCACCTCTACGATATGCTCGTAAACCGTTCAAATAACAATGATATTTCACCTAATAATGACCCCAGAACCGAACGGACACCTCTGCTGTCCGGCCGGGTCCTGCTCGTTGATGATGAACAGATTAACCAGAAAGTTGCCTGTGCTATTCTTGAGCAATTTGGTCTTGATACCGATCTGGCGGTAAATGGCTGGGAGGCAGTACAGTTAAGTGATGCCAACAGCTATGATGTGATTCTGATGGATATCCAGATGCCTGAGATGAGCGGCTATGAAGCTACCGAGATCATCCGTGAGAGAGAGGCTGCGACGGGCACAAAACGTGTCATTATCATCGCCATGACTGCAAATGCGATGGAGAGTACAAAGGCTCGCTGTCTCGAGGTCGGGATGGATGATTTTATTTCAAAACCGATCAAGCCCAACGAGCTTGTAAAACGCTTGAAACCATGGCTTGTGGATAGCCAAACCAGTACGGTCAGGATAGATCAGCAGGCAGATAAAGCAGGTGATGCTGACGGGTCACAGCTTTGGGACTATGAACGAGCGTTGCAGTTTGTCGGAGGAGACGAAAAACTGTTTCATGAACTGATTCTTCTTTTTGTGGAAAGAAAGATGCAGTTGTTAAATTCGATTCAAAAAGCAATTATCAGAGAAGATCCACAGCTACTTGATGATGCGGCGCATGCCTATAAAGGTGCAGTCAATCACTTTTCTGCACAATCGGTAAGAGACATCGCCTTCCGTCTCGAGAGTAAAGGAAAGACCAATGATATGTCTGGCGCCCATGATCTGTTTACCAGACTGGTGAACCTGTCTGATGAACTGGCGGAGAGTTTGAAAGAAAAAGCTGGAAAGATAGATAATGATAAAAGCTCGCCAATGGGCTAGAACTTGCCGGGATATTCCTCAATCTCAACCCTGTCTCTTCCTTTCTGTTTAGCCCGGTAGAGAGCACGATCTGCGGCTTTTGTCATGTCTTCACCACTGGACATGGTTTCATGCCATGAGGCAACACCAAGGCTTATGGTGGTCTGGATGGTGTATTCTTCTAGACTGATTCGAAGACTGTGTATTGCCTGTCGGAGACGTTCGGCAAGTTGCCTTGATTCCGACAGTGCACTGCGTGCACATATTACCAGAAACTCTTCTCCCCCGATTCGACTCACCATGTCATAGCTTCGGGCTGTAGTATTGAAAATATCGGCAATTTTTTTAAGTACGCGATCACCGATGTCATGCCCATAACTATCATTGACTAATTTGAAATGATCAACGTCGATCATGATACAGCTGAGCGGGGTATTGTGGCGGCGGGATTCGGAAACTTCTTCCTTGAGACGATTAAGAGCGCTGCGCCTGTTCGGCAGGCCGGTGAGGGCATCGGTCATTGCCATGGTTTCCAGTTTTCTATTTGCAGCAGCGAGCCTGGCCGCATATTTCTGGATTACTTTATGATCCTGACTGATTTTTTGCTGGAAACGGATGATTCTTTCACCACTGTTCAGCCTGGCAGCGAGGACTCTCGGGGTGAAGGGTTTGACGACAAAGTCATCAGCTCCGGCGTCAAGAGCCTGAACATGCTCTTCATCGGACTCTTTGCCGGTGAGCATAATGATATAAATATGCTGGGTTATAGTGGTTGATCGCAATATTCTACAGAGGTCTATGCCGCTTACTTTGGGCATACGCCAGTCGGTGATGATCATATCAGGCAGTGTTTCCAGAGCCAGTGACAGCGCATCATCTCCATTTTCTGCGGTGTAAACTTTTTTGCCACCGCTTTCAAGCATTTTTCTCAGACCCACCAACGTCATTGGGTCGTCATCGACCACAAGAATTTTCAGAGCTTTTTCCTCTGAATCAGCAGAAATGGTATGTTCTGAACCTAAATCCATGCGTAACGGCTGTTCAAAAAGTGCTGATTTACTCATTCTGTTAAGATTTTCCTTGTGTTGGATTCAGGTTCTTACTGATTATTTATTCTCCTCTACTGTATATGATCAGAAAAATTTGTACAAGGATGTGAGTCGTTATAATCGGTTACTATTTGTCGCAATTTGAGTTCACCGATGATTCATTGACAGTATACGGCCCTGTACCGTGTACTACGGTATAATTTTTTTAATCACTCATGGTGATGAACCCCTGGATTCGGTCAAGTTCTGCGAGTGTTTGGGCATAAATAACTTTGGTCAGGTTCTCTGCAGAAAGGGCATTGGAATAATCCTGCTGGGCGATGAGCACATCAAGCGTCGTAGAGCGTCCTGCATCAAACTTAATCTGCTCTGCTTCGAGTGCCTTTTCTGTTGCAATTGCAGTTTTATTGGTCGCCTCTATTGCCTTAAGGGCAAGCTCCACGTCGCGGACGGTAATTCGCACTGTTCTTCTGATATCCTGCTTGAGCAGCTCGAGGCTGGTGCGGTCCTTTCTGTTTTCGGCTAAGGCTTTGCGGAGCTGACCTTTTGCCAGTGAGTTATTGAATGGTCTGGAGAACGTGACACCAACCTGCCATTGAGTTTCCGAGTCATTAAGAGAGCTGTCCAGGGCATTGCCATAGGTGTCGTCGGTGCCGCCAAATCCTACTGAGCCGACAAGATTGAGTGCGGGAAGAATATTGTTCTCTGCTTTGTTAACCTGGAACTCTGAGGCTTGAATCTGCATTGTAAATGCTTTCAGGTCGGGACGATTTGCAAGGGCGTTGTCCAGAACCATTTTTATATCTGGTTTCACTGCCGCTGTTTCCGGTTTGTCTTTAGGAGAGATGGGGGTGAGCCAGTCCTGGCTGTTCATCAGCAGCTTGATGTTTGCTTCTGCAACACTAATGGCCCGCTCCCCGGAGATCAGATCCTCTTCCCTTCGAGCCACTTCAGCTTCCGGTTGGTAGATATCGATGCTGGCCAGTTTCCCTGCCTGTATTTTTGCCTCTGTATCATCGCGCAAGGTCTTGGCCAGTGTGAGTCCCAGTTTTAGTACATCGAGGTTTTGGTATGCGTATACCAGCTGCCAGTAGGCGTTCTTAACCTGAGCGGCAAGGTCGGCCGCATCACTGTCCACAAGAAACGAGCTTGCCTGCAAACCGCTCTGGGCACTGTTTATGTCGGCCATCTGAACCTCGGTTCCCCGTCCTTTGAGTAGCGGCTGCTTTATACCAAGGGTGAGCGCAGTATTGTAAACCGGATCGAAAAGGTAAATTTCTGAGTTGGTATCCAGGTTGCCATTATTCCAGGAAATGTCGAACTCGGTGCCGGGGCTGAATCGTTTCTGGACGGCTGCATTCCATGCAGCGTTACGCTCTTCTGTACTGCTTGCAATCGTAACCGGTGTGCTGTTGGTCTCCGATGCACCGATGTCTGCAGAGAGAAGCGCATCAAATGTTGATTCCGCTTCCTGGACCCTGCCTTCAGAAATGGTAACGTCTTCCTCTCTGAGCTTCAGGTTGAGATTATTCTGGAGGGCTGCCTTTACCGCCTGGGTGAGTGAAAGATCAATAGCTTCAGTGTCGGCACCGATGACCGTGCATGGTATCTGCATCAGTGCAAAGACGATGGTTAAAATAACGGCTATGGATGACGGGAATCGGTTCATTGTAGCTCCTTCTTGATAAGTGGCTCGCCAGCAAGATAGCTGTATGGCTTCCAGTAAATGTTTTTTACAGCGATGACAGAGCGCTGACGAAAATCATCAGCCTGCTCTATTAGGTAGTAGAATGTCGGCACGACCACCAGAGTGAGGAAGGTTGCGACCATTAGCCCAAAGATTATAACCACCGCCATGGAACGCCACCACTGACTTGATTCACTGACCCATGATATGGACAGGGTATGAAAATCAAATGATATCCCGGTTACCATGGGGATAAGGCCAAGTATCGTTGTAACAGCGGTAAGCAGTACCGGTCTCAGTCTTGTGGCCCCGGCAGCGATGACGGCCTCTTTCAAATCATAGCCTCGGTCCCTGAGTTTATTGGTATAATCAATGAGGACAATGGCATTATTTACCACTACACCGGCAAGAGAGATCACACCGACGCCGGTCATGATGATACCGAATGGTAAGGAGAACAATGCCAGTCCGAGGAAAGCCCCACCGAGTGAGAGTATCACCGAGGTCATGATAATAAAAGGCTGGCTGACAGAATTGAACATTGACACTAAAATAAGAAAAATAAGGAGCAGGGCAACCAGGAATGCCTTGGTCAGGAAATCCTGAGATTCCTGCTGGAACTCAAATTCACCGGTAAACCGTACTTTGTAACCGGGCGGCAGCGGGAATTGTTTCAGCATCTGCTCTGCTTCGCTTCGGGCAACCGGTCCGGGGATTTTGGCTTCGTCGACATTTGCTTTGACGGTGACCACCCGTTCGTTATTGATCCGGTTGATGTCACCGATTGATCCGGCAAAGCTGATCTCCGCAATGGTTGAGAGTGGTACCAGTTCACCGGATGGAGTGGGCAGCATCAGCTGGTGGAGGATGTCCACCACTTTGCGGTCTGCTTCATTCAACTGCACGGTGATGTCGTAATCGTCACTGCCTTCACGGAAAGATGAAACTTCCAGGCCATTGTATGCACTTTTCAGTGCGAACCCTATCATGTCAGTGGTCATACCGAAAAGCGCGGCTTTCTGCCGGTCAACATTGACCTGGACAGATGGTATTCCCTCAACAAAATCATCACGGACGTCTTCAACATGGGGAATGGTTTCCAGCACCTCTTTGATTTTCTTTGCGATTTCCCCGAGAACGGTGAAATTGTCACCCACTACTTCTATATTGATTGGTGATCCTGTCGGGGGACCTTCCTCTTCTTTGGCAATGGTGAGTTTTCCACCGGGAACATTTTTAATCCGTTCCCTGATCTCTTCCACATCAACCTGTGATGATCGCCATCGATCCTGAATCTCCAGAAATCGTATACCAATGTGGTTTGGAGTGTTGGCAGCGAAGGCTGAGCCACCGCTCGACTCGACCGTCGCCTTCATATAGATACTTTCGACGTTAGCCATGTCGCTTGGTCCATAATGGGACGGCCCGGTTTCCCGGACATGCTCCTTCTTGGACAAGGCTTTCAGCGGTGTTAAATCTTCATTGATCGGAGTTCCATCACCGGCGACTTGCTCTCCTGAGAGTAAAAATTCTATGCGCTGGGTAATGCGGTCTATATAATCGATATCAGCGCCTTCAGGAACGTCGATGTTCACATAAATACCCTTGGGTTCGATGTCCGGGAAGAATTCAACCGGTTTTCTCAGCCCGACAATTAGTTGCCAGCCCTGGAACATCAGAACAAGGATACAGAAGCCGATACCAATGATGGACAATGGTGTCCGCAGGGCACGCGATAAGACCCTGCTATAGTGTGTTAACAGAAAACCTTTGATTTCTGCAGGTTTCTCGATGGCTGCAGTGAGTGACTCAGCCGTTTGCTGTCTGCCGGGGTTACCGGTACTCTTCACTTTCATGAAGATTGAAACCATTGCCGGATTAATGACCATAGCGACAAACAGACTGGATGAGAGGGTAACAATCAGGGTGAGTGGCAGGTAGCTCATGAAATCTCCCATAACACCTGGCCAGAAAAGCATCGGAGAAAATGCTGCAAGTGTTGTCAGGGTCGAGACCATAACCGGATAAGCAACTTCAGCAGTCGCCTTCATTGCTGCATCAACGCTGTTGGCCCCCTGTTCCATGAATCGATAGGAATTTTCGACGATGACAATCGCATTATCAACGAGCATGCCCAGGGCGATGGTAAGCGAGAACAGAACAACCATATTGAGGGTGATTCCCATTAAATGCAATATCGAAAAGGAGAGCAGCATGGAAAATGGAATTGCCAGGCTGACCAGCAGAGCGTTCCTAATTCCCATGGCAATGAAGATTACGAGTAAAACCAGAACCAGTCCCGTTAGGATATTGTTCTCGAGGTCTGCAACCAAGTTTTCAATGTCGCGTGACTTGTCAAGTACCTTGGTAATCTCGGTACCGCGAGGCCAGGTAATCCGGTTTTCTTCAATGAGTTGTTCAACTCGTTTACTGATTTCAATGATGTTTTCACCAGATCGTTTTTTAACCGCGATATTAATAGCGTCCCTACCATTTAAGCGGGATCGTGAGGTCTCTTCCTTGAAGCCGTCGACCACAGCGGCAACATCTTTGAGGTAAACCGGTTCACCTCCATGGATCGTCAGTACCAGACCATAAATCTCTTCAGGGGTGGAGAATTCGCCGGGAACCCTGAGCTGGAACCTGCCGTTGCCCAGGCGGATGGAACCGCCTGAGGTGTTCTGATTCTCGCCATTAACAACCGACTGGAAGTTGTTGATGGACAGACCGTAGTGGGATAGTTTTTCAGAATCCACTTCCACCCGAATTTCTCTTTCCAGGCCACCGGTTACATCTACTTCCAAAACACCCTTGATGCCCTCGATATCATCCTCGATATCGTCAGCAATTTTTTTAAGACAGGGCAGCCCGCAGGTTCCAGAGAGCGAATAAACAACAATCGGCATCTCTGAAATATTTACTTCAAAAACCGATGGATCTTCCTCGAGGTCGGTGGGGAGTTCACCGAGAGCCTCGTCAACCTTGTCTTTGACATCCTGAAGTGCCTTGTCAATATCCGTTCCGGTAATAAACTCAACATTGATAGATGAGAGACCTTCAGAACTGACAGACTGGACTTTTTTTAATCCATCCAGCCCTTTGATTTTCTTTTCTATTTCAATGGTAATAGATGTCTCAATGTCAGTTGGTGATACACCTCTATAACTGGTTGAAATGAAGACATTGGGAATCGTCACATCAGGATCACTTTCCCGCGGCAGAACCATATAACTATAGATCCCAATGACAATCAGCAGCAGGGCAAGCACGACGACCGTCGTACTCTTTTTAACGGCGGTATCTGAAATGATCATAATGAATACGCTCCAGGATCACTGATGACTTTGACAACATTGACTTTCTGATCATTCTCCACGTCACGGTGCCCTTCGACAACGATACGATCGCCATTTTTCAGACCGTCAGTAATTTCCACCATCCACTGCTCCATGATGCCTGTCTTTACATTCTGCCGTTTCACGACACCATCACTTTCGAGATATACATACTGTTCATCATTGCGGGAAATTATTGAGTAAAATGGAATGGTCAAGGCGTCTTCACGACTCTGTTTGATAATATTGGCCCTGACAAACATTCCCGGAAGAATCCGGTGATCGGGGTTATCTATCTCAAGTTCAAAACGATAGAGTCGGGCGGCAGTCTCCGGCGAGGAGGAGACAAAGTGGCTCTTGCCGGTGACATTTAAGTTTTCAAGGGCCTGAATGATTAGATCCACTGTCGGTAGGTTACGCACTGCGGTAATGTCTGATTCCGGAATGCCAATAACCGCCTTCACTTTGTCAATCTGCAATATTCTGCCGATCGGATCGCCAATGCCAAGATACAATCCTACCTTGGCGTCGAGACTCCTGATAACGCCGCTGATTGGTGCTTTAATCGTACAGCGCTTATAGAGCAGCATGGCGTTATCCAGATCAGCCTTGGCCGTCTGCATGCTCGTCTCACGTGCGTCGAGCTCAGCCGTAGGTATGACCCCCTGTGCATAAACAGACTTGTCTCTTTCAAAATCAGCTTTGGCGAATTTGTAAGCGGCCTCAGCCCGATCAAGAGCGATGCGGTAATCATCTGATTCCAGCCGTGCGATGATATCACCTTTCTGCACCGAGTCGCCTTCCTGGATCAGGACCTCTTCTATGGAACCAGCTATTTTTGAAATAAGCTCAAGGCGTGTCCACGGTTCAATGGAGCCTGGCAGGTTAATTTTGTTAGTGATAGGTCGTGGGATGACTTCCATAACCACCGTATTAACCGGGGGCCGTTCTTGTTTTATGGCGGCTTTCTGCTCCGCCTGGAGCGCAGATTTCTTGTCACTGATGGTCATGAACAGCACAATAATGAGGGTAATCATCACCAGCAGCACAAAACGGGGCAGATTGTTCCAGAAGAAGAACACAATCTTTCCTCTGACTGTTTCAGGTTTCTGATATTCGGTTGTCATCGGGGGCACCAGATTATGTCTAAGGTTTCAGGCCTGTAATTACTTGATCGACCATTGTGGACATTGCTTCTTCAATGCTTTCAGTTGGAATCATGCCGTTGAACCAGCATGAGGTCATCAGCAGGTAAAGGGCATAGAAATGGCCTGATATATGGAGCAGCTCGAGATCTTTTCTTAATTCACCTCGTTCCTGAGCCTTGTGGTAGATAGGAAAGAGCAACTCGAAATATCTGTTCTGCATTTCAAGGTCTTCATCTGAATGCTGCTCTCTGGGAAAGACTTTCTCCTGCAGGTAGAGTCTTCCAAATTCTTTATTTCTACATAAATGTTTAAACTCTGCCATGAAGAAAATCATAAGCTGTTCTTTGAGCGGAGTATCCGGGTTGGTATTATTGGTAAGTTCTTCCCTGGTGAACTCCAGTTCATCCTCACAGAATGCTCGGACAATATCCTTTTTGGTTTGAAAATAGCTGTAAACGGTCCCCTTGCCAATACCGGCTTCGCGAGCGAGTTCTTCTATGCTCGTCTGCTGGTAGCCTTTCTTGGAAAATAAACGAATGGCTGCCTCAAGAATGCATTTACGTTTGGTTATTTTATTTTTTTCTCTTGTTGAGTACATGGTGTTTATTTACATTCCCTCAAATAGAAATGAGCGGTGCATTTACGTTTAACTTATATGCGGCCATATCTTCCTCGTGGGCTTTATAAAGCACGAGGGACAAAACGATTTTATCTGTTAAATTGACTCCGGTCGATAATTACACGAAAATTGACTGCGGTCAATAAAAAAATGACTCCAGTCAGTTATTTATTATACGATAGTGTAACATCTTGTAATATTGAGTAAAAAAATAATGTTTTTTGATGAAGTATTCAACAGAACCTGAACTTGCTTCCTGAGAAATGGTAGCCTTGAGATAATAAGAAACATTCGGTCATCTTACTGTTTGAAAGATTGATACAAAGACTTACACTATAGGACGTCGGCCGGGATCGGCAGGCTCATTTTATGTAAATAATTGATGATAATGAGGTGGTAATGGATATTCAGGCCCTGATCAGTAATGGGGTAAGTCAACTGGCAGGTCTTCTGCACGTCGGGTATGCCTTTGGAGCAGGAATGGTCTCAGCAGTAAACCCCTGCGGATTTGCCATGTTGCCTGTTTATCTGTCCCTTTACCTTGGCGCAGAGGATGAGCAGTTCCGTCAACGTTCCTGGGTTGTTCGTCTGGCCAAGGCAATGGGGGTGGCACTTGTTGTCAGTTCAGGGTATGGGGTGTTGTTCGGTATTATTGGGCTTGTGGTTTCCGCTGGCGGCACATATCTGATGAGTCTCATGCCATGGGTTTCAGTTTTCATTGGACTGGGTCTGATATTTGTAGGGGCTTGGCTGTTTTTCGGCAAACATATTTCATTTTCAATTTTCATGAGAATCGGTGCAGGCATCGGTGACCCCCGTACCATCAGCATCAGAGGATTTTTTCTTTTTGGTGTCGCCTTTGGAGCGAGTTCTTTGAGTTGTACACTGCCAATTTTTCTTGTTGTTGTCGGCGGATCGATCGCCGCTGGTGATGTGGTTGTCGGATTATCGCAGTTTTTCTGGTATATTATGGGAACTGCTTTAGTCTTTATGGCCCTCACCGTCAGTATGGCCTTTGTCAAAGGGCCCGTGGTCATAGATGCCTTGAGACGTTTTTCAAAGTACGTCAACAAAATTTCAGCACTGTTGCTCATCATGGCAGGTTCATATATCTGCTACTACTGGTGGTCGAGCGGATTATTGATTGAGTAATCCTGTAACCTTTATTATAAGGTTATCTTTCTTCTCAGGAATTCGGGGTTTGGCTTGAGCCATATACCGTTTTAAAGTAGGGATACATGCAATCAACCCGCGGCATCGTTGCTGCAACCTTATCATATATTGTCTGGGGAGTCCTGCCAATCTACTGGAAGTCCCTGGAGGATTTGCCTGCCTATGAAATCCTCTGCCACAGGATGGTCTGGTCTCTTATCATAATGGTTTTCCTGCTGCTTGTCCTTGGAAGGATGAGGGGCTTGATTCCACTTCTGCGGGACTGGATTGTTTTAAGAACCTTTTTTTTGAGCAGTCTCCTGCTTGCGATGAACTGGCTCATTTATATCTGGGCAGTAAATTCCGGGCACATTGTTGAGGCGAGCCTGGGCTATTTTATCAATCCGCTGGTGACCGTAATCTTTGGGGTTTACTTTCTAAAAGAGCGTCTGCGTTCTGGTCAAATTGCTGCTCTTTGTTTTGCCGCCGGCGGGGTTGCCTATCTAACCTTCGTGTATGGCCGTTTTCCCTTCATTGCCCTCATGCTTGCCGGATCATTTTCGATCTATGGGCTGATACATAAGAAAACAAGCGTATTACCGGTTGAGGCGCTTTTTCTGGAAACATTAATGCTGTTCTTTCCTGCCGCCGCTGTTCTGCTCCTGTTTGAATATCAGGGACACGGGGCTATTTTTCATTCCGGATTATCGGTTTCGCTTCTGCTTATCGGTGCCGGTGTGGTAACCACCATTCCATTGCTTCTCTTCGCTTACGCCGCTCACAATATCCCTCTCTCATTGCTCGGAATTCTCCAGTACACAGCACCGACGATTAACCTGTTGCTGGGTATTCTTCTGTATCATGAGGAATTTTCCTATGCCAGGATGATCGGCTTCATTTTTGTCTGGAGCGCTCTGGCAATCTACTTGATTGAAGGGACTATTCACCGCACACGCCAGAGAAAGCACATTTCGATCACGCGCTGATTTCTATCATCCCGATTGCCCCGTCTTCATAGAGCCGAAATTAGAGCCGAAAT
>CAZOWJ010000007.1:15177-66639 GCA_964583415.1 uncultured Desulfocapsaceae bacterium
GATTTCTATCATCCCGATTGCCCCGTCTTCATAGAGCCGAAATTAGAGCCGAAATAGAAGGGGCCTCTGTAAACGATCATCGCTACTGTCAAATCTTATCTGTTCGGCCTGTTGATTTTTTCTGTCTCTTTTTGTCCTACAATGTGGTATAGTGCTTCAATGTCATGGTGGGCTTGCTCCTGGAGCTGGAGAATGGGTCCACATGGAAAGGATTCAGGAGATTCTGTCCTGTTTAAACAAGCAAGGAGAGTTGACAGTGATTATTGTTAGACTAGTCATGAACAATGTCGATTAGCTGAAAAAGTCATCCATACAGGCGATGAAGCTTTGACCGATTCGCTTCAGTGATGACCGGTTGAAATAGAAAAATATAGATAAATTTTAGGCTGGGCCTTGGCATGGTATGGAAGCAGGTTGGGTATCTCTTCTTTCACTCCCTCTCTCCATCCGACCTGTGATATCGTGACGAGGCCCCGTTTTTCCCTTAGTTCCAGCCCCCCCAACTTCTCTGTGAATAGCCATTGTCAGAGCCATAAAACGGTTGTATTTCATCACTATAATAGGATATCCTGAACGAATAGTTTTCCGTAAGATATCGTCCTTCTACTGTGGAGGAGATTGATCAGACATTATACATGGGATGATTATGGTTGATAAAAAACAGATAACCGAAATGTTTCGTCCATTAGCAGTGCTTGAGGCGATGACCCCTGAAGCGCTCTCCGCAGTGTCCCAGGGAAATATCATAAATGGATTTATTCCCATCAGGAAATTTCCTTTTCGAATTGGCAGAGAATCAAGGGTACGGGTTGTTGATGGTAAAATTGAGCGTATTGAACGACCCAAACTCAACCAGGTTGACCCCAACAATGATCTCTATCTCGTTGACCGGGGAGTGTTGCTCAATATATCCCGTGAACACCTGCAAATCGAGTGTCACGGAGACAGCCACAGCATCGTTGATCGGGGCAGTGCAAGTGGCACAAAAGTGAATCTGGAACCGGTAGGCGGAGATGATAGCGGTGGCGAGATATCATTATCTGATGGAGACGAGATAACAATAGGAACGAAAGCTAGTCCCTATCGATATCGCTTTGTCGACCTGGGCAATCAGCCACTCTGATGCTTTGGGGTTAATAGCTGATCAGTGAGCCTGATTGACAGCCTGACTTACCTGCAGAGCGTATCTTGTTGAAACAACGTCATGCACTCTTATTATCGATACCTTTTTGTCCTGGCAAAGCCCTGAAACAACCGCAGTTACGAGATCTCTGTCCGGTGTGTCAATATCAGTTATGTCTCCAAGGAAACGTTTTCGGGAATGGCCGAGCAGCACAGGCTGGCCAAGCGTTGAGAGTTTCTCGAGATGCTTCAGTATCGAGAGATTATGCTCCAGTTTCTTACCAAAGCCAATGCCCGGATCAACGGTTATTCTTTCTAGATCAACACCTGCAGATTTCAGCAGGTTAAGCCTTTCCTGAAAAAAAGATATGATTTCATCAACGATGTCTGAGTAGGAGGGATTGTCCTGCATAGTGGAGGGAGTACCTTTCATATGCATGATAATTACCTCGACATCAGTCTGCTTCACCAGCTCAAGCATTAACGGGTCATGACGGAGGGCAGACACATCGTTGATAATTGTTGCGCCGGCCTGCAGCGCTTCCCGGGCAACACCGGCCTTCATGGTGTCGATGGATATAGGGATATCGGATAAAGTACGAATTTGTTCTATTACGGGAATCACCCGTGCCAACTCTTCACTGACACTGACCGGATCTGCAGAGGGGCGGGTAGACTCGCCGCCAATATCAAGAATATCGGCTCCGTCAGCAATGAGACGGAGCGCCTGGTCGACAGCAGTATCCGATTCATGGTATAAGCCGCCGTCTGAAAAAGAGTCGGGCGTCACATTGATGATGCCCATTAATTTGATGTCGAGCTCTGATCTCATGCCGAAGCTGGCGGCTGGTCTTCCTGACTGTCTGTTTTCGGCGGCTGGGAACGCTCTTCGTTTGTCTGTTCTGGCTCTGATTTGATTTCAGACGATTCAGATGGCTCAGAAACCGAAGTTTTGGGCTCTGAAACTTTATTTGATCTATCTTTTTGTTGCTGTGCAGCCTCTCTCTTTTTGACCCTTGCAGCATATTGATCAGGGCGAAACTCGGCCAGGATCTGCTCGATATCTTCAAGGACAATGGTTTCCTTCTCAAGAAGATCATCAGCCATTCGCTTGAGGATGTCGGTGTTTTCTTCCAGTATGGTTTCTACCTTCTGGCTGGCTTCAAGAATAATATCCTTGACGGCCAGATCAATCTGCCGGGCAGTCTCCTCACTGAAATCACGATGTTGGGCGATCTCACGTCCAAGAAATATCTGTTCCTCTTTCTTGCCGTAGACAAGCGGCCCGAGTTCATCACTCATGCCCCATTCACAGACCATCTTTCTTGCAAGGGCAGTTGCCCGCTCTAGATCATTGCCCGCACCGGTGGTAATTTCATTAAAAATGAGTTTTTCTGCGACGCGGCCGCCAAATAGAATACAGAGCGAGTTTTTCAGAAACCCTTTGGAATGGGTATATTTCTCGTCCATCGGCAGCTGCATGGTCAGGCCGAGCGCCCGGCCCCGTGGAATAATGGTAACTTTATGAATCGGATCTGTATCGGGGAGCAGATAGGCCACAAGTGCATGTCCTGCCTCGTGATAGGCGGTGATCTCCTTTTCTTTTTCGGTGATGATCATCGACCGGCGCTCTGCTCCCATCATGATCTTGTCTTTTGCTTTTTCAAGCAGTTCTAGATTAATCTCTTTCGCTCCTTGACGAGCTGCCATCAGGGCTGCTTCATTAACAAGATTCTCAAGATCAGCGCCGGTAAAACCAGGCGTTCCTCTGGCTAAAACTTCGTAGTCGACCTGCGCTGCCATTTTGGTCTTCTTACCGTATATTTCAAGGATCTTCTGCCGTCCACCAACATCCGGGATCGGCACGACGACCTGGCGGTCAAATCGACCAGGACGAAGCAGCGCGGGGTCCAGGACATCAGGTCTGTTTGTTGCGGCAACAATGATAACGCCTTCGTTGGATTCAAAGCCGTCCATCTCTACCAGCAGCTGGTTCAGTGTCTGTTCACGCTCATCATGTCCACCGCCAAGGCCGGCGCCTCGGTGTCGGCCGACGGCGTCGATCTCATCGATAAAAATGATACAAGGGGCATGTTTTTTACCCTGAGTAAAGAGGTCCCTGACACGGGAGGCCCCAACCCCGACAAACATTTCGACGAAGTCGGAACCGGATATGGAGAAGAACGGTACATCAGCTTCACCGGCAATGGCTCTTGCCAGGAGGGTTTTACCCGTACCCGGTGCACCTGCCAGGAGAACTCCTTTTGGAATTCGTCCGCCAAGAACGGTGAATTTTTGAGGATCTTTGAGAAAATCTATGATCTCTTCAAGCTCTTCCTTGGCCTCATCGATACCGGCGACATCTGCAAATGTTACATTGTTGTCACCCTGCTCCATCAACCGTGCTTTGTTCTTTCCAAATGACAGGGCACCGCCTTTACCGCCTCCCTGCATCTGGCGCATGAAAAATATCCATACTCCGATCAGCAGGAGCATCGGAAACCAGGAAACAAAAATGGTCATGAACCAGCTGTCTTGTTGAACTTCCTTAACAGTAATGTCTACGCCAGCTTCTCGCAGGATCGGGATGAGCTGGGCGTCAGTGGGCGGGTAGACCGTTCTGAATGGTTTTCCATCCTGCAAGGTCCCGTAAATCGCATCACCTTCAATCCTGACCCGATTGATCGATTTATTTTCAATCTTTGCCATAAACTCACTGTAAGTGAGGGAAGAGCTGGTTCCCTGCGGTTTATTGAAAAGGTTGAACAGCAAGATCATGGTGAGGCCGATTACCAGCCACATGCTCAAATTTTTGTAAAAGGTATTCAAAAAGGCCTCCTGAAATTTTGGTACGGTACTACGTTGTGTATAAACATATTATGTTAACAAAGGTAATTACTATAACAGCTCTAGACAATCGCAAAACTTACATTAAAACATCTTCATGCAATGTCGAGCGCTATCCGTCAATTATTCTGCCATCAGGCAAATTTTTGCACCGGCTTAACGCCGATTGGCAGATCTTTCATTTCTTTCATTGCACTGACAAGGGCGGCAGCGCCATTTGTCGTGGTTGTATAGGGGATATGAAGGTCGATAGCCGCCCGTCTGATCTGGTAGCTGTCTTCGGTGGTCCGCTTGCCAAGAGATGTATTGATGATCCAGACAATATCACGATCCTGAATTTTGTCGAGAATGTGCGGTCTCCCCTCGGATATTTTATTGATCTGCTGACAGTCAATATTACTTTCCTGGAAGAACAGGGCAGTGCCACTGGTCGCAAAGATGGTGAATCCGAGTTCCTGGAGTGCCCTGGCTGCCGGAACGATTGATGGTTTATCATTGTCTCGAACAGAAATAAATACACTTCCTGAATCAGGAAGTGAAGATCCTGCTGCCAGATGGGCTTTGCCGATGGCAAGTCCGAGATTGTCGTCAATTCCCATTACTTCACCGGTGGACTTCATTTCAGGACCCAGTAAGGTGTCAACTCCATCGAATCGGTCAAATGGGAATACAGCTTCCTTTACAGCCCAATGATCGATCTCTACTTCGGTGGTGAGGCCCAGTTCCGGCAGTTTCAATCCCATCATGATTTTGGTCGCCAGCTTGGCCAGAGGGACACCGGTTGCCTTGCTTACAAACGGCACCGTGCGTGATGCACGAGGGTTAACCTCCAGTACGTAGAGGGTGTCCTCCTTGACCGCAAACTGAACATTCATCAGGCCGATAACACCGAGCTCAGCGGCCATTGCTTTGCTGGCATCCTTGATTTCATCAATGATTGCAGCGGAAAGGCTGTGCGGCGGCAAGACGCAGGCGGAGTCTCCTGAATGGATCCCCGCCTCTTCTATATGTTCCATAATACCGCCGATGACGGTGGTTTCTCCGTCACTGATGGCATCTACATCTATTTCAATAGCGTCTTTTAAAAATTGATCTATCAGTATCGGGTGCTCCTGAACCGTCCCGCCGATCACTTTCATAAAATCACGGATTCCATCACCGTTGTAGGCAATTCGCATATCGCGTCCGCCAAGGACATAGGAAGGCCTGATGACAACCGGGAAGCCAATGTGCTCGGCTGCCGCCAACGCCTCTTCCATGGTGAACACGGTGGCATTTTCGGGCTGCCTCAGATTCAGTTTGTGCAGAAACTGCTGAAAACGTTCCCGGTCTTCAGCCCGATCAATCGCGTCTGGCGGTGTCCCGACAATTGGCACTCCGGCTTCCTCAAGAGGTACCGCCAGGTTAAGCGGAGTCTGGCCGCCGAACTGGACAATAACCCCGTCGGGTTGTTCCTGGTCAATGATGTTGAGTACATCCTCTCGTGTCAGCGGCTCAAAATAAAGTTTGTCCGAGGTATCATAGTCAGTTGATACCGTTTCCGGGTTTGAGTTGATCATTATTGATTCAACGCCAATCTCCCTGAGGGCAAACGAGGCATGGACACAGCAGTAATCAAACTCTATACCCTGGCCGATCCTGTTGGGTCCACCGCCGAGGATGACAATTTTTTTCCGGTCGCTAATTACCGCTTCATTTTCTGTTTCATAGGTAGAATAGCAATACGGTGTATATGACTCAAACTCTGCAGCACAGGTGTCAACGAGCTTGTACACCGGCAGAACAGTGAGTTTTTGACGGAGTCCCCTGATGTCGTTTTCCGAGGTTCTGGTCAGATGGGCGAGCTGGACATCAGAGAATCCCATCTGCTTACAGGTGTTGAGAAAATCATGATCAAGGCCTTGAAAACCTCGTTCAATGATTTTATTTTCGGTGTCAACGATCTGCTTCAAATTGTGGAGAAACCATGGATCGATCTGGGTAAGCTCAGAGATTCGGTTCACCGACATCCCACGTTTCAATGCTTCGTGGATGTGCGCCACCCGTTTAGAGCTAGGTTTCAACAGACCGCTCTCCAGATCTTCAGTCTCAAGTGAGGTCAGGAGGTTTTTGCCATCTCCTCCGAAACCGGAGCGGCCTGTTTCCAGGGATCGCATTCCTTTCTGAAAGGCTTCTTTGAATGTCCGACCGATGGCCATGGTCTCCCCCACTGATTTCATCGCCGTGGTGAGGATGTCATCAGCCTCTGGAAACTTTTCAAAAGTCCATCTCGGAATTTTAACAACGCAATAATCAATCGTTGGCTCAAAGGACGCGTAGGTCTCTCTGGTGATATCGTTTTTGATTTCGTCAAGGGTGTAGCCAACAGCCAGTTTGGCAGCTATCTTGGCAATTGGAAATCCTGTAGCCTTGGACGCCAGTGCCGAACTTCTTGAAACCCGGGGATTCATTTCAATGACCATGAGCTCACCATCAAGCGGGTTAACCGCAAACTGCACATTAGAGCCGCCGGTTTCAACACCGATTTCTCGAATGATGGCAATTGCCGCATCGCGCATATCCTGATATTCCCGGTCGGTGAGCGTTTGGATCGGGGCAACGGTGATTGAATCGCCGGTATGAACACCCATGGCGTCTACGTTTTCAATAGAACAGATAATAACCACATTGTCTTTTGCATCCCGCATTACTTCAAGTTCATACTCTTTCCAGCCGAGCAGGCTGCGTTCAAGCATGATCTCCGTGGTCATCGACAGGTCCAGACCGTGCTCGCAGAATCCTCTGAGCTCCTGGCGATTATAGGCCACACCGCCTCCAGTGCCGCCAAGCGTAAAACTCGGTCGGACAATGACCGGAAAGCCGATATCATCAGCTGCAGCCATTGCCTCTTCAATGGTGTGGACGATTGCCGATTCCGGGACTTTCAGGTTGATTGTCCGCATTGCCTCTCTGAACTCATCTCTTCCTTCAGCCTTGCGGATAACGTCAATGTTTGCCGCCAGCATTTCAACATTGTATTTGTCCAGTACTCCCAGTTCAGCGACCTTGATGGCGGTATTAAGGGCGGTCTGTCCGCCGAGTGTCGGGAGGAGCGCATCCGGACGCTCTTGCTCGATAACTTTGGCTACCATTTCCGGTGTGATCGGTTCGATATAGGTAGCGTCGGCGAGACCGGGGTCGGTCATAATTGTTGCCGGGTTGGAATTAATCAGAACGACCTCATAACCTTCCTCCTTGAGCGCCTTGACTGCCTGTGCTCCGGAATAGTCAAATTCACAGGCCTGACTGATAATAATAGGACCGGATCCGATGATGAGAATTTTTTTTATATCGTCTCGTTTGGGCATGATCTCTCTGGGTGTGCGTTAAATCGTATGAAGATGATGGTCTCTTTCCGGTAATCTGATACTGCTGTTTCCTGCTTATCCCCGCTGCTCTTTCATCATATCGATAAAGCGATCGAATAGATATATTGCATCGTGTGGACCGGGCGCATGTTCAGGATGATATTGTACCGAGAAGGCAGGGAATTGTTTGTGTTTCATTCCTTCACAGCTGTCGTCATTGAGATTGATATGGGTCAGCCCCACTGTATCTGCACTCAGGCTACCCATGTCGACACAAAAACCGTGGTTTTGAGCAGTGATTTCAACTTTACCGGTAAGCAGGTCCTTAACCGGCTGATTTCCGCCTCGATGACCAAATTTCAACTTATAGGTTTTGCCGCCATAGGCGAGTCCGAGGATCTGGTGGCCGAGGCAGATTCCAAAAATGGGTTTTTTGCCCAGCAGGCTCCTGACTGTATCGACAACACCTTCTACTCCTTCGGGGTCGCCGGGACCGTTGGAAAGGAAGATTCCGTCAGGATTCATTCCCAGAACTGTATCAGCGTCCGTGGTTGCCGGAACGACCTGAATCCTGCATCCTTTGTCGGTAAGGATTCTGATCTGGTTGTATTTAATGCCAAAATCAAAGGCAATAACTTTAAGGTCATCGGGGCCACCGGGCGACGTGGAAAAATCAGTTCCGGCTACCGGGTTGTTGTCAGTCCAGCCATACGGCTCCCTGCAGCTTACCAGTTTTACCATATCCTGGCCGACAAGACCGGTCCACTGACCAGCCCGAGCAGCCAGTGATTCGGGGCTGAGGTCCTCGGTTGAAACGATACCTTTCATGGCACCGGCTGTGCGGATATGCCGCACCAGGGCTCTGGTATCAAATCCTTCAACACCGAGCACCTTATGGTTTTTAAGAAAATCCGCCAGTGTCTGGCGGGACCGGTAGTTTGAAGGAATACGGTTGTATTCTTTAACAAGGAAGGCCTTCGGGTGCACTCCCGCCGATTCCATATCCTCGGGATTAACTCCATAATTACCGATGAGCGGGTAGGTCATTGTTACAATCTGGCCGGTGTAGGAGGGGTCGGTAAGAACTTCCTGATACCCGCTCATTGAGGTGTTAAAAACAATTTCACCTACCGCTTCACCCGGCCCGGTAAAAGAACGCCCTTCAAAGACGGTTCCGTCTTCCAGGGCAATTAGTGCTTTCATTTCAGTGTCCCTTTATCCAGGCGGTCTACTGACCGCATTGTTCTTGGCCAAGCTATTTAAAGGTGTTCCGGCAGCAGCTCTATGTATGCTCTTTTCCGGGCATACCCCTGTCATTGATGCAAATCATCTGAAAATTTGCCAGTTCTGTTTGTTAAGATAAAACGCAAATACTTAACTCGGAATAGCCTGTTTCGTCAACCGTAAACGGGAGCGGCTATCAATGGTGTTGAGTTTGAAGTATGGGCGTGGTAAAGCGATCAGCTGGAACCCAATAAGATTACTCACCTTGTTTGAGAGATTTAAATGCAACGTTCATGGCTTGAGGTAAAAAACTTCACAACTCCGACACTCAGGATCGACCATTTAGCAATCAGAGAAAATGAGACCTGGTGCATCCTGGGTTCAAACAGATCCGGTGCTGACAAACTGGTATCATTGTTCTCCGGAGAAACGAGTGATGAAACAGGAGGGGTGGTTCAGGTTGTCGATAATTTTCGTGTTATCAGTTTCAGCAGCCAGCAGGAGTTGTACGAACGGGAAGTTCGGAATGACGATACTGATTATATGGAGAAGATTGATCCGGGAACAAGGGCCGGCACCTTTATAGGAGAAAGTGAGGATGCAACTGAACTCGTACGATTATTTCGTCTGGATCACGTCCTTGAAAGCGGCTACCGCCAGCTAAGTTCGGGTGAGAGCAGAAAGCTCCTGATTCTTGAAGCAATTACCCATGGCGTGAGACATCTGTTGATAGAGAATCCCTATGATGGACTTGATGTTGATTCCTGCAGGGAGCTTGACCGGGTTGCGCAAGGGTTGCAGCAAAGAGGAATCGAACTGGTGATTTTTCTCACCAGCCGCCATGATATTCCCGGCTGGTGTACCCATATTGCCTATATAGAAGACGGCACTATCGCTCTTCAGGGAACAAGAAAGCAGGTGTCAGGGGCAATCGGTCAAGAAAACGATGCCAAACAATGGAGTCCGGTGTCTGAGATAAAGGGTGTTGAGGATGCCAAAGAGACCGAACTGGTCAGGTTGGTCGAGGGCACCGTTGGTTATGGGGATCGGACTATATTCTCTGCCTTTGATCTGCTTGTCAGGCAGGGGGATCATACCCTGATTACCGGACCAAACGGTGCCGGTAAGTCAACGCTTCTGGCAGTTATTACCGGTGACCACCCTGACTGTTACACCAACGAGCTCTACTTGTTTGGTAGAAGGAGGGGAAGCGGTGAGTCTATCTGGGAAATAAAAAAGGAAATGGGCATTGTCAGCCCGGCACTGCACAGGAGTCATTATGTCCCGGGCAGCACACTGCAGATTGTTATTTCAGGTTTTTTTGATTCAATCGGGCTATACAGCAAGTTCACCGCCAGCCAGAAGATGCGTGCACAGGAGTGGCTTGCCAACATCGGCCTTGAAGCGTATGGGACAGTCCCGTTTCGACGCTTAAGCTTCGCCCAGCAGCGATTGGCCCTGATTGCCAGGGCATTGATAAAATTACCCAGGCTGCTTATTCTGGATGAACCGACCCAGGGGCTCGACGATCAGAACAGGGAGAGTTTGCTCAATTTTCTGGAGATGGTGGCGGAAAAAGAAATTTCCACCATACTCTACGTCAGTCATCGTCGAGATGAATACCGATCTTTTTTTAGCCAGCAGATTGACATGGAAACGTGAAGAAACAGTAAAAAAAGTCTGGATTAGAGCGATATGTATAACTCAAAATTAAAGTTGAATTAATTCAGAAATTATAAGGAGTCGTTACATGTTTACAAAAGCGGGTAAGGGTAAAACACGGGAGTTGGTAGATGGTATCACGCTGTCAACAACAGTTTACGGCGATAAAACGCTGATGGGCCAGTTTCATATGGATAAAGGTGCTAAAATTCCTGCTCACTCACACCCTCACGAACAGACAGGTATAATGATCTTCGGTAGACTCAGATTTGTGGTCGAGGGTGAAATCATAGATGTTGGAGCCGGTGACAGCTGGTGTCTGAAAGGTGGCGTGGAGCATAGCGCAGAGGTCCTGGAAGATTCTGTTGCTGTAGAAGTTTTCTCTCCGGTACGTAAAGATTATCTCCCATGAATTCAAATAAAGTTATACACGTGGTTGGCTGTCATGCCGAGGGCGAGGTCGGTGATGTTATTGTCGGTGGCGTCGCACCGCCCCCCGGCAACACTGTCTGGGAACAATCCCGTTGGATTGCCAGGGACCAGAAGCTGAGAAATTTCCTGTTGAACGAGCCGCGAGGAGGCGTGTTCCGGCATTTTAACCTCCTGGTTCCGCCCAAAGATCCGAAGGCACAGATGGGATGGATAATTATGGAACCGGAGGATACGCCTCCGATGTCAGGTTCCAACTCGATCTGTGTATCCACCGTCTTGCTTGAAACGGGCATAATTGCCATGGAGGAGCCGGAAACCAGATTGGTTCTCGAGCCGCCCGGTGGACTCATCGAGGTGGTGGCACACTGCAAAAACGGCAAAGTTACCAGGGTAACTGTTAAGAATGTGCCGTCATTTGTTGATAAATGCGATGCCTCCATTGAGGTTGAAGGGATTGGCACATTGCGGGTTGATACCGCTTATGGAGGCGACAGCTTTGTCATTGTCGATGCAGCTGATCTCGGTTTTAATATAACTGCTGATGAAGCGCGTGATCTCGCCGTTACCGGTATAAAAATAACAAATGCAGCCAATGAACAGCTCGGTTTCCACCATCCTGAAAATCCTGACTGGAAGCATATATCCTTTTGTCAGATCGCCGCACCGCTGGAAAAAGAAAAGAATGTCTGGCTTGGTCGTAACTCGGTGACGATCCAGCCAGGAAAACTGGACAGGTGCCCTACAGGGACCGGCTGTTCGGCCCGGATGGCTCTGCTTCATCACCAGGGGAAGATGAAGGTGGGCGACCAGTATATCGGAGAATCAGTTATCGGTTCCCGATTTCATTGTTCGATCGATTCCGTAACACGTGTTGGAGAAAAGAATGCTGTCTTTCCGTTAATTTCGGGCCAGGCCTGGATTACCGGGACACACCAGTACCTTTTGGATCCAAGCGATCCGTGGCCATACGGTTATAAGGTTGCCGATACCTGGCCGGAAATAGGATAGTGACAAACAATCCCGCAGGCAGATGGTCTGCGGGATTGCTACGCGGGAATATTATGAACCAAAGGAGTCGGCGAAAAGCTGTTCGATTGCATTACGACCGGCATCACTGAGATATCTGGTGCCGGACCCGACAAAGGTGTCATATTTAATGGTCGGTGTGTCTTCCTGCCAGCCGCCTTTCCAGGTATGCCATTTCTCAGAAGCTTGATCGAATACATGCAGCGGCCTGTTGAACATCTTTGCAAGTTCAACGGCCCATCCGGTTCCGCCCTTTACCGAACCGTCTTCCTGGATGTTGCCGATAACAAATACCTGATGGCCGCTGTTTACCATGTGAAAAATGGTCTGCAGGACCTTTCTGATCTTCTCTGTTTCATAATAGGTACGATTCATCATCCGGGAGGCAAGTTCCATGCTGATATCACCGCGCTCAAGATCTTCCTGAGAGAGCACAACGCTGTTATTGTCTCGGGCCAGTTTGTGGTCTTTGAAGGTGTAGATTACCTCTTCAACCTCATATTTTTCTGCAGCTTCGCCAAAAGCAGTTTCAGCACCTTTGAGGCCGCCGCTGTAAAGTGTACAATTTTTCGGGTTCATTGATTTCCTCACTGATTTTTAGGGTAGATGTATATTCAGACGAATATGTAATACAGCTTAACAGAAAGGCAACAGCAGGTGCTCATTTTCTCTTCAAATGTTCCTTTTTTTTACTGCTTTCAGGAATACCCGCCAGGGTGCGGGGTATCCTTCGATGGTCCGGTCTGAATTGTCGGGGTCAATGAAATCACTATAGGATTCAAAAACCATCCAGTCGGTCTTGCGTTGCTCCCGACTGCTCATTGGATGCGAGCAGAACAGCGTTACCTCTTCAAACCCGGCACGTATCAGCCAGTTAATCAGACAATTGCCGGTTGGAACGAAATAGGTCCCGGGAACTTTTGCGTAGGTTTTTTCAGGGAACAGCGCAACAGGATCACTGCCCGGGAGGGCCTGTGACTCGAGAATAAGCGTACCGCCCGGTTTTAAACTGTCCAGTATGTCTCTTAAAACATCTACCGGCGATGGTCTATGATAAATGACACCCATCAGAAATATGAGATCAAATGTTTCCGGGAACAATTTGATATGCTCTACACCAAGGAGGTCTATATCAAGGTTTTTGAACCCTGCCATACCGTTTAGTGCATTAAAACAGAAATATGGCTGAACAGCCGGTTCAAAACCGAGGACAAACCGTGGATTCGACGGGGTCATCCGAAACATGTAGTAGCCGTTACTGCAGCCGATGTCTGCAACGATCTTGTCGTCCAGATCAGGAAGGAACGGTTCAAGCCGCTGCCATTTTCGTTCGCTGCGCCATTCTGCGTCTATGTCAATACCATATATTGAAAAAGGTCCTTTTCGCCACGGCATAAAGGCGCGCAGCTGATCGTAAATGATCCGCTGCTGTCCATCAGATATTTCCTGATGAGTGCCGAGTGTTATCGTGTCACCACTGCAGTCTATTGTGCCGTTATTGAAGTGCTGGAGTTTTTCGCATGGTGTGCGATAGCGAAGGAATCCTTTTTTCTGCTGATTTACCCAGCGTTGTCGATCCCGATGCACTGCTTCTATGTCATTCAAGCGAATATGGGAGGGGAGGTGATCAGTATATTTCATTTAACAGAACGTTTGTCAACCAGGTTTAATGGCGACAAAAGAGGAGAAGTTGAACCATTGGAAAAAGGGGGTAACCGGCTCAAAGCCGGTGTTGTGGAGCAGCGTTCGGTTCTCCCCGACAGTGAATGGAACAAGGATATTTTCCAGGGCTTCGCGCTTGCGGGAAATCTCAAGCTCAGAGTACCCACGATTACGTTTAAAGCGGTGATAAATATCAATAAAACTGCGGTTAAGCCGCTTGTCGCTGCAAATAGTTTTCTCACTGAGGATAAGGAGTCCGCCCGGTCTCAGGTTTTCATACAGACGTTTTAGCAGCGCCTGTCTCTGCAGCGGCCGGATAAACTGAAGGGTATAGTTGAGGATGAATGCACCGGTTTCCGGACGCTCCAGCTGGGTGATGTCTTCCTGGAAATAGCTGATTGATTCTTCCTGGGAATAGAGTTCGGTTTTCAGTCTCGCCTTTTCAATCATGGCCGGAGCACTGTCGATTCCAATGAATTGGAAGTTCTCTTTCTTTAAAAGCCTTGCAAATTCCAGCAGCGGGGTACCTGTTGCACAGCCGAGATCGCAGACTGTATCCCCTGTTTTCAGATGAAGCGACAAGAGCAGTGCGGTGGCTTTTATGACCTCTTGATAAAAGGGTATGGAGCGGTCGAGCATGTCGTCGAAAACTTCGACGACCCGTTCATTAAAATCAAAGTCTTCGGGAACGGAGTCTACCCGGTAAAGCCGGTCGGTGTTAGAAGACATACTGCAGGCTACTTCTTATACCACTTTCCGTCCGGTTGCTGAAACCATTGTCCGGGGCTGCCTTTATCGGCAATCTGTTTGGCCCGTCGCTTGCCAACAAGAACCGGATCTGCTCCTTGTTTTTTGGCAATGGCACCGTAGACGGCTTTGCGGTCCTGGTTTTCGCCCTGAACCACATCCTGCTGCACTTTCTGACCCGTTCGAAATTCAAGAAACCCTTTATTGTTCTCACCGATCAGGCCCTGGCTTTTAAGACTATTGATTGCAGGAATCCTGGCGACCATCCGGTCTTTGATTGATGCGGCTTGGCAGGTAATGGCTCCGAGGAGCATGATGGCTATGATAAGGCAGCTAAAAACAGTAATATTTTTCCGGTTAATCATGGTTTCCTCTGGTATCGTTCTTTATTGCGATTTTTTGGTTTGAGTAGCATCATCGATATCTGAAAAGAAATCATCAAGTGCCCGATCGACTTTAACATTAACATCGATAGTAATATGGATTGGCTTAATTTCTACCGGTTTGACCTCAACCTCGTGCCTGGTACACCCTGTCTGCAGGCTGAATACTGCGGCAGCAGACAAAATGAGAACCGAACGTATCCAATGTCTCATGTTACATTTTCTCCTTAATGGATTGAATATTCTGACCAATCTGAAACAGCTCAGCAAGAGGCAGCCGAAAATTGACATCCAGTCGAATCGGGTATTGCAACCCTTCCCCTTTATTTGTTTCTATAATCATACCGTTTTTAAAGCCATAAGGTAAGGGCGATCGAGGTTTTCCGTTGAGCTCCATGGTCAGTTGCAACTCATCTCCTGAGCTGTTGAACGAGAGTTTTGTCCATTGATAAGAAAAATCCTCCATAGCTTTCATTGAGTAGTCAAGGTATCCTCCCACATCAGCAGCAGCAACTCCCTGACGCAACATGTCGGTATTTGAGAAACGTATTATACCACCGGTTCCCGGAGTAGAGAATAAAAATCCGTCATCGAAAGAGAGTCCATCTTTTGACAACGCTATTGGCAGTTTTCCGTTGAGAGATCCCTCGCCATCAGCCTGATCAAGTCCAAACTGGTTCAAAAGATCAGAAAAATTAATCTTGCTGCAGTATAAAGCCGTATTTATTTCAGGTTTGCTTCTCGACAATCTTAAACTCGTTGATTCCAGTTTCCCCTGGCACCATCTGACGCTGCTTTTTTCGATAAAGACTGTATCCAGGTTTTCTACCCGAAAATCAACCTTGGCATCAGAGAACTGCAGGTTGCCAAACGCCAGCTGGCCTGCGGAACAGTGCTGACTTGGCATGGAAGAGAAGGCAGGCAGGTTTGGGAAATCAACCCCGCATGAGATGTTCTGGATGGTTATATCTTTTTCAGGCATCTGAAGTGATTCAATCTCGAGATTTACCAGGGCATCTCCTGAAATCCGACGATTTTGGTATAAGAGGCTGCCGCTGGATGCAAGCGTTCCATTAAAATCTAGACCCGCAGCGATTGGAACCGCCGGCGGCAGGATAGTCGCGCTGATCGGAGCCTTGTCAAGAGCCCAGGTAAGGTGTGCCTGGAGCGGCGTTTGTTTCACTGTTCCATTAACCTGCAGCTTCATGTTATCTGAAAAAAGGGAACCGACAGAGCCCGAGAGGTGTAATGAGTCTTCATGCTGTGACAGCGCTGCAGAAACGGTAGCCAGGGGAGAATTATTGTAGATGACAGAATCAAGCGTTAAGCTGCCTTCCTGTTGCTCGTGTCCCGGGGTAAAGGGAAAATGGTAGGGCAAATCGAGCCTGAGTGTTTCAATTTCTACTCCTGCTGCCGGATATTTTATGCCGGCAATGGAGCCGGAAAGATGAAGCGAATTCAGCCTGGGTGAGGTTTGCAGTTGTACCGTCAGATTAATTTCGGATATATCCAGGCTCGATTCTCCCCTGTTTATTGACAATGGCTTGCTCATGAAATCGATGGTTCCGTTGATTTCCTCCCGGTTACCCGTTAACGAACTGTTCAAGGTAATATCCGGCAGCAGGAGTGAAACATCTCCATGAGACAGAGTCCGCTGCTGTTTTGAACGATATTCTCCGGTTACATTTGCCTGCCAGCCCAGGGAGTTGGTATCCAGCTGCAAATCGTAAGTCAGTGGAGCCGAAAGTGGCCCATCTTTCCCATTTATGGGGTTGGTTACACTGTTATTGATTGTACCTTTTGCCTGCAGCCGTCTCCCGGTATATTTTCCGGTCCCTGTTATTGTTGTGCGCAGGCCAAGGGCTTGATTGATGGCAACAGTGCCCAGCTGATATTCCAAATTCTGCGGTGACCCCGATAGGGAAAAAGAGACGGTTTCGTCTGTTTCGCCACCCTGGAGAATCAATTTTTTATGTTTCAACTGAAATTTTTTAATTGTACCCGCCGCCGTTACCTTGTTTATTTGCAGGTCTTTTGCATCCATTACTGCAGATGCTTCCATAAGCATAGAACCGGCAATGATATTTTCACGGCCGGTAAAATGATCCGTCAGCTGGCTGAGTTCTGTCTGCAGATTCACTGAAACTGTATGCTCATCAGGGCCGCTTACCAGAGAAAAATGTCCTTTTGCGCTCATGGAGTCAATAATCAGAAAAGCTCCCTGGGCGGATAAAAGAGCAAAGCCTGATGATGATTTATCATCAAAGGTAAAATGTATCCTGGATGAGAGGGTAAACCTCATATCTGTTTGCCCAGGTTCATGCAGGATCACTGAACATTGCTTGAGTATGAGGCTCTCGATAACACCGGGAAAGAGCAAAGGCGGCACATGAACCGAATCAGAGGCAGCGTGGTTGGCGGACTCGCCTGAGACTCCGGCTATATGAACGCCATTATCATCTTTGACGAGGTGGATGGTTGCATGATCAATGGTCAGTGAGGAGATTTTCTGATTGAATAAAGAGGTGGGGGTGTATCTCAGTTCAAAATGGGGTATGGAGGCAACCGGCATTTCGCCGTCATCAAAACTGAAGGTTCCCCTGGTTGAATAGGGAGTGATCCGCGAAATGGAGGTAGATTTGTCAATGACCGCTATTTTCTCAAGCAAACGAGGCAGGATGTAAGAGTCAATAACGTAAGGCGCCATGAGGAATGTAACGCCTGCAGCCGCCACCAGGAAAAAGAAGGTAATACCAATGAGACGTACGACTGTCTTCATATCAATAGGTTTGCTTCAATAGAGGGGGACTTGTCTGCTAACATAATGTAAATATGGTAAATGAAACCGTGAAAAAATAGTAGGAAAAACTCTTAAATGATGATTTCATGGCTGCAATACCTATTCTGGCAGCCATGAGTCTGTTTTCACCCCGAAAAAATTGGCTTGCCATGGGCAGGATATATAGTATATACCAGGCTCCTGAGGGAGGGCCGCGCAAACTTTTTCAGGTGAGCGTTTAAAAAGGTGTGATATGAGCAAAAAACAATGGGCAAATAGTGTCATCTGCCTAATAATATTACTGGTTTTAGTCTATGGCGTAAAACGTATTGCCGAGGCACCTGATCTGGTATCTCTTTTCAACCCTGAGGTAGAAATAAGCAGTGAAGCTGCAGCGCTGGAGGACAAGGTGATCCTCGAAAGGGTTCAGTTGAATATAAACCAGGTTACAAAACAGGTGAAGGCCACCTTTGAACTCACCAACAGGAGCAGCATGAGCATTAGTGATGTGTCGATTTCATGTGATTTTTATGACAACAATGCCCAGTTCTGGGGACGCGGGAGCTGGAAAATTTACCAGACCCTGCGTTCGAATCAATCAGAGCGTTATGTGCTCACTGATAAACGATATATATCGTATCTTGCCAGAGGGGAACAGACTGTCTGCAAAATAGTGGATTTTGTCAGCTCCGCAGCCTTAAAAAATCCAGATGACGGGCGTCACTGATGGTATTGTCATTAAGAATAACCATAACAAGCCCTTAAAGAGTAGAACATAGTTATGTCGAATGAAATAGATTTTGATGAAATTTTAAGTAAATACAGATCAGATCCATATGATTATGTGGATATCACCGCAACCCACACAGGTGTTGTCAACTTCCAGGTGGAGAAAGGTGTGGAGGTGGATGCACCTGGTGGAGAATGGAATCATCTTCCGGGAACTGCCCTCTATGAAATTACCAGGGAGCGGAACACAAAACTGGTTGGTGCTCCGATTAACGGAATTGTTTCAGAACTGCATGGTGAACTGGAGGGGCAGTTTGTCGAGGCGGGCGAGAAGTTGATGACGATTCGCCACCCCCTGAAGAAAAAGGAAATCATAGAGAGCATTCTTAAAGAGGTGCTCTACCTCTTCCCGGCACCGGAAAGAGCCAAATATTTTTTCTCATTGGATATTCAGTCCCGGATTGACAAGAAAAGTGCCCGTGAGGTAACCATTAAGCCTGGTGAAGAGGTTTTCACCATGTCTCTCATGAAGCGCGATACACCGGTTTATTATTCTGGAGTAGAAGGCGTTATTCATTCCATTTATTTCAAACCGGGAATTTCAATAGACCAGGGTGAACCGCTTGTTGGGGTTTGTGCTGTTGAAAAGCTGCCGCTGATTCAGAAGGTAATAACGAGGGTCAAGGCAGAATGGGATAATATGTAATTATGATCCATGCTCACCCATGTCAAGAGAAGAAGGTTTTATTTTAAAATTAATCCTCTTAACAGAAATCCATCGTGTCAACTTCGCTAATCACACCTGAGCGGCTGCGACAGTATATCCTGAATGTGGAATTGCCGGCCAGGTCCGGCGCCATGGCAGCCACCGGGGCAGAAACGATAATCCGTAAAGGCGGGTTTGTCGGCTCAGCCATCGAACATCGAAAGAGTATGGCACGGACCATGGACCATGCTCGATCTCATATTGATCAGATGGAGCAGGCCGGGACCTCGGTGTCAAGCGGCACTGTTTTCCTCGCTGATCAATTACACGGCTCAAAGGGACGGTTTGTCAGGCAATGGTATGCACCTGAGGGCGGCCTGTGGGGAACGATGATATATATTTCCACGCTTCTGCCGGAAACACGTCTGCTGTTGCCGCTTGCTGTTGGTGTCTCCTGCTGTGAATCATTGCGTCAAACTGGAGTTGACTGTGCTGAAATACGATGGATAAATGACGTTCTGATTGCTGGTAAAAAAGTTGCCGGTATTCTAATAGAGGGATTTAACGGCCCTTTTTCCAGGGAAGAGTATAATCTGATTGGATTTGGAATAAATATAAATAACAATATTTTTCCGCAAGAGATCAGGGAGGTGGCAGTTTCAGCAAAGCAATATCTGGAACGGCCCGTGGATCTCGAGACCTTCACCTATTGTTTTCTTGCCAAACTTACCTGGAACCTTGGCTTGCTGTGTCACCAGGAGGATTGCTCCCTGAGCGAGGGTGACTGGTACGATCCGCAGCGAAATCATCCGTTGATTGAGCGCTGGTGTGAGCTCAGCAGCACTGTTGGCCGTCGGGTATTGTTTGGCTTTGATGTAATGAACAAACCGCAATATCGGGCTACTGCCATCGGCATAAGTGATACCGGTGGCCTGCAGCTGAAACTTGATGACGGCTCAGAGATTGTCGAGCACAGTGGAGAAATCCGTTACCTGTGATGGTCTGATGGTGTTCCATTGCCGTCTGAGAAAAATTTCCAGGAGATAATTTCTCGCTGGAACAGGTGACGTCCGTAGCGGTAAGCATTATCGAGCAGGCCATTGAGAATGTTTCCGGAAAGTCTTAATCGTCTCAGCTTGTCGAAGGATTGACGTTGGATAGCGTCAATGACCCGAATTGTTCCGGTTGATAATTTACGCCCGTTATAGGCTCCACCTTCCATACATCTGGAACAAATGAGTCCGCCCGCCTGGTTGCTGAATACTGCGGGCGCTCTGCCTTGGTACATCAGGCCGCAGCTCTGACAACAGGAAAAATCAGGCCGGTAGCCGATCGAATCATAAAATTTTACCATAAAAATCGCTATGGTCGAACGACAATCATCACCTTTATCGAGAGCATGAAGGGCCCATAAGAGCAGGGTAAACAAGTCGTTGTCCGGCAATTGTTCGTTTGTTGCCAACAGCGTAAATTCTCTTATTACGGTAGCGGCCTGATACGGGATAACGGAAGAACGTATGGCTATAAAACTGTTGAGCAGGTCGCCGTCATTGATGAGGGCAAGACGTGCAGGAGAGGATCGGGAATAGGTGATATGGAGAAAAGAAAAAAGTTCAAGCTTGTTGACAAAACGTTTCTTGCTTCGGTGGGCTCCTTTTGCAATGGCTGTCAGTTTACCGATATCCTTGCAGAAAAGGGTTATGATTTTGTCAGACTCGCCATGGTCACGGCTGTCCAGAACGACTGCCGGCAAGTCAGTATGGATGGTCGCCATTATTGCTGAAAGAGTTATTCCGGTATGGAAATGATGATCTTGTCATTGGTGGCAGCAGGTAATGAAAACGGTTCCCCATTGAGGTAGAGTTCAGCTTTAGTTTGGGGCGGCAGCTCAAGAATGATCTTTTCTTCCGCATTCCATGTTTTAATGGTATCTGCCGATATTAGTGAATGCTGGGTTTCACCTCCGTCAATGGTAACGCTCACCTGTGTATTGTACGGAAACTCGGCAGCTAGTTGATATTTGCCAATTTCCACAACCGTTACTGCCTCTTGGGCAACTGATAACTCTCCGGATGACGGTTCAACCTCATATTCTTCTGTTTGCAGCTCCAGATCCGGCTGGTCTTCAGTTATTGTTGTCTGCTCCTGGACAGCGGGCTTTTCCTGGAAGTTCCTGAGCCACTGACTGATACTGGTAGCCGGGTTATAGCCGATATACCAGAATATACCTGATACCAGGAGTATTAAGACCAGCACTGCCGAGCCGATGATTGAGCTTGGAGTCAGAGACGGCCGTTCGGCCATTGTGCCGATATTTTTTTGCTGCTGCCAGCTTGGGGGGGGCAGTTTACTGGACGGCTTTGTGGTGTTGTTTCCACTGCACTCCTCATAATAGCGGCGCATAACCTCATCATGATCAAGATCAAGCATCTTGGCGTACAGACTATAGAATCCCCGGGCAAAAGCAGGTGCCGGTAAGCGGTCATATTCGTCTGTTTCAATGGCACGGATTGTCTTTGGTGGTATTCTTGTCTCTTCCGCCACATCATTGATGTCGAGTGACCGCTCCATTCTCAGTCTTCTGAAAAGGGCTCCGAGTGTTTCGAACTCGGTGGAAGAGTCATTATTTTCCATGATGTGATCCCTGTGTCGATTACTGTTTTACAGATGTATCTCAGGCTATAACAGTTTCTTTATATAGGATTTTTTTTTCATCTCATCGATCCAGTTTGTAAATGCATCCTGCATCGCCTGATTATAGAGTTCTTCCCGGATGTCTTCCTTCACAGAATCATATGGTGCCTGCATAACGATGCCCCCCTCCCTGTTGGAGAGAAGTTTGAAAAACTGGAACCCGACCGGGGATTCAATGATAGGACTTACAGCCCCTGGCTCCAGAGTTAATACAGCTTTTTTCATGTATGAGGCCATGTCATCTTCATTAAAGATCCCAATATCGCCACCGTCGGCGGCAGAGGGCAGATCTGAAAACTTACGGGCAAGTTCCTTGAAATCATTGCCGCTGCGGGCAAGTTTATGAACTCGCTCGGCTCTTTGGCTGGCCTCCAGCTTGTTTTTCTCAATGGTTGCCGGGTCTGAATCTGACTCGCCGTCATCCCAGCCGATGCCGATCTGTAAAAGATAAAATCCACCTTCACCGACCCGTCGCGTATAGGTATTGTCATAGTAATCGAGGATCATTTCTTCGGTTATAACGATTTTTGACCTGATATCACGGGTAACAATTTTGTTCTGGTAGATCTGGCTCTGTATGTTGCTCAGGTAGGTTTCCTCGTCAACTCCATTTTTATCAAGCTCTACAAAGAATGCTTCCCGGGATACATTGTTGGCGCTGATAATTCTGTTTGTGGCAGCTTCCATCTCTTCGTCGGTAACAACAATTCCCTGTCTGGCTGCTTCCTGTGAGATCAACAACTTATCGATAAGTCCGTCAAGAATATCTTGATAGGCCTTCTGAAGTGTTACATCACGATCCTGTGCCGGGACTTCGGTGATGATCCTCCTGATGAATGATTCACCTTCCTCATTGAGCTCAGAGAGGGTGATCACATCGGTATTTACTTCTGCCACGACCCGATCAATGAGTTCCGAATAGGCAATTGATATCGGTGTTGCCATCAAGACCAGCAGGGTGGTAACAATCAATTTATTATATCTGAGCTGATATATTTGTGAGGGTAATATGGGCATTCATTATTCCTGAAATGATAGAAATGTAAATTCAGTTCTACTAATTATTCTACTCAATGCTGACAGCGGGGTAGGGTAATCAGCATGAAACTAGAGAATATATACAAGGTTTGCGAAGAAATTTCACGGAAACCTGATCTTCTCAAATGTTGACAACTGCATAATATGGAATATTCTGTGACGAAAAGGTATCATAGAAAACAAAGATATTAAAGTTATAAGGAAATAGCTATGTGTAAACGAGCATACTTTTTTGGCCCTGTTATTATTGCGTTGATAACAGTTCTGTATTTTTCAATTAATCCGGCCTACTCGGCAACAAGAATGCCCGCTTTTTCACTGGAAAACGTGATAACCGGCAAGGAGGTGGGCAGCGACAGCTTTGCTGGTAAATCGCTGCTGGTCACCTTTTTTGCTACCTGGTGTCCGCCCTGTATCCAGGAGATCCCGAACCTCATTGAGGTGCAGAATGAGTTCGGCCCCAAGAAATTTTCAGTTGTAGCTCTATCGGTAGACCAGAATGGCAAAACGGCTGTCAAACGGATGGTCGAGAAGAAAAATATCAACTATCCGGTAATGATGGCAGACAACAGTGTTACCCGTGATTTTGGCGGGGTTTATGGTATTCCGACGTCCTTTCTGGTTAACAAAAAGGGTAATGTTGTAAAAAAATATACTGGATATATTTCGCACTCGGTACTGGTAAATGATATTAAGCAGGTTCTTCAGTGAACAGGATCTTGACAAATATTCATAGAAAAGATACGTTAGGTTCTACTTAAATAGATATCTGGGCCCTGTTGTAGGAGGCCTGATATGAAAACTGGAGATGCGTCAAGCGTCGGAACAACGTTCCGGGAACAATAATAATCCGTATAATGGGAGATTGACTATGAAGAAGATTGTAGCTGGATTGTGTGCGCTGTTTTTTGTTGTAAGTGTCGCTGGCGTCAGTGTTGCTGCCAAGTTGAAGTGCACGGTAGATGAAGTAGACGGAGAGAAAGTTATGCTGACCTGTGAGAAAGCAGACAAGCTGAAGGTAGGTGACAAGCTCAAAATTTCTCCTCCAAAGAAAGGCGCAGCTGTTGAAGGTTGCTGATTGACAGTAAAACAGTTTATCTGTAGTTTGCGAGGTCGGTTGACAGGTAGAGTCAACCGACCTTTTTTTTGCAGCTAATTGTCAACGTTTGAACATATGAATACCAACAATTTATCTCCTGCGAATAATTTTCCTCGCATAAACCGATCACTGTTGTCTCACCTGGAGCAAATTCGTGGAGTTGCTTAAAGCGATCTTGTTGGGGTTTGTCCAGGGTGCGACTGAGTTCCTGCCTGTATCGAGTTCGGGCCACCTGGTACTTGGTTCCCATATTCTTGGGTTCAAGGAACAGGGAATCGTCTTTGATGTGATGCTGCATCTGGGGACCCTGGTATCGGTGATTATTGTTTTTCGAAAAGATCTTCTGGCAATGATTTATGCGCCGTTTCAATTGATCCGGGGAAATCGCAGCGAATCGGTTCGTAATTCCTTTTACTGGGATATCTATGTGATCATTGCGACCATACCGGCGGTAATTATCGGGCTTGGATTTAAAGATTATTTAGAGCATACCTTTACGTCAATCACAATAGTGTGCCTGATGCTGATTCTTACCGGCACGATGATGATAATCAGTAAATACCTGCCTGATCGGGGGCGCAAGGTCACCATCGGACGGTCGCTGCTCATTGGCTGTGCCCAGGCGGGAGCCATTTTACCCGGCCTGTCACGTTCCGGTTCCACCATTTTTGTCGGGATGTTGCTGGGAGTGAACAGGGAAACAGCTGCCCGGTTTTCATTTATCATGTCTCTTCCGGCTATTCTCGGTGCTGCAGTGCTCAACCTCAAAGAAGTGATGCTGTCTCCGCCGGCTGGCTCAACGCTGGTTAATTTCATGGCTGGCACGTTCATGGCCGCGGTCGCCGGTTACTTCGCAATTATTCTTCTACTCGATGTTATTAAAAAAAACAGGCTGCCCTGGTTTGGCTACTATTGTCTTACCGTAGCTTTTGTGGGGCTGGCTGTTATATTTCTTAATTAACTGCGGTCAATTCAATGCTGCTTATCAATTTGTTTCCCGGAAAAATTGCAGACAGATTGAACTTCAGACCTGGGACAAAATATGGATATCAGAACACTGCCTGATGGAGAACGTGCTGTTTACAATAGCCTGAAAGGACGGTATTCGCTTCATTTCACATCGCTGAAAATTGCTGATCACACTATTCACCTGCTCAAACCCTCAGATATGGAAGAACTGTTAGACGGCCAGGATCCGTTTTCAGATAGCAGCACTTTTCCTTTATGGGCAAATCTCTGGGAAGCTTCAATTGTACTTGCTCATATTCTTGTTGCAGCGCCTCAAAGACAGGGAAAACGTCTCCTTGAACTGGGTGCCGGCCTGGGGCTTTCAGGCATTGCAGCATCGGCTGCCGGTTTTGATACGCTCTTGACCGACAATGAACAGGTGATACTTGATTTTCAGCAGGTAAGTGCGGCGGCAAACGGCAGTGAGCGTACAGAGCATCTGTTGCTTGACTGGCTTCATCCGCCCCAAATTGGTTCTTTTGATGTGATCGCCGGGGCAGAAATCCTCTATAATGAAGAAGTTCTTGATCCCCTGCTCGATATATGCAAAAACTACCTGGTGAAAGGCGGTACCGTCTACCTTGCTCACGATGTACGGAGAAAATGTCTGCCGATTTTTCTGGGGAATGCTGAGCGATACTTTCATGTCGGCAGCAGAAAACAATCAATTCAAAGAAATGGCGCCGCAGTTGACATTCTCGTAAATCGACTGCAGCGTAAGTGAGAATCGCTGATAATGACAACCTTTTAACGGAGACCAGGCTGTCGCCATGGCGTTTTATCCGATAAATTTAAGTATTTCCAATCGCCACTGTCTGGTTGTCGGCGGCGGTGCTGTTGCCGCCAGGAAAATAGAGGCACTGCTCTTCAGTGAGGCTGTCGTTCGGGTTGTAAGTCCTGAAGTTTGTCGAAAGATATCAGATTTTGCAAAGAGCGGTCAAATAGAGTGGGTCAGGCGTGAATACCGGGACAGCGATCTGGAACGTGTATTTCTGGTCTTTGCGGCGACAAATCAACCGATTGTTCAGGACCAGATAGCGATGCAGGCCAAGAAGTCAGGAGTTCTACTTAACAGTGCTGATCGTCCTGATCAATGTGACTTCCAGGTACCTGCAAAAATAAGGCGTGGAGGCCTGCTCATAGCTGTGTCAACCGGAGGAGCCAGTCCCGCGCTATCAGCACAGATTAAACAGCGCCTTTACCTTGAATTTGGTCCAGAGTATGGGGTTCTCGTTGATCTGCTGGCCAACATAAGGCGTCAGGTTGTCGGCAATTCCTGGGAGTCAGAAGCGAACAGAGAGCTTTTTGAACGAATACTGGCGCAGCCGCTGCAGGAGATGATCAGAGAAGGGAAGTGGGAGAAGATCCGGGTCAACCTGGAGACAATTCTTCCTGAAAATGTTGACTGTACATCGTTAATCACCGGACTGCAGGCAGCAATGGCAGATTATCGTTAGCAGTTCAAAACGGGAGGCAGGATATCAACTCATGATCAATGAAATCAGTTTCTTATTATTTCAGGCGACCCTGGGGATAACCTTTTTATCATCTGCAGGGTATCTGGTTTTTTTTATAACCCAGAATGATAAGGTAAGGAAACTGGCGCGATATATTCTGGCTGCTTCCTGGGCCATGCAGACACTATACATTGCTTCGAGGTATTATCTGGCAGGGCACACTCCTGTGACGACACACCATGAAGCCGTTTTTTTCTTCGCCTGGTCAACCACGGCAGCGTATCTTTCATTTCGCTGGCGCTACAGCGTAAAAAACTTTGGCACCTTTGTGTCACTATTGATTTTTTCTCTTCTTGTTGTCACCGCTATAGCGCCAAAGGACTTGATACCACTTGAGCCTGCACTGCAGAGCCTTTGGCTTCCTGTTCATGTGGGGCTCTCCCTTGTTGCCTATGGGTTCCTTGCCCTGGCGTTCTGTGGCGGGTTGATGTATCTGCTCCAGGAACGGGAGCTTAAAAGCAGAAGGCTGGGATATTTTTTTACCCGCCTGCCATCGCTTGATGCCCTCGATCAGCTTAATTCACACTGCCTTGCTGTCGGCTTTGCCTTTCTCTGCCTGGGGATGGTCAGTGGATCATTCTGGTCTAAGCAGGCCTGGGGGACATACTGGCGCTGGAACCCGAAAGAAGTTTGCACCTTGATCATCTGGTTCATCTACCTGATTCAGATTCATCAGCGTTTCACTGTCGGCTGGAGAGGAAGAAGAGCGGCGGTTATGGTGGTAATCGGTTTTATTGTAGTACTTGTCACCCTGTGGCTGGTCATCACATGATCGCCGGAGAATGCTGATATGACCGCGAAACGCATATCGCTGCTTGGTGTAAACCATAAGACCACGCCATTGGCAGTCCGGGAGAAGATGGCTTTTGCTGAGGGGTATGATGAACCGCTGAATGCCATAGGGACGATTCCGGGTTGTTGGGAATATTTTCTGCTGTCCACCTGTAACCGGGTTGAACTTCTTTTTGTTTCAGAGTCTGAAAGTAATCTTGACGACGTCATGCTGGAATTTCTTTTTGGTGATGCGGTTAATCCGGAGAAAAGAGGTCATTATTCTTATCTTTATCATGATGCTGAAGCGGTAAACCACCTTTTTCAGGTCTCAGCATCCCTGGACTCGATGGTTGTCGGCGAAACACAGATCCTCGGCCAGATAAAAGAGGCCTACCGATATGCCGCCAGGCTTGGTTGTACCGGACCTCTGCTTAACAGGCTGATGCATAAATCTTTCACCGTGGCCAAGAGAGTGCGCAGTGAAACCGGGATAGGTTCCTCAGCTGTGTCAATCAGCTATGCAGCCGTACAGCTGGCAAAGAAGATTTTCGGCAACCTTGATGACAAAAAAGTCTTGTTGATAGGAGCTGGCGAAATGGCAGAACTCGCTGCCGAACATCTCGTCGGCCAGGGGGTTGGCGGGGTTGTTGTTGCCAATCGTACACTCTCTCGTGCAGTAGATCTTGCCAAACGTTTTAACGGTACATCCTGTAAGCTTGAAGAGCTTCCATCGCAGCTCGAGCAGGTCGATATCATCATTTCATCTACCGGAGCAGCCGGTTTGATCATAAAGAGTGAAGATGTTAAACCGCTAATGCGGGCCCGGAGAAACCGACCGCTCTTTTTTATCGACATTGCCGTACCGCGAGATCTTGATCCTGGGTTAAATGACATTGATGATGTCTTTCTCTATGATATCGACGATCTCAGCCAGGTGGTGGAAATGAACAGGGCTGGACGGGAAAAGGAAGCAGTCAAAGCCATGCGGATTGTAGAGGAAGAAACACTTAAATTTGGCCGCTGGCAGCAGAATATGATGGTAACACCGACAATCACGGCAATGCGTCGTAAAGCTGATGATATCTGCAGGCAGGAACTCGCCAAAACCTTGTCAAAACTTGATTTGAATGACACTGACCGTAAAAAGGTTGAGAAACTGGCGCTGGCAATCTCTGCAAAACTGTTGCACGATCCACTGGTTTATCTGAAAAGCGATTCGTGCCGTGGTAGAGATGACGCCAGGGTAGATACGATCAGAACGATTTTTGGCCTCGAAGATGACAGTCAGCAGCGTTGAATTTGAGACGATTCTGGAAAATGAATGGTATGCTGTGCGCCATTCGGGTGAGATCCCAGAGATTGCCCTGTGCTCGGCCTTCTATTATCTGGTTGAGGATCGAAGCGGTCCCCGCAGGAACTTGAGTGTTACCCAGAGCCGGATGCTTGTTGAAGCTGCAGAACTTCGCTATAAGGAAATAGTTCTTCGTGACCTGCGCCATGCAAATCGTCACAAACGAATTTATCGAGGTATAAACCGCTCTATCGCCAACTGGATCAGATACCATAAATTCTGTCTGCGACAGCAGGTTGATTTCACCACGTTCAGACCTGAGGTGGCCGCCGCCTTACTGGTCTTTCTTTCCGAGGAAGCGGTTGATGTGGCGCGGGGCCTTCGAGAATCTTCTCTCACCTGTACATTTGATCAGTTATCCACCTTTGCTGCCAGTATCGGTCTTGCTGACTCGATGTTGCCAGATGACATCGCCAACCTCTGTCCAGAACCATAGCGGAGTCCCTTTAAGGTTGGTTTTCCCTGACTTCTGAAATCGGATACCTGTTTTCGTTTTCAGCAAGCTTGGAGATCGCCGCTTCGACAGGATCGATATCAAATTTGGAGCTGATCATGCACAGATAGATCATAATATCGCCTATTTCTTCACGGATATGCACGCTGGTTGATGCATCAGGATGGTAAGATTGTTCAGCAGTCATCCATTGAAAGATTTCAACGAGCTCAGAACATTCCACAGAAAGCGCCATTGCCAGATTTTTAGGCGTATGGAATTTTCCCCAGTCCCTTTCTTTGGAAAATAATAAGAGCGTTTGCTGTAATTTTTGTACCCTGCTTGTCTTTGTCATGGTATTTGTCCACTGCTTTTGGTATGACTTTTGTCGTGACATTGCTGTTGTGTAGCCAGATTATTGAACTCAATTAATTTCTATCTATATGAATTCATGAAAAACATCAAATTTTTTTCCTTCTTTCTTTTACTGCCGTTGACCCTGCTTTTGACCGTCGGGACCGGATTGAGCGATACTGCTCAGGATGTTGACCAGAAACGCAACAAACTGATCGGCTACATGCTCAGTAAACAGCTGCCATCCCTTCATTTCAGTGACAAGGAGGTTGACGATGAACTGGCCCTGGCAGCATTTGATCTCTATCTGAAGCAGCTCGACTTCCAGAAACGTTTTCTGCTGAGGTCTGATGTTGATCAGTTACAATCATTCGCAGACGTTATTGATGACAATCTCGCCCGGGGCACGATCCTGCTACCAGCAACCGGGTATGATATCCTCAACGAACGGATCAGCCAGGTTGAAACAATTGTCTCTGAATTACAGTTAGAGAAGCTGGGCCCGGCTAGTGACGAACTGATGGAGACAGATCCTGAAAAACTTGATTATGTCGTCGATCTTAAAGGGTTAAAAACCAGGTGGCGTCAGATCATACGGGTGCAGATCATTAGCCGTTATCTGGGTCTTGAGGAAGAGTATGTTGAAGATGGCAAGGAAATCGATCGGCAGAAACTCTGGGAAGAGGCAAGCAGCAAGGTGGCCAAACGGTTCGAGGATTTTTTCATCAGACTGAACCAGGAGACGTTACAAGACCACTATGATCGTTTCTTTAATGCAGTTGCCCGGGCTTTCGACCCACACACCAATTACATGGCACCATCTCGCAAGGAAGATTTTGATATTCAGATGAGAGGAAGCCTGGAGGGTATTGGCGCACTGCTCAGGGAAGAGGATGGTTATATCAAGGTCGTACGCATTATCCCGGGAAGTGCCTCAGCACGACAGGGTCGGCTGGGGGCGGAAGATATAATTCTTGCCGTTGGTGAAAAAGGTGAGGAATCGGTCGAAGTCACCGATATGCGTCTTCGTGATGCTGTCAGACTGATCAGGGGACCGAAAGGCACAGAGGTCCGTCTTACGGTAAAAAAACCTGCCGGCAACAAGGATATCATTCCAATAATCAGGGATGTGGTACAGATCGAGGAGGCCTTTGTCAAGCATACGGTTCTCGAGGTCGATGGAAAAAAATTCGGCTATATTCTTATCCCGAGTTTCTATCGGGATTTTGAAAAAAGCCGGACTGCAGCTGGTGGAAGAAACTCAACGGATGATACCAGAGCAGCAATACTTGACCTTAAAAAACAGGGCATTGACGGACTCGTGCTGGATTTGAGAAATAATGGTGGTGGTTCGCTCGTTGACGCGGTTGATATCGCTGGCCTGTTTATTGCCGGAGGTCCGGTTGTCCAGGTCAAAAACAGTTATGGCCTTAAGCGGATTCTCGATGACGATGATGCAGCATTGGTGTATGGCGGTCCTCTGGTTGTTCTGGTAAATCAGTTCGCCGCCTCGGCGTCTGAGATTGTCGCAGCTGCTCTGCAGGACTATCAACGGGCTGTGATCGTCGGTGGCAGACATACGCATGGCAAAGGAACAGTACAGACGATTATCGATCTGAACGAAAATATACCGTTGCTCCACCTCAAGCGTTATGAAGACCTTGGGGCGCTCAAGGCCACAATTCAGAAATTTTATCGAATTAACGGCGGCTCAACCCAATATCGCGGCGTTGAGCCGGATATTGTTCTGCCCAGTCTTTTTGCACACCTTGAGTCAGGTGAGCAATATCTTGATTACTCGCTTCCCTGGGACCAGGATGAACCGGCAGAGTATGAAGAATACACTGATAAGATCACCAACCTTGATAAAATCATTGAACGCAGCCGAAAGCGCGTTGCCCAGTCTGAAGGTCTTCAACTGATACAGGAAGAGGCTGTCCGTTCTGCAGAACGAAGCAAGCAGACACAGCTGAGCGTAAATCTTGACTCGATGAGAGCGAAACGGGAAGAAGAGCGCCAGGCTCGTGAAAAAGTAGGCAGCCAATACAATCTGCTGCAGGGTGACCAGGACGACGACTCTGATGATATCAGCCCGGAGCCGGCCGGAGATGTTTCGGCAGACGGGGGTGACTGGGTTGAAGAGTTGAAAAATGATCCATACGTAACTGAAGCGGAAATGATCATCAATGATCTCACAACATTGATTACAGGCAGTCTCTAGAGCACCAGACAATTCAAACCAAATCTTCAGCATCGTCTCAATAAAATAGTCTTGAAAAAGAGACGCAAAGATGCTAGAAATCTCAATGAATGAATGGTCATTCATTCATTGAGGTCGGATAATTTTTAAAATTACCTAATATCATAGTGCTATGAGGGAGGTTGAGAGCCATGGAGCTTAGAGAAGCGCTTCATAATAATCGGTATAAAATTGTTGACCGATGGGTTGAATACACACTGTCAACCTATGAGTCTTCGAGCTTTTTCAAGAAAGAAAAAGACGCTTTTGCCAACCCGATCGGCGGTACCGTACGGTCCGCATTGAAAGAAATCTTCCCCCTTCTTTCTGGAGGCGGAGATGCTGCAACATATAATAAACCTCTTTCCCAGATCATGCATCTTCGTTCAGTTCAGGAATTTTCCCCTTCGCAGGCGGTTGCACCATTGAATGCCGTCAAGCACATCACCAGAGAGATACTTGCTTCTGACAAGGAGACAAAAAATCTTGTCAATGAATTATATGATTTTGAATTTGCGGTAGATCTCGCCATGCTCGCCGCGTTTGATCTGTATATGGGATGCAGAGAGAAAATTTACCAAGTCCGCATCAATGAAATAAAATCAGGCAATTATATCCTTACAGACAGCGCCTGTCCTTCCAGGGCGATACGTAATAGAAAACGGGATTTAAAGATAGTAGAGAGTTAATAACTGGTTGCCAGGCGGTATAATTGCGGTTGATATTTCTGCAGGGCAATCAAAACACTGTTCAATTTGAAGCGAGGTTAGAAATGAAGTACGCCTTTTCATTCCTGGCAGTCATAGCACTGGCTCTGATTGCCTGGCTCGGATCTCAGATACCGGGTATGCAATACTTTTTTGGTGTTGCGCTCCCTTATCTGGCCGTCTTGGTCTTCCTGGGTGGCTTTGTCTACAGAGTCGTTCACTGGGCTAAATCACCGGTACCCTTCTCAATTCAGACCACATGCGGGCAGGGGAAATCACTGGACTTTATCAAGCGGGATAAGCTTGAATGTCCGAACACCACCTCAGAAGTTGTTGCGCGAATGGCTCTGGAGATTTTGACGTTCCGATCACTTTTCAGGAACACCAAGTCAGAGATTTATGATGGACCGAAGATCACCTATGAATCATCAAAATGGCTGTGGCTGTTTGCCTTGATTTTTCATTACTCATTCTTGGTTATTGTCATCAGGCATATGCGCCTTTTCCTGAACCCGGTGCCAGAATTTATTGCCTGGCTTGACTGGGCAGACAGCATGTTCGAGATAGGGACGCCGGCAATGTATATGACAGATGCTGGTCTTTTGCTCGGGGTAATCTATCTGTTCAGTCGGCGTATTTCCAATCGCCACGTGCGCTACATTTCGCTGGTCAACGATTTTTTCCCGCTGGTGCTTATCTTCGGTATTGGTGTAACTGGAGTCCTGATGAGACAGTTCTTGAGAAGCGGCATTGACATTACCGCCATCAAGGAACTTGGCGTTGGACTGGTCACCTTTCAGCCTGTTATCAGCGCCGATATCGGTTCAATTTTTTATATCCATCTGTTTCTGGTGTGCACCTTGCTGGTTTATTTCCCGTTCAGCAAGCTGATGCACCTTGGTGGAGTGTTTATGAGTCCAACGAGAAACATGAAGAATAACAGTCGGGCTGTTCGGCACATCAATCCATGGAATCCGGAGATCAAGGTTCATGCCTATGCTTCGTATGAAGATGACTTCCGTGAATTTATGGTGGATGCAGGTATCCCCGTAGAGAAAGAGTTGCCTCCCAAAAAGGATGAGGAATAACTGTATTGACAAATTATAGCTTATAAGGATTAAAAACGATGTCAGTTCCAAAATTAGAACAACTATCCAAAAGCGTCGTGCAGGGACCATCCTTGGCAACTGGAGCAGTACCGGCCATGGACTGGATGGACATACCGGTTGTTTTTAAACCGGGGAATTATGCCTTTCCTGCAAGAAAAGACAAAGTAGAATACCTCAACAGCCAGAAAGGGCTGCATTTTCCTAACGCCCGTGACTGGTCGCCGGAAGATGATGACTGGAAGCTCCCCGAGAATTGGAAAGAAATCATTATTAACGGGCTCAAAGAGCGGCTGGATAAATTCCGATCCCTGAAAATTTTCATGGATTGCTGTGTCCGCTGCGGTGCCTGTGCCGATAAATGCCACTTCTTTCTTGGTACCGGTGATCCAAAGAATATGCCGGTACTTCGAGCTGAACTGCTGCGTTCCGTTTACCGGAACGATTTTACCCTGGCTGGAAAAGTCCTCGGTAAGATGGCCGGAGCGCGCGAAGTGACCGTCGGTGTATTGAAAGAGTGGTTCATGTACTCCTACCAGTGTACAGAGTGTCGTCGCTGTTCCGTCTTTTGCCCCTACGGCATAGACACCGCTGAAGTCACCATGATGATTCGTGAACTCCTGCATCTTGTTGGTGTTGGTATTAACTGGATCCTTGAGCCGGTTTCTAACTCGAATAAAACCGGTAACCATATGGGGCTGCAGCCGCACACCTTTAGGGACAACGTCGATTTTCTTGCCGACGATGTTGAAAGCCTTACCGGAGTGAAGGTTAACCCGACCTTTAACCGCAAGGGAGCCGAGGTACTCTTTATTACTCCTTCAGCAGATGTCTTCGCTGAACCGGGACTCTACACCGCCATGGGCTATCTTATCCTTTTTGAGGCGATTGGCCTGGATTACACCTGGTCTACTTATGCTTCAGAGGGTGGAAACTTCGGCCTCTTTACCAATAATGAGGCCATGAAAAAACTTAACGCCAAGATGTACGCCGAGGCTGAGCGCCTGGGAGTCAAGTACATCCTTGGAGGCGAATGCGGTCACATGTGGCGTGTCGTCCACCAGTATATGGATACCATGAATGGTCCGGCAGATTTTCTTGAAGTACCGGTTTCCCCGATTACGGGTACCCGATTTGATAATGCCGCTTCCACCAAGATGGTGCATCTGAGTGAATTCACGGCTGACCTGATCAAGCACAACAAGCTGAAATTTGACAAGAGTCGCAACAGCCATGTCAAGGCGACCTACCATGATTCCTGTAATACTGCCAGGGCCATGGGCTTGATGGATGAGCCTCGGTATATTCTTGACCATGTTGTTGACTGGGTTGAAATGCCCGAGAACACCATTCGGGAACAGACATTCTGCTGCGGTTCGGGTACCGGTCTTAATACCGATGAAATCATGGAACTGAGGATGAGATCCGGTCTGCCACGAGCGAATGCTGTCAAGTATGTCGAGGAGAAACATGGAGTCAATATGCTCTCAACCGTGTGCGCCATTGATCGTGCAACCTTGACGTCGCTGATGGACTACTGGAACCCCAATGTTGGTGTTTGTGGTGTTACTGAGCTTGTGAGTAATGCGCTTGTTCTTGAGGGCGAGACCAGGGGAGAGCTTGATGAAGGCCTCCGCACCATGGTTTTCTAAATCCAGACCAGAATAGAGGAGTAAACGAAAATGTATAACAAAGGAACTATAATTGCGGGACTGGCTATTTTTGTCCTGTTTGTAACGTTTCCCATCTGGTACAACGGTTTGGATGCCGGCCCCTTGCCAAAGCCTGAACTGCCGCCTGGTGGAGAAAAGCTATGTGTCGCTCCCGCAGCGGAGATGCGGGACAGCCATATGCAGTTGCTGAATGAATGGCGTGATGATGTCCTGAGAAATTCAGACCGGGTCAGTGTAACCGTTGATGGGAAAGAGTACAGAAAGGGGTTACAGACGGCCTGCATGCAGTGTCATTCAAATAAAGAGAAGTTTTGTGATTCCTGCCACGATTATGCAGCGGTGCAACCCACCTGCTGGGCCTGTCATCTAGCACCGGCTGAGATAGCAAAGAAGGAGACGCTATAATGGATAATAAAAGAAGAAAATTCCTGAAGATGGCCGGTGCCTCAGTAATAGCCGGTATCGGCGCCCCCGCTATTATTAAACTGACATCTACCACGGCGGTTGCTTCCGGCGGAACTGGTCATGAAGCAGCGGCGCCGGCAGCAGCTCACGGCGATTCCGGCGGCCACGGAGATGAGGATACCTCACGTATCCGCCTTGGAATGGTCATAGATATGCGTAAGTTCTATGGAAACCAGGAAATGCTTGATGAGGCAATTGCTGCCTGTATCAAGGTCCATAATGTTCCGGAGATCCCAAGCAAAAAAAGTGAGATCAAGTGGATATGGAAAACCGGTTATGGTAATGCCTTTACTGAGCATTCTCATGCACACCGTTCAGACACGGTACATGAGAACAGCTTTCCTGTCTTGTGCAACCATTGTGACAACCCGTCCTGTGTTAAGGCCTGCCCGACCAAGGCAACCTTTGTCAATGAAACAAATGGCATTGTCGCCATGGATTTTCACCGTTGTATCGGCTGTCGGTTCTGTATGGCTGCCTGCCCATACGGTGCAAGGAGCTTCAACTGGCAGGATCCTCGTCCATTCATAAAAGCCTATAATAAGGAATTCCCCACAAGGATGCGCGGTGTCGTTGAGAAGTGCAATTTCTGCGGTGAGCGACTGGCGCTTGGGCTGGAACCGGCATGTGTTGAAGCATGTAACGGAACTGGGGCCATGGTCTTTGGTGATCTCAATGATCCGGAATCAGAGATCAGCAAGGTGCTTGATAAGGAGTACACCATTCAGCGTAAACCATCTGCCGGCACTGTGCCGTCAGTCTTTTACATAGTGTGAGGTTGTTATGATAGAAAAAACACTTAAAGGAAAACCAGCCTATTGGATCTGGCTTGCCATACTCGGCTCCTTCATTGCAGTTGGTTCTGCCTGCTATATCAGGCAGTATATGTTCGGTCTGGGTCTTACCGGCATGAGCCGTGATGTCTCCTGGGGGCTCTATATCTCCCAGTTTACCTTTCTGGTCGGTGTGGCCGCTGGTGGGCTGATGCTTGTTCTGCCTTACTACGTCCATAATTACAAAGTTTTCGGGCGCATTACCATCCTCGGTGAGTTCCTGGCAATATCAGCGCTGGTCATGTGCCTGATGTTTATCATGGTAGATCTTGGTCAGCCACTCCGTGGTCTCAACGTTATTTTCTACCCCACGCCTCATTCCATGCTTTTCTGGGATATGTGTGTACTCTGGGGATACTTGCTGCTCAACATTCTCTGCGGTTGGGTCATTCTCACCGCAGAACGCAAACAGGTTCCGCCGCCGAAATGGATCTATATTTTTATTTATCTTTCCATTCCATTTGCGGTCTCTATTCATACCGTAACCGCTATGCTCTATTGTGGACTGCCGGGTCGTCATTTCTGGCTTTCTGCGATTATCGCGCCGCGATTTCTTGCATCAGCATTTGCAGCAGGGCCGTCCCTTATTCTGATTGCCTGCATTATCATGAAGAAATTCGCCAATTTTGATGTCGGTAAAGAAGCGGTCAAGAAACTGACCACGATTATTATGTACGCGGTCATTATCAATACCTTCTTCTTCCTGCTCGAATTCTTTGTCGGTTACTATTCAGAAGTTCCGGGACATATGCACAGCCTTGAGTATCTGTTTTTCGGCCTTGAGTATGACGGTGTTGTTTACAATAACCTGGTGCCGTTCATGTGGACCTCGGTACTCTTTAACTTTACCGGTCTTGGTATTCTTGCCTACATGAAGATAGCCAAGATTTTTGATATCCGACTGGTTGGTACCGCCTCTGTCCTTATTTTCCTGGCTCTCTGGGCTGATAAAGGGCTTGGGTTTGTATTCGGCGGATTTGTACCAAATCCACTCGAGGAGGTAACTGAATATGTCCCGACAATGAACGAACTGGGAATTACCCTTGGAATCTGGGCTACCGGATTCTTCCTGCTGACCCTGCTCTACAAGATAGCCTTAGGCGTCGAGCACGAGGTTGAACAATAGATCGTTGTTCATTGATTGAAGCAGTGCATGCAAAAAGCCCTCGAGCCTAAAGAAGGCCGGGGGCTTTTTATTTGATGCTGTTGTGGGGACATGTACCTCAGACTCCGTTTACCTGAGATGCTCTACAGAGAGGATGGAGTTTCTAAAAGCTGCTGAGATACCATTGAAATAGCTGTTGAATCTGGTGGTAGAAGAAAAGGTAGGCAAGTCCACTGACCGCCAGAAACGGACCAAATGGTATCCTCGTTGAGCCGCCTTTTTTCTGTGATCGCATGGCAATCAGTCCCCCGATTGAGCCAGTCACGGAACTCGCAAAAATGATAAAGAACAAAGCCTGCCAGCCGAGAAATGCGCCCAGCATTGCCAGCAGTTTAATATCACCTCCTCCCAACCCTTCCTGCTTTCTAAGCAGATAATAGCTTAAAGATATAGCATAAAAGACGCCTCCTCCGGCAAGCAGACCGATAAGCGAGGCCTGCCAGGTGACGAGGGGGGATACAAACGAAAAACAAAAGCCAAAAACGATACCAGGCAGGCTGATGATGTCCGGTATTATCTGGTGATGTATATCAATCCATATTATAGTGATGAGCGCCGCCGAGAAGATAAAGTAACCGGCCGCAGCAAGTGACAGGCCAAAGGACGATACACATGCTGCCGCCAGGATTCCGGTAAGAAACTCCACTGTCGGATACTGGAAGGAGATAGACACCCCGCAGTGACCGCATTTGCCTCGCAGGACTAGATAGCTGATAATCGGGACATTTTCATACCAGCTCAGGGAGGCCTTGCAGGAAGGACAATGAGAGGCGGGAAATACAACAGAAATACCCGGTTTCGGCAGCCTAAGAATAACCACATTGAGAAAACTGCCGATTAGTGCCCCGAAAATAAATGATGTCACCAGAATGATTGGATCGTTTTGCATGGATTCCAGAAGTTATTGATTAAATGTTATGAACATAAACAAGGTTAAAGAAACGTAAACACATTAAATTATTATGTCTCAACACCAGGAAAAAGCAACTATTATCAAGTTTGAGCAGTTGTCAGGCGAAAATATTCGCCTCACCCTGCATGCCCCATTGATTGCCGAATCGGCAAAACCGGGCCAGTTTGTGATGATTCATACTGGAGTTGGAAGAGACCCGCTGCTGAGGCGGCCTTTTTCTCTGCATCAGACAAGCAGCAACGGCCAGATCCAGATTTATCTTAAAAACGTCGGTCGGGGGACTGATATCCTCGCTCATAGCAAGATCGACGAGATACTTGACGTTTTTGGCCCTCTTGGGCGCGGTTTTGAAATCCATTATGATCAGCCTGCCTGTCTGGTTGGTGGTGGCCTGGGGATAGCGCCACTGCTGTTTCTGGCCAAATGTCTCTATCGCAGCAGCAAAGACAACAGCCGGGACCTGGTGCTCCTTGGCGGCAGAACAAAGGAAGAGGTCGAACCGCTGGTTCACGACTTTCAGCAATTCGGAATCCATGTGCACTGCAGTACCGACGACGGCTCATACGGCATGAAAGGCTTCGTTACCGATATCCTGAAGTCTGAAAGCACGGTCGATAACAGCCAGGTATACGCCTGCGGGCCTGACCCGATGCTGGCCCGCGTATACCAGATCTGCAAGGAAAGAAATTCCGGCTGCCAGGTATCGGTGGAAACGATGATGGCCTGCGGGATGGGCGCCTGTCTCGGTTGTAACATTCCTGCCAGGGACGGGTCCTATGCGCACGTCTGCATTGACGGGCCGGTTTTTAAGGCGGAGGATCTCGTATGGAATTTGTAAAGGACAAAAATCCGTATCCTGATCTGCGTGTCAATATCGGTTCGCTTGAGCTTCAGAATCCTGTCATGACTGCTTCGGGAACCTTTGGCTATGCACGGGAATTTGAGAAGCTTGTCAATCTGCATCGTCTTGGCGGCGTGGTTGTCAAGGGTATCTCTCTTACCCCGCGGGCTGGAAATCCTCCCCCTCGAATTGTGGAGACCCCATGCGGTATGTTGAATGCGATCGGTCTGCAAAATGTTGGTGTTAAAGGGTTCATTGAGGAGAAAATGACCTATCTGCGGACCATTAATGTGCCGGTAATTGTTAATATTCTCGGGGATACCGTTGAAGAGTACAGCGAGATTACCAGAATGCTTGCAGATACGGAGGGCATTGCTGCGCTGGAAGTCAACATATCCTGCCCCAATGTGAAGAAAGGCGGGGTCGCTTTTGGCAATGATCCAAGAATGGCTGCAGCAGTTACCAGTGCGGTAAAAGAAGTATCCTCGGTACCTGTGATGGTGAAACTGTCACCAAATGTATCTGACGTAACTTTGGTTGCCCGGGCGGTTGAAGACGGTGGTGCCGATTCAGTGTCATTGATAAATACCCTGATCGGTATGGCCATAGATCTGGAGACCCGCAAGCCTGTCCTGGCTAACGTAATCGGTGGGTTATCAGGTCCCGCGGTGAAGCCGGTTGCTTTGAGAATGGTGTATCAGGTGGCTCAGGTTGTTAAAATTCCTGTGATCGGCATCGGTGGCATCGATTGTACCGAAGATGCGCTGGAGTTCTTGCTGGCAGGTGCGTCTGCAATACAGGTGGGAACAGCCAACTTTGTCAACCCGAGGGTAAGCGAGGACATTGTCGAAGGGATGAATTCCTATGTAAAGACAAACAGTCTCGACTCCATCAGGGATCTGATTGGGGCATTGGAAGTCTAGGTAATGGGAACAGGCGGTAAAAAAACGACAATGCTGGCGTCTTTGCTTAAAAATGGTCGGATGTATTGGAAGCTCTTCACTCACCGGGATACTCCCTGGTATGTCAAGGCAATCCTGCTGGCGGCCCTGTTCTATTTATTTCTGCCAACGGACCTGATTCCCGATTGGATTTTCGGGCTTGGGATCGTAGACGATCTTGCTGTTGTGTCACTGCTTGTTGGTGCAGCATTGAAATTGATCAATAAGCACATGGAAAAAAATAAACCTGAAACATAAATTGAAGGCAACAGGGCGGTGATCCTTGTCACCGTTCCCCGGTTTTTCATGGAACCCCCCTTGGATGTTATGAGAGCGGTCCTTCTGCGGAAATCGGGCAGGGTCTAAACAGGACGTAATGAGAGATCATGATTGAGATAGAACCGATAGAAAATATAGACTGCACCGTCAGTGTGCCGGGCTCGAAAAGCCTGACCCAGAGAGCTCTTATAGCGGCGGCACTTGCTGATGGCGAGAGTAGACTCCATGGGCCGCTGGTAAGTGAAGATACCGAATATTCGTCTCGTGCCCTGATGCAGATGGGAGTAGAGATAGAAAAAGAGCCCGATTCATGGCTGGTTTCGGGTAGTGGCGGGAAAATAAAAACACCCGAGGAAGACATTTTTCTTGGCAACAATGGCACCGCGACACGCTTCCTCACATCAGTTGCTGCCCTGGGAGAGGGAGAGTTTGTTATTGATGGCGAAGAGCGCATGCACCAGCGCCCCATCGGCCCGCTGATGGAGGCACTTGAAGGATGGGGCGTAGACATTACCTCGATCCACGAGACAGGATGCCCGCCGCTCAGCATCAGAGCACATGGCCTTGAGGGCGGTAGAACAGTCTTACCGGAAGGCAAAAGCAGCCAGTACCTTTCCTCTCTTCTACTGGTGGCCCCGTTCGCCAGATCTTCCGCAATTCTTGATGTGGTTGGTGAGGTTCTCTCTAAACCCTATGTTGCAATGACGCTGGAGGTCATGGCGGATTTTGGTATTAGCGTTGAGGCAGCCCATGATTTTTCATCCTTTTGTATTCCACAGGGAATTTACCGGCCAGGTGATTACCGTATAGAAGGAGATGCCTCAAACGCTTCATATTTCTGGGCTGCTGCAGCCGTTGCAGGAGGGCGGGTTACTGTTGATAATGTTCCCGTGCCGTCTCTTCAGGGAGATGCCATGCTGGTACCATTGCTCGCCCGAATGGGGTGTGATATCAACCAGGCGGGAACGGGCATTACGGTCACCGGCGCCGACCGTTTGCAGGGAATAACCGTTGACATGGGAAATATGCCGGATGTTGTCCCGACCCTTGCGGTCGTTGCGGCATTTGCTGAAGGGAAAACTGAAATTACCAATATCGAGCATCTGCGCATAAAGGAGTGTGACCGATTACATGGTGTGGTTACAGAACTTACCAGAATGGGTGCCGCTGTTGAGGAGTTTTCCGATCGAATGATTATCCATGGAGAGGGCGGCCGGGACCTTCATGGAGCCCAGATTGAAACCTATAACGATCACCGAATGGCTATGAGCATGGCTGTTGCCGGATTGAAAGTTCCGGGAATTCGCATACGTGATGAAGGATGCGTGGCAAAGTCGTTTCCTGACTTCTGGCAGCGCTTTGCTCAACTGCAGGGGTGATTATTGGGTATGAAAGTCTATGGTGGGGACCATTCCGTGTTCAACCATACCGATATTGAGGCAGTCGATATGGTGATGACCACGAACAAAAACACGTTCGCCTTTATCAATTTTTAACATGCGGGCGGCGTTGCCATCTTTGATACAGATTTCCAGCTCACCGCTGCTGTTGATGATTGCCGCCGGCAGATGGTCATCGACATCACTGTAGCTGCCGTCTGAGATCGTTAATGCATATGATTTTGTAACTAAAAATGGCTGTTCAGTAAAACTCAGTTCGTCCAGATACAGTTTGGTGATATTTGTTCTGATATTGCCAAAACTATCAATGCTGAGCACCTCTCCGGCAATGCCGTTAGATTGCAATACCGGTTCCTTCAGCCCAATGGTTATGCATGAGTTCAAGGGTAGGCGCTCACCCACCTGCGCAATGGCCAGGCCAGATGCCAGCCAGGCTGCAACCGGAGCCATAATATCACGACCGTGAAAGGTATTGCTGACATATTCACTGAACAACTTCTTGTTCTCCACCGAGAAAATTTCCAGAGAATTATGGTTGACCAGCAATGGTGTAAAAATGCCATTATCCGGGCCGACAAAGATGTGCTCGTCAGCCTTTATGGCAAGAATCCGACGCCGGCTGCCAACACCCGGATCTACAATTGCCACATGCACCGTGCCGATGGGGAAATATTTGTAATTATCGCTGACTATCTTGGCTGCCTGGCTAATGTCCTGGGGAGGGATATTGTGAATAAGATCGACAATTGGAATTCTTTTATTCAGGGAGAGAATGACGCCTTTCATAACGCCAACATACTCGTCCTGGTACCCGAAATCAGTTGTCAGGGTGATGGGTGAACCAAATTGTTTCATGGGCAGCGATCTGTAAAAGAAATAGTCAACGTCAGTAAGTACTTAAAGATAGCTTATCTCATTTTAATGAGCAGTTCAAAATTGTTTTTTGATCAAAAAGTAAAATTGCCCTTTTTCTTTCATGTGATTTGCTGCTGTTCTCGCATAGTTTCCGGCACCCCAGAACAGGTCAATTCTGCCTGCGCCCTTTATTGCAGATCCGCTGTCCTGAGGCAGGACAAAGCGTGAAAATTGCTGCCAGTGATGGATGGAACCATCATTGTTTAAAACCGGTCTACGCGAGACAAGGTATCCGAATGTTCCTGTCGGAAAAACTGTATGATCAATTGCAACTGATCTTCCGGGTGTCAAAACCTCTCCAAGAGACCCCTTAGGCCCATCATCATTACCCCACTTGAAAAAGATATATCGTCGATTATTGCGCAGCATCCGGGTCATTTTTTCAGGATGTTGGATAAAGTACTCCCTCATGCTGGTAATGGAAACGTCACTGACCTTCATAATTCTTTCCTCAACAAACAGTCTGCCAAGGCTGCTGTAGGCACGGCCGTTTGAACCAGCAAAATGGATAGCACGAGATGTTCCGTCCGGCAGCAGAATTCTACCTGACCCCTGAACATGGAGGAGATAAGCGTCAAACGGATCGCGCAGATAAACGAGCTCGTTTCCGGCAAGACGCATATCTTTCTCTATTTCTTCTCGCGACCAGTATGGTTGCAATGAGCCGTCAGGATTGGTCCTGCCAATATCATTTTTGCCAGTGGTTTCATTTTTCCGAATAATAAGAGAGTCCGGAAGGCGGTAGAGAGGGTACCTGAATTCCCCCTCTTTTTTAAGACTCCCTTCAAAGAGCGGCTCGTAATAGCCGGTGAGAAGAATAGTTTTTTGCAAACTGGAGTATCTTCCCTCAGCCTGATATACATTAAAATTATTTCTTATGATTTCATCAAGTTCAAAGGGGGATGGATTTTGAACAATGATCTCACTGAACGTTTGCAGCGAGTCAGTGAGATTGTCATAGGTAAGGGACTGCTGGCCAATCGTAATTGTCTTATCAGCAGGATAGTTTTTCAAGAAATTCAACTGATGGTTGATCGCCGTTAATAGGGAATCCTTGTCAGAATCATCAATGAACAGGGGGTAGTGATTATCGGGCAGTTCCAGGTAACTCTTCGGAGGACTGCAGCTGTTGAGGCACAGAAGAGCGATGACAAAAATAAATATAAAAAACCGCAATGGGGCAGCAGGAGAAAACAGAGCCATCCAGTAAAAATCCGTTTATCTTATTTGATTGCTTCAGCCAGCTCTGTTACAGCCATGGCATATCTATTGGAATGATTCCATTCGGTAATTGCCTGGAAATTGGGATACCCTGCAACATAGCGGTATCCACCGCCATCTGATGGCGCCAGCTCGAGGCCGACAATTGAGAGCTTACGATTATCAGGAGGCACGGGAAGCTTCACTCCCTGAGCACTGCTGATTGCCTGGTACTCAACTCTTCCTTTTCTCCCTTTGAGGTTGGCACTAATCAGTTCCTGGCTTTTTAACTCAGAGCCGATATCCACATAGATGGTTCCATTGAGTGTCCAGTGAAACCTGCGAAGATAGTTGGCGATGGATGCCAGAATATCCTCTGTGGAATTAAAAACGTCCCTGAGCTGATCGTCATCAAAACTGACCGCATACTCCCTGAAACTTGATGGAATAAACTGGGTCTGTCCGAAGGCACCGGCATAAGATCCCTTTACCGTCAGCGGGTCTATTTTGTTTTCGCGGCAGAGCAGAAGAAAGTGTACGAGTTGTTTTCTAAAAAACGTTGATCGTCTCGGGTAGGCGTCGAACAGTGTGTTCAGTGTTTCAAAAACAGGGAAACTGCCGCTGTGGGTACCGAACCGGGACTCAATACCCCAGATCGCTATGACAACTTCTCTGTCGACACCAAATTTTGCTTCAATCCTGGAAAGAAGATCTTTGTTCTCTTTCAGTTTCTGTTTGCCTTTGGCAATGGTCTTGGAGGTGATGAAAAGTGGTCTGTATTTGTAATAAGGTTTTGCTTCCCATTGACGATCCATCAGTTCAAGAACCCGTTTATTGATCGATACACCGTTAAAGAGATTGGTCAGTTCTCCCTGATTGAACTGGTACTCATCCTGCAGCTCTTTAAAAAGGATGTTGTATCGCTCACTGGAAAGATCAATGGGCTGGCCATCCTCCACCAGGTCTGCGGCCTTTGGTTTTTCTGCCAGAAGCTGAGCCGGTATGGCTGCCAGCAAGGCCAGGATGAACAGTGAAATTATGATCGGCTTTACTGATTTCACACAGCGTTCACCTGCTGGCGTGCAAGCAGAAACAAAATGAAGGAAATGGCTGTTCGATGTCGAAGTATCAATGGTCATAGTCACGAATAGGTTTGTTCAAACTTAGTCAAAAAATCCTCGAGAAGATGGTCTGGTAGTGCGTTTATACCAGCAGCTGCCGCTCGTCCGCCGCCACTGGGGAATGCTCGGCAGAGTGTGTCGGCACCCTGTTTGTTTTCCAATGGTGCCCTGACACTGATTCGCAATGAATCATCCCGATTCTCGGTAATCAGGGCGTGCGCTCCTCCAGGGTTCTCGCGTGCTTTAAGATTTGCAAAGACGCCAGAAACCCGTCTGGCCCATGGGTTATCGGGAAAACGGAAAATCCTGTTCTTCCCGCATTTTTTGTATTCCGGCTGGGAGAGAGCCAGGTTCATATCGTTGTCAAATCCGACTTTCAGCGTCTTAAGTGTCTTTGATCGCTCGAAAAAATCAAACGGGCTCCGGTATTCCCGGATTGCCCTGTAGAGGTTCTCCGGCGAAAAATAGAGATCCTTTACCTGAATACCATAACTATTATAATTGATCAATTCTCCGATCTCTCTTAAACAGCCAGTTTCTGAAACACTGAGCCCGATTTCAGCAGCAACGACATTGGCAATTTTATCGAGGTTATCACCAAAGGCCCCGCACAGAGCCCAGAGGCGAAATTCACCGCCGAGCAGAGAGTCTACGATCAGTGAAGTACACTGGTCTGGGTCTGGGTCGATATGGTGCCGAAGGTTTGAGGCTTCCGGGATCTCACCTGGAAAATGGTGATCGATATAGAGAATGTCATTGCCGGCAGTAAGCAGCTGTTCAAGACTTGCCATATTGGAGTGCATTGAGACATCGAAGACGGCGATGCTGCTGTTTTTCACCTCCTCGATACGGCTGAGCAGGTTGATGTCTCGTTTGACTCCGGTGATCAGGTCAGCATCGGGAACAGGGTCAATAAGGCGGAGCTGATGCAGGGCGCAGATACCGTCAGCATCTCCGTTAAAGATATCATACTGTCTGAACGTTCGCTGTTTTCTTGACTGGACCATAGGAGATTTGAATATTCCGTCTGCAGGTCAGCAAAGAGACGCAACGTTCGTGCTATCAGAAGCTGAGTCCAAGCGGACTGCCAATATTGGCGAGATTAAAAACAACTAAGAAACTGGTGTCACCCGGTGTATATTCTGTCGCAAACTCAACAGACCAGCAGAGTGCCTGGTAAATAAGTGACAGGTCCATTTCATTGGTTTCATCCTGCGAGATTGAATGCTCTATCCTGAAGTCTGCACGCCAGTTCGCGAAAAGGGCAGTCTTGACGAGCGCGTTAATCTGCTCAGTATTGTCGATTTCGTCAAATACATATTCAACGCCGAACCTGTCGCCACGGCTGTTATTATAGATGGCTTCCAAATTATGCCTGACAAATCCGGAGTCATAAACATCAATGTCGGTTTTATAACTGACGTCTGTTGATTGCATCGGTAGCCAACCGAGTTTTATGTTTATAAAAGAAAATGGCTCGTCAGAATCCTCGTCAAGGAAGCTGTAGCTCTGTTTGACCTTAAAATAGCCGTATTCCCGGTCCAGCTGGCTATTTTGCTGTAAGTCAAAGAAGTTGTCGATTCCGTAGATGATGGCATTTTCTTGACTGACCCGATCAACACTGGTGAAAAAGGGCAGGTCTTCCTGGTCTTCCTCCGGCACAAAATCGTATTCAACATACGGTCGCACCTGGTGGTGAAAACTTCTATTATCCCCGCCCGACAGGGAGTAATTGCGCATTAAAGTTGTACCGACCTCTCCATGAATATCATAGAGCAGACGGTTCTGGCCGGAGTCCTTATCCCATTCTGCATCTCCAAACGTCTGGACCGAGTAATAGGTGTCTCGCAGTCCGACTTCCGCCCTTGATTCAAGGTATGGGCCAAGCGGCAGCGGAGCACTCAGGCGGGGGAAGAGATCGATACGTTGTCCGCCGGTACCTTCTTCACGCCAGAAATAGACATAGGTCGCATCCCAGTCCAGGGTAAAATTACCAAACCCGCCCAGGGGAATGGCACCGTTAAAATCTACCGCGGGTAGGTTCCACAGCGGCGATGGACCTATCTTGATTGCACGGACGTCATTAATTGCAAACAGGTTTGCCGTAAGTGATATCGGCCCCCATGATTTCAAAACACTCAGGGTGTTGGACCGCTCGTCGTCTGTTCTGTTTTCAAGGGATCGACCAAATGAATCAAGGAAGCGCTCGTTACTCGTGTTAAATCCGGTTATACCGGAATTGAATTCGGTCAGGTAATCCCGATCAGAGACAATATCCAGATCGAGCCGGGAGGTCCAGCCGCTGCCAAAGTCCTGGTCGGCTTTGGCTCTCATCCAGTATCTGTCCTTATTGGTATGAGTATAACCGGTGTCTGCGTAGTAATCTGTTTCCGATGGGTCCGTCAGATTATCGTTCAGATAATTGGCCATTGCCAGACCTTTATCTTCTGCGTCCTTGATATAACGAAATTCAAGGCCGGGCATATAGCCCCGATTAACCATATACTCTGTGTAGATGGTCATGTCTGTAGAGTTTGAAATATTCCAGAAAAACGGGACATTAACTGTAAATCCGTTGTTATTGCTTGAGCCCAGTTCCGGAAAGAGAAAGCCGGTCTGCCGTTTATTCTTAACCGGCAGCATCAACCACGGCGAATAGAATACCGGCGTATCTTTTATTTGAAATTTTGCATGCTTGAGCGTCGCATAACCATCCTGTTTGATGACGACGTCTTTTGCTGCAAAACTCCACGGCGGAGTTTTTCCTTCTTCGACTTTACAGGTAATGACCCATCCATTTTCTATATGATAGGTTTTGTATCCGGTTTTTTCGATAACCTCACCTTCGAGATGCAAATCGTATTCATCCCTGAGAATGGTTGCATTCTTGAAAGTACCAGTTTCCTGTTCGAGGTTGACAACGGCCTGATCGGCAATAAGCTGCTCGTCTTCAGTGGTTACCGATACATTTCCCCGGGCCTTTATTGTACTGAGAGCGATATCGTAGGTTACCCAGTCAGCCTTGATGGTAACCTGGGTCTCGTATACATCCTCAATTTCTTCAGGCACATCTTCAGGTGTAATCTCGACTGCTTCAGGTTTTTCACCAAGAAGGTCTGACCAGGCGGAAAGCTCTTCTTTGGCTGCAGCCGGTTTGGGAGGTATTTTGCGACGTTTAACCAGCACAATATTACCTTCTGCGACAATGCTCATGGGCTTATCATACTGAATTATTTTGTCCGCAGAGATATCCCACTCCTCTGTTGACAATGATTCTTCAGCAAGTGCTGTACCGGAGATAATAAGGCACAGGAAAATAAGGGCAGGCAGCAGATAACAGCGAAAAACAGAAATGTGTGGCAACAGTTTTGTCACAGTACACTCCTTTAAGTGAGAAACGTGAGTTAGGCTTCAGTTGTTTGCCGAGAACATAATAATTGTCAGGAGCTGCCAACTGAAGGTAACAGCATCTTATAAATGCCGAAATGTACGTGTCGCCACGTCTGGTGTCAAGCCTAAAGTAATAGTTTGGCCTTGATAATAAAGGGCATATGTTTTATTTTTCCAACAGTTTTCCATGTATGTCTGATTATGGTAGCTTTTTAGCGAGATAATCAGCTAAAAATGCATGGAGGATGATTTGATATATTTTTACCGGAAGATTTTTTTTTGTTGGGTAGTGTACATAAAAAATATATCCCGCAGGAGAACCCGATCCGGACTAGAAAATGTATCCACATGCTGGCAATGAGAAGGAGAAGGAACATGCAGCATGTGCAAAACGAGACAGAAGCTTATTTCATCCGTTGTAATTACAGGACCTGACGAGCACCGGGAAGTGAAGATTAAATTCTTCCTGACAAATGAGAGCTGGTGCAATACGGATCGGAGTATAGCTGATTAACAGAGCGGTACTGATTGTCAGAGGCCGCTGTAAAAATTTCTGATACGGGGTGTTGTGTAGAGATTCTACCAGCGTGCCGGTATCAGTGCAGTGTTGGGTGGGAGCCAGAGAAGGGTTGTCACCTGAAGAAAAGGAAATCTATGTCAGAATCAGAGAAAGACCCAAAGAAACCGATTAAAAGCCAATCCAAAAAAAAGATTAAAGCATCTACAGGGGCCTGGTGGAAAAGTACGGTGGTAACCGTCGACGAACCAGAACCTGAGGTAAAAGAGCACGTAACAACAGAAGCGCCCGCTTCAGACTCCGGCAAAACAGAAAGTCCTGCCCAGCAGAAGAGTCCGCAACCAGCAGCCACTAAGAAACCGGCTGCTCCTCGAAAGAAGAGGGGCAGACCCGCGTCCAGAAAGACAAATGAGGACGCGGCAGTAGACGCGGAAGTTAAGAGTCCCCCGGCAGAACAGCTTGCACCTGAGCCGGTTGCGGAGCAACCCGAGGTAGCTGAAGCTGCTGAGGTGAAACCCAAAAGGGCTCGACAGCCCCGCGGGCGACGAGGCGGAAGAAAGAAGACAACTGGCCAGAAAAGCTCTGAGCCGGCATCAGAACAGCCGGAAACAACACAGCCAGAAAATAAAGAAGGAGCCCGGGAGCAGCGAGCTGATCAGAAGCAACCCAGGAAACAAAGCAAGCCTGATCCTGACAGAAAAGGAGAGGATAAAAAGAAAACTGCTGAGGGCCCGCAGCCTGTTGTTAAACTGCTGATCAATACCGAAGAGCCTGAAGAGTGCCGGTTAGCCCTCCTGGAAGATGGTCGTCTTGAATCGATCCATGTAACCACCGTTGGACGCATTCAGACCAAAAACAATATATATAAAGCACGGATTGTTGCAGTTGAACCGAACCTGCAGGCGGCGTTCATAGATTACGGTACGGATAAGAACGGTTTTCTGCCGTTCAATGAAATTCATCCGGAATATTACAAACAGGAATTAACACCGGCGATAAGTAAACTGGTTGAGGCTCACCAGTGGAAGAAACTGAGCATATCTGATGTCATGGAGCGGGGGCAGGAACTTCTGGTTGAGGTTGTCAAGGAAGAGATCGGTTCAAAAGGTGCCAATATGACCACCTATCTGTCTCTGCCAGGCCGTTGTGTTGTGCTGATGCCTGGTTCTGATTCCGAGGGAATCTCCCGCAGAATTTCTGGTGAGGAGCGCAGAGGTCAGCTTCGTGATGTAATGAAATCGTTAAGCATTCCTGAAGGGATCGGCTGGATCGTCAGGACTGCAAGTGTTGATATAACCAAAACAGCATTATCAAAAGACGTCCGGTTTCTGCTCAAACTCTGGCGGGAGATCAAGATCAAAGGGCAACACCTGGAGGGTGTCGGGCTGCTTTACCAGGATTACAACTGTGTGATGCGCTTTCTCAGGGAATATTACGATCCATGTATTCAAGAGATTCTCGTGGATAACGAAGATGCTCTGGAAAAAGTACGGGATTTTGTCGATATGCTGCCAGCTAAACAGCGTCAGGTGAAGGTTAAGCACCATCGGGGTGCGCGGCCGATCTTCAACCAATACAGTATTGAGGATCAGATCGAGTCCATCTACCAACCACGAGTCAACCTCCCCTCGGGTGGTTCTATTGTCATCGATCCAACTGAGGCGCTGGTGGCAATCGATGTGAACTCAGGTTCAACGTCAAAAGGGAAAAACTTCGAAGAGACAATTTTCCAGGCCAACATGGAGGCTGCTAAAGAGCTCGCACGGCAACTGAGACTTCGTGATCTGGGCGGTCTGGTTGTTGTTGATTTCATTGATATGCGCAACAGCAAGCATGTCCGTGAAGTAGAACGGCAGGTTAAGACAGCCATGAAACGCGATAAGGCAAAGGTAGATATCAGCCGGATTTCCCGTTTTGGGCTGATGCAGATTTCCCGGCAAAAAATGGGTTCCCCCATTGAGTCTGGAAACTATAAGGTCTGCGAACACTGTCGCGGTCGGGGAACTGTAAGGTCTGTTGAAACCCAGGCGCTCTTCTATTTCAGAAGAATCCACACCGGTGCCAGCCGCAGGCAGGTTACTCAGATAAGTTGCCGTTTTCCGCTCGATGTCGCCGAATACCTGCTCAACAACAAGCGTTACGAACTTATTGAACTCGAAGAAAAATACCAGACCAGAGTCGTTGTAACGGCAGATCCAAGCCTTAAACCCTCAGAGCATGAGATCACTTTTCACAAGGCTGAAAAAGAGGAACCCCCCCAAAAACAGGCTTGAGTTAAATCTCAAACTGGAGTATAAAGACGCCTCCATGCACCAGTAGCTCAGCTGGATAGAGCAACGGACTACGAATCCGTAGGTCGGAGGTTCAAATCCTCTCTGGTGTTCCAGTAAATTCAACGGGTTAGGTCATTTTGGCTTAACCCGTTTTTGCTTTCAGCTAACCTATAGCTAACCACCAGGCGGCATTTCCGGTCTTCTTTTGGCACTTTTTGTCCACTTGAACTGAGTCTGATGATCTCAGATATACATCTACTCTTTGAGAAAGGGGCGGGCGTTCCTATTTCTCAAAGAGGCGGGGGTGTGCCCGTCATGAAGGTTCTCATTCATAGGCAAGCGTAGTATTTTTGTTTATGCAAAAATTGCCGTCATTGCTGACGTGCCGACAGTTACGTCGGTACCGAGGTGGTGAGAATTACCGTTGCTACGTCGCTATGTCACTACCGTCAGTAAATTTATCAACACTTGTTTAGTAAAACTCAGGAAGAGATTTACAGGAACAATCTGGGATGTGGAAAAAGAAAAAGGCAGAGTCATTTCTGACTCT
>CAZOWJ010000008.1:0-46266 GCA_964583415.1 uncultured Desulfocapsaceae bacterium
TTCATTGGCAGCCTCTGCTCCTGTAGACTATTCGTGAAGTTGATATGCTTCCTGTAAATATTTCTGAAGTCAATTTGTGCAGAACTGAACTACGGAGTTTACTCTTGCTCATTAGATGCCGAGTGTATATGCATCGGAGTGGAGGGATTATCTCCTAAAACTTCAAAGGCAGAGACAGCCATTAAAGACTATCTCTGCCTGATGTAACCCTTTTTATTAATGAAGAGCTAGTGTTGAATCTTCGTCTATTGAAACTTCATCTCAAGTGTATCAAGATGGTACAGGTGGTTGATTTGTGAGTTATCAAAAACAGAAATACCAAACGGGTATGTCTTGCTCATATCGGTAAACTGAACGTCCTGGGTTTCTGCATTCTCACCCTCAGTCTTCAAGGATCGCATAACCTCCATGGTCCACATGCCGTTCTCGTAGTTATTACGAGCCAGGATATCTGCGCGGCCGCCCATCATTGGCTGAATATCGATACCTGGAACAATATCACCTTCTTTAAAGGTGTCGACAAAGGGGACTTTTTTACTCGGAATTACATAATACTTATCATCATCGTTAGCACCCAGGTTCATATAGGCGGGAGCTGATTTATCCTTGTTATCATTATTGGTGTATCCGCCTTTGCCAGTATCACCTTTACGTCCCCAGCCCCCGTTTTTCTTGGGGTCAGTATTGTCATCGACATACTGGTCATCAAACATTCCCATCGGCAGTGATCGAACATATTTTGCGTGCCACATATCGATGGTTTCGCCCTCAGATGCCGTGTATTTTCGCCCTGCTGATTTATCGCCAGGCTCATTGAGGTGACAGGCGATCATACAGCCTTCTTCTTCAAAACCTTTGGTACTGATGTTCCACCACATGGCCAATTTGTCTTCATAATAGGTATTGTCATGACCGGTACTGTCTTTGTCGGCGAGTTTTTTCCAGGACCCGTCAGACTGCTTGACCCATGGAAAACGGGCGAGGCTTTTGGTTGGATCTTTGTAGGTAATCAGGAAATAGACACTGTTGTCATCATACAGTGATTTGATAGAAACCTCAGTATCACGCATACCCTCATAACCATTGCTCGGCTCATAGGGTAGTTCGTCAAGAGTAACGGTAATTTCCTTTGCCCCGTCCCAGGCTTTATCAGCCATGCCGTCGAGAACAATGGGTGAACCGGCTTTTGTACTCACCAGGGTCTGGTCTGCACCATAGGCAGAAACACTGAGCGTGAAAATGGAAGCCATCGTTAGAATTCCTACTGTTTTCATATTCTCCTCCTGTAATGGTTTTGGATGATCGTGCGGACTATTTGGACAGTATCAAAATATGAATGTTATTAGTTTGAATCCAGATAAAGATTTTTCACAAAACCACAGAGACCTGTGAACTTCAGTTCACAAAAAAAAATCAATAGCCTGAAATTATTCAGAAATACGCTGTGATAGTAGGGAAAGACAATCTACCATTTTTTCACCTTCTGGCGTCAAAAGATATGCTTTCTCACGATCCTGGGTGATGAGATTGTGGTTTTTGAGATTTTTCAGGTGGAAATTGACCTTGGTGTGGTCGCTGATTTCGAGATGACGGGTAATATCCATGAATCGCATTTTTTCTTTAGTGGACAAGGTGGTTAAAATTTGTCGTCTGATTTGGTTTGATAGGCAGGCAAGGGAATCATCCATGCCTGGATCATCTAACTGCTGATCAAACCTCAGCTCCTCCAGATTGCGCCTGACTGCTACAAGAAGTTCGTCGCGTCTGAAAGGTTTGGCAAGATAGTCATCGGCACCGAGTTTCATGGCTGTTACAGCATTGTCGACGGTCGAAAAAGCGGTGATCATTACAATCTTCGCCGTGGAACAGTCCTTTTTCAATAATGGAATAAATGCCATCCCGCCCATGCCCGGCATCATGTTATCTACAATGACAAGGTCAGGAGATTGATCCTTGAGTTTCTGCAAGGCTATCTCGGCTGTTTCACAGCCAATGGCTGTAAAGTCGTTCCCTTCAAGAATTTCAATGATGCTTTCACGCAAATCCTGATCATCGTCAATGACAAAGATAATTTTGTTATTCATCTGTGATCACCGGAAACGTTGTCGTCATTATTGTTCCCCCCTGTTCGCTGCTCACAAGGGAGATTTCTCCACCGTGTTGCTTGATTATATTGTAACATATGGATAAACCGAGACCTGTGCCCATTCCGATTTCCTTTGTGGTAAAAAACGGATCGAACACCTGTGAAACAATATCATCACTTATACCATGACCTGTATCACTAATCATTACCTGAACACTGGTACCGTTAAAAGAGGTTTCAATTTCAATAATGTCTTCTTCCTCGCATGCATCGATACTGTTCATCAGCAGGTTAATAAATACTTCCTCAAGTTTCCAGGCGATGCCCATAACGTTCGGAATGTCATTGAGCCGCATTTGAATATCGGGACTGTTCGATTGGTTTTTAAGGAGATTTTTAGTACTCATTAATACCTGGTTGAGATCCGTAAGCTCAAGTGCTGTCTCTTTCTCTCGAGAAAAATGGAGTAACTCTTTTGCAATCGTGGAGGCCCTGTTCACATTGCGATCAATTGAATCAAGTTTTTTGTTTATTTTTTCGTCACCACCAACCATGTCTTTGAGCAATTCCAGGTTGAGAGAAACGTTGGTAAGGGGATTATTTATCTCATGGGCAATACCGGCTGCCAGAACTCCCATGGACGACAATTTCTCCGATTGTGCAAAGCGCTGAAGCTGTTCGTTAAAAAGCTTTCGCTGCTCAAGGTTGAAAACTGAGAGCGCCCTGATGGTAAAAAACATGATCAGAAAGGCACTTCCTCCCCGTAACAATATTATTTTTATATCAAACAGCGGAATAATAAAGTCAGATGGGATTATTCCGGTGAATAGGGCATAGAAGGTCATGCAAATCCCAGCCACTATAAAATTACCAGCAACCTTTACCGAAAAAGAGCGTACGGTTCGAGAGTATATGATGAGCCCGATTCCAGCCAACAACCCACCTGGAAATGCAATGAAACGGCGCACGTTAATGTCCTTGCCACTATCAAGGTCGAAATACATAGCTCCCAGAATGAGCATCAGAGCAGATATACCAACCAGCAGTTTAATAATGTCAGGCGTCTTCACAAGGGCCTGATCACCATAAAGCGTTATGATATTGAGAAACAGACCAAAGTAGAGAAGAAATAGAAATGAGGTGCTGACAACTATCAGGCGTAATTGGTAAAATGGTACGGTTTTTATCTCCGGGTTGAGTTGTTCGAGAAGTTCCAGCCACTCGTGAAAACCGTGAATAATACCAAAAACAGCAAGTAGCCAGAGAATTTTGGCAATACCAAGTTCACTAAAACGGGTATTCCGTGAGAGAATTGCGACGCCCAGCGTAAAGAAGGCCAGCCCATAGAGAAGGTATAACAGGAAATTCAAGACCATTAAGATACCGTTTTACTGTTAAGTGGTTGTTTTCCTGACGGCAGTAACGACTAAAAAAAACAGTTATGTGCACCTTTAAAATGCTACTTTTAAGCAGAAATAACAAATTTTTTTTTGACAATAAAATAGCCTGACCAGATAGCCGTTGCCCCTATGGCGAAAAGGTAACCGGTTAAAATTTGTTTATGTTCTACTTTAGCCGCTGCTTCGATCCTTACCGTAGAATACTGTCACAACTGAATACCGGTTATTTCCATATAAAAGACTATGGTTCCTTTGTACAGGCAATTTCCGATAATTGAAGAGGCGATCTATTCTTGATGAGCGCTCTGAAATCACACAGGAATAGATTTTTCTGTGTTAAAATGGTAAGCAGGCCTGTGACAGAGAGGCTGCTGTTTTATTAAAAAAGATTCCATTGCAGGAGTTCGCGCCTAAAGCGAGAGAATATATGGAAAGATTACTGGTCATATGTATTGCAGGGGCCATCGGAACCACTTTTTATTACTGGTTCTCCCGCATGGTACACAAAAAGTCCATGCAGGATTACATACAATCACATCTATGGCTGCTGCACCCCAATGCCATCTGCTACTGGCGGACAGCAATGGCGATGGTCGGCTTTTTTCTCTATTTTGTTTTCCAATATCAATCCATTGCAATTCTCATCTTTACCTTTGCCGCCATACTTGACGGAGTTGACGGGGTTGTAGCAAGACAGTGCAATCTTGGTACGAAATGGGGTGAGTGGCTGGATCCGATGTGTGATAAGCTGACCTACCTGCCTCCTTTAATGGGTTTTGCCTATGGTGGAATAATTTCAATTAAACTTGTCTGGATTTTCGTGGCAGTGGAACTGTTTGGCCAGTTTTTTGCTCGACATATTCTTAATCTCCTTAATTCTTCCGGGGCAGCCAATAACTTTGGTAAAATCAAGGCGATTATCTGTTTTGGACTGGTTATTTTTTGTGCCCTTCTCGAGAAAAATCCTGAAGTCATTGACCTTGGTGATGAAATTTTACTGGCTTGTATTATTCTCTCGTCGGCATCGGTAATTTTCAAGTTCGTTGCCAACAGACTGTATGCCGACATCCTTTCAACACTGAATTTTGGTTGTGGTATCGCATCCCTTATTCTGACCCATAATGGATATTTTGCCTGGGCTATTTCCATTATAATCGTAGGACAGCTGTTTGACTTGTTCGATGGCAGGATGGCAGAAAAACATGGAGGTACCAAGTATGGCCCCTACCTGGATGATATTGCAGATTTTGTCAGTTTTGGACTTGCTCCAGCTTATGTAATCGTAAAGTCGGGCGGTGCCATGGCCTGGCTTTTTGCCGCCATCTTCTTTATCGGTGTGGCTTATCGGCTGGTCCGCTTCATTGCCGTCGACAAGAAACGAACTGATCTACCCGAGGGTATATTTAACGGTCTTCCCAGCCCCGCCGGAGCGTTAATTATTCTCGGCGCCGCGCTTGTTGTTCAACCAAATCTGTTATGGTTTTTTGCAGTTTTGTCTGTTGGGCTTATGGTAAGCCACATACGTTTTGCGCATTTTGGTCGGGTGATCCTCAAAGAGATACCCAAGCCACTGTTTTTTATAATCTGTTCCACCATAACGGTAACCATCGCTTTTGTTCTCAAAACGAAAAATGTGCAGATGTTTGGGTATCTGATTCTCTGCTCGGTGTTCCTTTACATGATCATAGGAAGACAATGGGTACCAAAAAATCCAGAATAATGCCTGAATAAAACGATGAATTGGGACATGAGGGTGCTCTGAACCAAGAGGGTACTTCAAGTGTTGAAGTTTTCAGGGAAAATGGATACAACACATAAACATGCGGTAAACGTTTGCTTGGTTAGGACAAGAGAATCTCACTTTTAAAATAATTGGCAAGAGGAAGCACAATGTTAGAATGGTTTTTAGCACTCTCTCCTGTAATGCAGGCGCTGCTGGGAACCTGCTTTACATGGTTTATGACAGCACTCGGCGCGAGTGTGGTTTTTTTCTTCAAACAAATCAACAGAAAAGTGATGGATGGAATGCTCGGCAGTGCTGCAGGTGTCATGATAGCAGCCAGCTTCTGGTCACTTCTCGCCCCCGCCATTGCAATGGTGGAAGAAGCAGGAGGAACTCCATGGATTCCTGCGCTTGTGGGGTTTCTAAGTGGTGGCGCCTTTCTCTGGGGCACAGACAAACTCTTACCGCATTTACATGCAGGTTTCCCAACAACTGAAGCTGAGGGTGTGAAGACAACCTGGCAACGGTCAGTTTTGCTTGTACTGGCAATTACGCTGCACAACATACCTGAAGGGTTGGCGGTCGGGGTGGCTTTTGGTGCCGCCGCAGCGGGTCATCCTGCAGCATCAATCGGTGCTGCAATTGCCCTGGCAATTGGTATTGGCATTCAAAATTTTCCAGAAGGAGCTGCTGTCTCTGTACCACTCAGGCGCGAAGGACTCTCAAGATACAAAAGTTTTATGTATGGTCAATTCTCCGGTATGGTCGAGCCAATTGCCGGTGTGCTTGGAGCGTTTGCGGTAATCTACATGCAGCCGCTTCTTCCCTATGCCTTGTCATTTGCAGCTGGTGCGATGATCTACGTTGTGGCTGAAGAGCTTATCCCGGAATCCCAGGCAGAGAAGCACTCCGATATTGCCACAATAGGGGTAATGATCGGGTTTTCCATAATGATGACGCTTGATGTGGCACTGGGATAATTGAAATACCAGGAATTGTTCCTGCCCAGCTCATTGTTGGAGCCAGCCAGTCTGCTGAGTGACTGACTATAAAGTCTTTTTCGCTCAATCTGGACAAAAACACAAGCATATCTTGTCGATCGGAGCCTCTTCGCATTTAACCCATGAAGACAGGGGGCAATGATCCATGTCACTGTCCGTGGTAACCGGCGTCTTCTGAACTGCCAGATCAGGTTTGTTCTGATCGATCAGCACGGGATCAGCCAGCTGGATAATACTGCCAAAACAGCAGCAAGAAACATTCAATATCCTTGACGTAATCACCTGGAACGCATAATTTACCGGATCTCGCTGGAGACGCTAAAAGCACCATTGCTGTTCACATCTTCTATGTGGGAATTATCCACCAGTTGCAAGGAATGAGGCGCCGGTTATGTCACACGCTCGAGCAGTATCATTGATGATTTTAGTAGCCCTGCTTTGGAGCATGGCCGGTGTGGTAACACGACACCTGGATTCTGCCGCAAGCTTCGAGGTGACTTTCTGGCGCAGTGCTTTTAATGCCCTTGCTCTGTCAGTTATGCTGACCTTACTCCGCGGCCCCGGTCTCTGGCGCAGATTATTATATTCTCCTGGAGTTATCTGGATTTCCGGGATCTGCTGGTCCTTTATGTTCTCCGCATTCATGATCGCAATCACCCTGACCACGGTGGCCAATGTCCTGATTATCATGGCGATTGGACCGTTGATCTCAGCACTTTTTGCCCGTCTCTTTCTCAATCACCGCCTGCCGGTGGTAACCTGGCTTGCAATTGTCTGTGCAGGTATGGGAATAGCATGGATGTTTCTTGATGAGGGAGATGCATCACTTTCTCTGATCGGCTCCGCTGTTGCTCTGGCGGTACCATTGGCGGCTGCAGTTAACTTCACCGTCTTGCAGCATGTTGGCCTGAACAAGGGCTCGGAGACCGCCTCAGATGACAAGCCTGCTCAAGATATGCTGCTGGCTGTGTTGATCGGAGCGATTCTATCAGCGCTCACGACCTTGCCGCTGTCCTGGCCATTTCAGGCTTCAGTCCATGATCTGGGGATGCTTTCGCTTCTGGGCATTTTCCAGCTTGCCATACCCTGTCTCCTTGTTGTTCGCCTGAGCAGAGAACTGCCGGGACCCGAAATCTTGTTGCTGGCTCAACTTGAGGTTATTCTTGGTGTGACCTGGGCGTGGTTATGGGCGGGAGAGCAGGTCTCCCTAAATACCCTGACGGGCGGCGGTCTGGTGCTCGGAGCGCTTATCGTGAACGGTGTGAACCGGATTTTTCGACAGCAAAAGGGTAAAGATCTGACGGCATAGCCAGGTGGTGCATTTTCAGCATTCTTGTATATGCGCTATTACTCCTGGGTAATATATCTCTCTCTGAGGTGGGCAAGAAACCATCCGGGGTTTGTACCTTCGCCTGTTGCCGCCCATATAATATCCTGAGAGTCCATGGAACTGGCTTTACTCCAGATAGTATCGCTTAGCCAGTCATGTATAAATTTAAGCTCTCCTCGTCCCAGCTTCTCATCCCAGTCAGTGTGAGCTCTTTTGATAGCAGCAACAAGCTGAGCGCTGTTCAATGCTCCCAGGGTATATGAGGGGAAGTATCCAAAGGAGCCATCGGTCCAGTGAATATCCTGCAGACAGCCATCGGTGTAGTTCCCTGCTGTTGATAAGCCCAGATACTTTTTCATTCTATCATCCCAGGCGTCTGGGATTTCAGAAGCTTCGAGTTCGCCATTCATAAGTTTGCTTTCAATCTCAAAACGAAGAATAACGTGGAGTGGATAGGTCACTTCGTCTGCTTCTACACGGATTAAGCTCGGTTGTACTTGACTGCAGACAGACCAGATATGTTCACTTGAAATCTCAGATGTCACAGGAAGATATTCATGTATCGCTTTTGTGAAAAATGCGAAAAAAGGCTTTGAAAGAAAGAGATGCTTTTCAAAGAGCAGACTCTGGCTCTCATGGATACACATATTCCTCGAAGAGCCAATTGGCAGTCCATCCCAATCACCAGGCAGACCCGCTTCATAACTGGCATGCCCGGATTCATGAGCTGTCGCCAGCAGCGCTTCTAAAAAGTCCTTGCGGCGAAATCTCGTGGTTATGCGATGGTCACCCCGGTCGCCAGTGCTGAAAGGATGGTTGCTCTCATCGAGACGGCCTTCATCAAAATTAAAGCCGAGATATTCCATTAATTTATGGTTGAGTTTTTTCTGGCTGCTTATGGAAAAGGGACCACGGAGAAGAGTAGCCTCCGGCGCCTGATTTTCAGATATTTCTTCAATGAGGCTGGGAATTTCCGCCTTTAGTTCAGTAAAGATCTGTGCAATCAGTTCACTACTGTCACCCGTGCAATAGAGATCAAGCAGGGCATCATATGGGGTTTTATGTCTGTCAGGAGCAGCAGCCTGGCGTGCCATGGCTTCCTGCCGGGATAAGTTGACCACTTCTGTGAAATTGACCAAAAACGAATTCCAGTCATTTTCTTTTCGCTGCTGCCGCCAGCCATGCTCGCATCTGGATCCCGCCAATGATTGCGCCTTCACCAGATCTGCAGGGATACAAAGAGCTTGTCGATGCATTCTGGTCATCTCCAAAAGGCTTCGTTTTATCTCATCATCAGACGATTGCTGCATGCATTTATCCAAAAGCTCTGCAAGATAAGGGGAGATGAGGTGATCATGATACATTGCTGAGAGCTCGGCAATTGAGTTGGAACGCGATTGATTTCCCCCTGGCGGCATCATGACCAGCTGGTCCCATTGAAGAAATGTAATCGCATGATTGAGTCTTGCTAGTTTGTGGAAATGTTCCGTGAGCAATTCATATGGTTTCGACATCTTTTCCTCTTCTGTTGCCGTGGTTGGGGCTGAGTTACTGACAAATCATGGGTTGTTTTATCATCCTGATGTTATAAACACGAAGTATTTCTTTTCCAGTTGTCAGGGGATTATTATTGTTTCTCATTATTTCCTTCAATGCTTCCTTATAGTAATATAGACAGGATCTGCTGTACCACGCATTGCTCTCAGGTATTCTTTGGGGTATAAAATAGTTATATTTCTTGTACTTATTTCGCAATTGCTGATGTTTTTATAAATAAATACATATAGAGAGCGGTGTCGAGTTGTGAACGCTGAGAAGAAAAAAAATAAATACACCTGTAATGACTATCGTGACGAGATCATCCTTGCAGGGCTGCAAAGACGGATGCAGCAGAGCAATCTGGGTAAAGAGGAGAGGCGTTTGGGAATGTAGTCTTATTTTTTATCCCAGTGTCGGACGGATCCTCAAACTCGTCTGCGAGTAATCAGTTGAACCGGAGGTTGTTACATTATGGGAAATAACACGCTGAACAGAAGAAAATTTCTTCAACAGGTAGGCTTGTTTTCCGTCGGCCTGACACTTGTTGTCCCTCGTTTTTCAATATCCCGTGCCATCGCTTCCTCACCGCCTGTTTCCTCTCTCGCCCTGGTAAAGGGAGATGACTACGGGCTCATTACCAGGGAGGCTGTATCGATGCTTGGTGGTATGAATCAGTTCGTCCGTCCGGGAAACAGCGTCGTTATTAAGCCCAATATCGGCTGGGACCGTTCGGTTGAGCAGGGTGCGAACACTCACCCGCTGGTGGTAAAAACATTGGCTGAACTGGCTTTGGAGGCCGGTGCTTCACGGGTACTGGTGTTTGATCATACCTGTAATGAAAGACGGCGATGTTACCGGAACAGTGGCATGGAAGAAACCCTTGGGACGCTGGGACGAACCGTCAGGCTCGAACATATTGATGACCGTAAGTTCGTTCCGGTAGATATTGAAAAGGGGATTTCCCTGAACCGCTGGGACATCTATAAAGAGGCTCTGCTGGCAGACTGTTATATTAATGTTCCGGCTGCAAAACATCATGGTCTGAGCAGGCTGACCCTTGGCCTCAAGAATAGTATGGGGGTGATTGGCGGAAACAGAGGTCGGCTCCATCATGATCTCGGGCAGAAGCTTGCAGATTTAGCAACCGTGGTCAGACCTCAACTGACGGTTGTTGATGCGACCCGAATGCTGATGAAAAACGGTCCCCAGGGAGGACGTCTCAAGGATGTCCGGAAGGTAGATACCATTGTGGCATCGGCTGATCCGGTTGCGGCAGATGCATATGCGACTACTCTTTTTGGTCTTCAGCCTGAAGCTATTTCCTCAACCGTTGCCGCCCATAAGATGGGACTTGGTGAAATGAACCTGGACAGGATCTCTGTCGAGGAGCGTATTTTTTGAAGACAAGGCCGCGCCAGCGTTCAAGAGGAAGATATTTCGCTTTACGAGTTGCCAGAATCTGCAGCCAGACCTTTTTTCTGGGTCTGTTTTTCTTTCTTTTTATAAAAACTGATTATACGGGGTATGACAGCATTGAATATGCAGTCAATATTCTATTTCGTATTGACCCCCTGCTGGCACTTTGCACGATGCTTGCGGGAAAAGTAATCATTGGCTTAATGGCGCCGGCATTGATTACTCTTCTGGCCTCAATCGTTTTTGGCAGAGCGTTCTGCGGTTGGTTTTGTCCTGCCGGTACGATGCTTGATGTCGCGCATCCGTTGCTGGGTCATGGAAAACGCAGAAACAACCCGACCCGATTTCCCCGCTTGGCGGTGATAATTCTTTTGTTCCTCGTTGTCTCATCAGCGCTGAATTTTCCGCTCGTCGGCTATCTCGATCCTTTTTCTATTGTTGTCCGGGCCTTCACCCAATCCCTGTACCCGGCATTTAACGGCCTTGCTGTATCGTTTTTTTCATTTACCTATGAATCAGCGCCGCCAGCCGTCAATCTTGTAACAGAACCACTCTATTCTCTTTTGAAAGAGACTGTTCTTCCGTTTGAACAAAAGCATTTTGACCTGGTACTCCCCAGTTTTATCATGTTTGCAGCACTTTTTTTACTGGAGTTCGTCCAGCGACGGTTCTTTTGCAGGAACATCTGTCCCCTTGGTGCACTCATTGGTCTGGTTTCCCGTCTCAGCCTCCTGAAAGTAAATGGTGGGGATACAGATTGCGGGAAGTGTCGTCACTGCAGTCAGATCTGTCGCATGGGGGCTATTGATGAGAATCGGAATATAGTAATGGGGAACTGCAGTTTGTGCATGGAATGCCTGGAACAGTGCCCCCGCCAGGTTATTGGTTTTAACTCTGGTTTCTTAGCACGGGATAAAAATGAGGTGTCCTTGTCACGCCGGCAGTTCATCACGACCCTTGCTGCAGGAGCAATGGTTCCACCGATTTTAAATGTACGAAACATCAATTATCCGGAGCGGGCGAATCTGATCAGACCGCCCGGAGCACGTGAAGAAGGTGATTTCCTGTACCGGTGTGTTCGCTGTGCAGAATGTATCCAGGTATGCATTGGCAATGCTCTACAGCCGACCTTTCTCGAGTCCGGAATAGAAGGGATATTTTCTCCCCGTCTGGTGGCACGTACCGGATATTGTGAGTTCAACTGCACGCTCTGTGGTCAGGTGTGTCCGACCGGGGCGATCAAAGAACTCACTCTTGAGCAGAAACATACGACCAAAATAGGCCATGCCTGGTTTGATAAAAACATCTGTCTGCCCTATGCCAAGGGGATTCCATGCATTGTCTGCGAGGAGCATTGTCCGACACCCCAGAAGGCTATCAGGTTCAGGCAGGCAGATGTTCTTGATGACCAGGGCAGGCAGGTGCGCGTGAAACAGCCATATGTTGTTGATAGTCTTTGTATCGGCTGCGGAATATGCGAGACAAAATGCCCCGTCCTGGGCCGCTCAGCTATTTATATTACCAGTGCCGGTGAGGATCGGGATGTAGACAGTATTTTACCCGTCAGTGGGGAGACTGGCGGTGAAGCTAACATTTACTGATACTTCTTTTTTCAACGAGTCCTGGCCTTCTGGCCAGATTTTTTAATGGTTTCTTCAACACTGCCGGAATTAATCACAAATATCCTGGTAAAAGTCGGCCAGTTTTCTTCGGTAGGACTCGATTGAGTATCTTTCCCTGGCCAGATTTTTTCCATTTTCACCCAACTTCTCTCTAACGTCTTTGTTGTTTATCAAGGTCACTATACCGTCTGCAAAGCTCTCAGGGGTTGGTTCACGGAGGCAGGCAACGGTGTCATCGAGCACCTGCGTGTGAGTCAGAAGTCTGGTGGCCAGGATAGCCTTGCCGGAACCGAGGTAAGAATATATTTTCATCGGTGTATTGTTGCCCTTGGTTCGTGGAGAAACGAGAATATCGGCCTGGGCAAGGTAGTAGCCGAGCAGGGAAAAATCCCGCGGCCCGCAAAAAAAGATGAACGGCTCGAGACCGGCCTCCTTCGCAATGCCACGGTAATGGCTGATATGTTTTTCCGATCCGCCGATTATTGCCAGTTGAGGCGGTTCCTGCTCTTCCTTGATAACCGAGAAGCTTTCGAGCAGCAGATCGATGCCCTGATAGCTCTCAAGATTGCCAACATAGAGCAGAAGCGGGGAGGCCAGGTTATATTTTGACCTGAGATCTTCAGCGCCATCCCTGAATTCCTGTAGATCAATATCCTCCAGGCAGACAGTCGGGGTCTGTGGCGAGTAACTGACTGCCAGGTCGACGAGTTCCTGACAGACGGCGACAATACCGCTGCTGTTCTGAGCAGCACGTTTTTCAAACCACTGGAGTGGAGAGCCCAGAATTCTGAGAAACGGCGCCTTATCCATCAGCTGGATCGGCAGGGAAGAATCCATGTCATAGATGTATGGAATTCCATGTTTTTTTGACAGACGCATGGCGATGAAGACCGACTCCTCAACGGCATGTATCAGGTCATAGGAATGTGCCTGCAGCAGTGTGTCCGCGACACCATACATTCTGAGGTCACAGATTATTTTTTTCAGCGAGAAACCGGGAGGAATGTTCTTAATATATGGCGAGGATCTGGTACGAAATATGGTGACACCTGGAATGGAAACGTCTTCTCCCTCATGGAAAACGAGCAGGTCTACCTGGTGGCCGAGTCGTGCAAGTTCTGTCGCCAGCAGCCGTACTGCTATTGGTGTGCCCCTGTCCTGGTAAAATGGCTGGGGGGCCAGGAGTAATATTCGCAGATGTTTTTGAGGCTGCTGGGCCATTGGCTTATTTGCCTGAGATGATTTTAAAATGTTATGTAAGGTGTCATTTATTCATGCTTTTGACAATGATCGGTGAGCCGAAATATTTTGTCAGTAACAGGGCTCTGCACGCCGTTTCCATGCTTTTACTGATGCTCACCTTTTTTAGTGAGCGGTGAATAACCATTGGCAGAAAAAATTGAGGGGTGAACTGGGGAAGAGAAAAGTTATTGGCCTCTAGTTCTTTGGCTATCTGGGAGCGTCTGAACATTTTGAATGTTCTGGTATTCTTCTCGTATTTCTTTTTAAAAGAGAACAGCGTATCGTATAAAATATTGGAACTTCTGATATCCGGATAATCAAATATCACTGCCGTGCGCGCTACCCTGCACATCTCTGCCAATAGTTGTTGCCAGCGATCGACATGGGGCAGCATACGAAAAGCAAGAACATAATCAAATGAGTTGCTGTCGTAGGGGAGAGCCAGCATATCACATATCTCGAATTGAAAACTGTCTGGTTCCAGCCTTCGATCAAGCAGAATCCGGCATGATTCATCACTTCCGGTGACGGTCACCCGAAAATTATGTTTGACCAGGGGAGCGGCGAGTTGTGCATGACCGCCGCCGACATCCAGGATTGAAGCAGCTTGGCCGGTGGGGAGACATTTGAGGGTGAGATCAGTCTGAACATTCAGGAAATATTCGCCAACGGCTCCACTGAACCGGCTTGCGTAATCCTCCGTTGAGGATTCTATATCTGGAGTTTCAAGAAACATAAATCTCTATTTTTCAGTGTTCTATGGGGGAGTATGAGTCGTAAACCTGCCCAATTTCAGTCCTGCAGACATCCTCCGACCAGGTAAGCAATTGCGCCATAAATTCAGCAACACTCTTCAGGACATCGGCCGGCGGACACTGCGCCGATCCCAGGGGTGATCTCCTTAAAACAACATCTGCCAGCGTAACCGCCTGTTCCCGCCTGATAAAATAGATCACTTCAGCCTTTAAGAGGGGAGGATCAACGGACAACCAGAGCTCGTCAGCTTCAGCAGAAGCATGATCGACTTCACAGTAATCAAGCACATTTCTCCAGTGAGTACCATAGGTCAATGTGAGGTGCTGCCTGATTTTTTGGTAATTCTGGCCCAGGGATTTTATTAATTTTCCATGATCCCTCGGTGGTCCTGTTCGTGATGAAGTGGTGTATGATCCGCCGCGCTTTGGAACATTGCCCTGTCGCTGCAATAGATTCAAGACCTTCCAGGCTATATCGGGCGCCGTTGTATACTTTACACCGCTGATCGAAATAATTCCTTCAACGGAGTCAGCTTTGGAATGATCGATTATTCGCGTCGATTTTTCCAGCTGAACGGTGTCGTGTCCCTCGTCCTGCTCAGAATCCGGCTGGCACGGTAACAGCCCGCCATGAATAAAAGTGATATCGTTCCACTCAAGTTTTGCCCCGGGATGTATCTTGTTAATATCGTCGAGCATCTCGGTGACATCGCCCTTCTCAACTATCCGTGATTGGGACCTGTCTGCTGGTTTGTAACTTGTTCCGATCATTGTGTAGTTCTTGCGCCAGGGAACAAAAAAGAACAACCGCTTGCCACGTTTGATAAAGGCGTCTTTGTCAATGAATTCACTCCAGCCCTCCAATCCAACGGCGTAACGATCGAATAACCTTTTTTTCACGACAATATTTATCGCTTTGGCCCACCGGCCTGACGTTACCTGAGACAGTTTTGGAGCTGAACCAGTCAGGGAATCAACCCACGGACCCGAGGTGTTAATAATCGTTTGGCCGTGAACCTGAAATTCCTCTTTGGTTAAACGGTCGCGTATCTCAACGCCCGTAACTCTGTCCTGGTCAGATATGAGACTGACTACCTCTTTGTAGTTGTAAATGGCGGCGCCATACCTGCTGGCTTCATTGAGATATTCCTGCAGCAATCGTTCGGTGTTCTGGGCGATCGCATCATACCAGAGTGCAGCACCATTAAGACCATTGCTGTTTATCCCTGGCAGTTCTTCAAGCGTTTGCTCCTGAGACAAGGCCCCTCCTGCGGGGAGATGTGACGGGGCAGGGAGTCTCACATTTCTGTCACAGGCAATGAAGTCATAAATCGAAAAAGCCAGGCGCATCATCTCACGACCTTTGATGCCATGGCCATAGGTGGGCATCAGGCAGGCCAGGGGCTGGACAAGATGCGGCGCAAACTGCATCATAGATCTGCGTGAAAGAATTGATTCCCGCATTCGTTTGATGTTCAGGTGCTGCAGATACCGAATACCGCCATGAATGATTTTTAGACTGTTTGCAGAAGTTGAGCCTCCAAAATCATCTTTTTCAAATAAAGCCACCCGGTATCCGGCTCGTGCCGCTTCAAGCGCCAGGATCGCACCGTGAATTCCGGAACCGATAATAATAATATCGAGCGGTGACTGTCGTTGTAAGGAATTGTTTTCCATAGTGCATATCCACTCATTGGGGAGATGGACAAAATTTGAGGTTATTGACTTGTGATACCTGATTATCGAGCCATTCGCAAGGCAACTTGCTGTTTCAAAAAAGAGAGCGATGACTGAAGATCTCCGTAGTCAGTTATTTCTGTTTCCGGATCGGAGAGAAGGTTTTTCAGGGTTTCGGCAGGTTCCTGGATATCAATGCTCCCGTGGATAACTGAGCCGAATTTTGCGACCCTTCGTTCTTCCCCTGCAAGAGGCAGCGGGTCGGTTCCTGAAAGCAGTCTGGGGTGTCTTGTTTTCCGGCAGCGCTCCAGGCTTGAAACCGGCCAGAAATGTGGACGAGATCCATTGTCACCTATAAACAGAAGGGGACTGCTGTCTGTCGCAATAAAATTCCCGAGAATTCGACCCCGCTGACCAAGCCATTTCCCAACCCCCCACGGAAGAATAACGATTCCCTCACCGGTGGAAATTGAACGCACCGTATCCTTCAGTGGGATTCCGTCAACCTGGGGGGAATGGCAGGCAATGGCAAGAACCTCAAGCTTTTCTTCTGTAACAACCTGCTGACCTGAGATCATAATTATTTCTTTATCCGGGAAGGCCGCATGGTTTATCCGTAAAGAGTGTTGCTCATCAGTGTTGAGAATAGACCAGCGTTTTGATTGTCCATTATTGTCAGCATGAAGGTTCCTGTCCCTCAGCAGTTCGAAATAATTATTACCCGTTGTTTCGGTCAAGAACAGAACAGCTGTTTTACCTGAATCTGCCCGGTTATGCGCACCCGTAAAGAAGTTTCTAAAGGCAGAGGAGATAAAGTCGTCCAGATTGTAGCAGGGGTAAATATGAGCGTGAGCGTCTGTGATTATCATAAGGTGTTTTCCGAGTAGCCTCAAAGTCTCGACGACTATTCTACTAAAGAATTGGCCTTTCAAGCACTTAAAAAGCAAATAATTATATTCCGGTGACCCAATGCTTGAATTTTACCCTGTCAAAGTGGTCTACCCACAATAGCATGGTCGCGTCCTTTCCAATGTAAGTAACAATTTACTTGAATAATTATCTGACCTGCTCACGGCATAAAAATTCTGGTTGGCTCACCGGCAGAGCCGTCTGCGACTCTTGAAGATATCAATGGGGACCGGCAAATCGGTATGGAGGAAGTAAGCCAATTACTCAAAGACAGTGTACGTAATTGACCTATCCCCTCTGTCATTGGGTGGTGCCGGCTGCTTTTCGGCCAGAGTAGTGGTTTCAGGACCATGGAGCAATTGTGTCACCATCTGACGGAGGCTCAAGGGTTAATTGCCAAATAATCCCTTCAATAAGGTTTTTGCTTTTTCCACTTCCTCGCTCAACTGTTCCTTTCGCTGTGGAGAGATTTTACCGGTTTCCAGAATTTCAGTAATTTCTTCCTTATCGATACCCTGCTCTCGAACAAGAGCTTCCAGATCTGGTGCAAATGTCGGTTTTTCGAAGGTGCCGCCAATGATAACGGGAACGGTTATTCCAGAACGGGCCTCTTGATCACCTTGCCCTTTAATGGTACCAACCAGTTTTGGGGTTAACCTGAAATCGATGGTTTCACTGACCAGATCTGCTTTCCCATGACCATCCACCCTGATAAAAGGTGATTTCAAGGTGGTTTTGGGCGTGTCGAACAAGCCGTTGGTTATGGTGAACGGGGTGTGCAGTTCGGCAAAATCGGTTTTTGGACGTTCACTCTGCTGGTCAAGAGTAAAGCCTGATTTGATATTTCTGGCCAGCTGGGCAAGGTCAATACCGATAATTGCTCCATCCCGGAAAAAGAGTTCCCCCGTGCCATTAAGAGATGCTTTTATTTGGTCTCCAGTCATGCCGGATCCGGTGAGGTCTATGTCTGCCTGGAGCGTTCCTTCAATGATATTCTTGTCAGTAAAATCTCTTAAAAATGGACCTGCCTGAACATTTTCGATGTTCAGTTTAACTGAGCTAACCGGTTCGGCTTTTCGAAGATCAACATATCCCGTTGAACTGATAGTGCCCTGGTAGAGATCACTTTTCAGTGAGGTAAGGTTAAATAATCCGTCTTTAGCGTCTACAGCAGTCATCAGGTTGCTGATGATTCCGCCATGCATTTTTATTGTGTCAATGCTCAGGTCGCCACTCATGACGAGTCTTCTCAACGGTTCAAAATCGGGTTTTTTCTCTATGGCAGAGAGGCTGTTTCCGGAATTTTGGCCTTCGGTGCTGTTACTCTTAGCTGATGGTGAAGTGAGAGATGAAGACTCACCTGCTGCGCCCTCTTTTTTGGTTGGCGGCAACGGAGTTTTGCTGCTCTCCGGGGTTGATTTTGAACCTTTTCCATCTTCTCCTGCCGGCAGATAGCGATCGATTTCGATGTCATCCAGTTTAAAATGAAATTCCAGCTCAGGTTTTGAGAACTCTTTTGCCCTCAATTCAGCAAGCAGGTTTGATTCATCAAATCTGATTTCAGAACGAGACAGGGTTATACTGGATTTAGTGCCTGAAACAATACCCTTTGCCTCTATTGACTCAAAGGCCTGGGGCCCGGTGGCTGCAGCGGGGAAGTCTAGACCGAGCTGAGAGAACAAGTGTCTGGGGCTAAACGGTGATATTTTGAATGCAAGGTCATATGAGAGCGCTGAGGCGAGATTTTCAATATAACCCGAGGTGTTCAAGGCGAGGGTTTTAAACAGGTCGATATCGATATCAATTCTAATTCTGCTGTTTAATGGATCAGGAGTTACCGGGCCAATACTCCCCGTCAGTTCGACAGGGTTGTCGTCAAGGTGTGCAAGAAGGGTAATGAAAATGGGCCTGTCCAGAGAAACATCCTGGAGCGTCAGGTTAATATCTGAAAGTTCACGAGTTGTTTTATTGAGTTGATCGTCTACAACAACTTTTCCATTGGTGAGTGCGAACTCACCAACAAGAAGTGACTCGATTCCGAGCTGTTTTGGCGCTTCTGGCTGGGTGGCAGGTTTGCTATCAGTTTGTTCCGGTGATGCCTCCCTCTTACCTGGCGCTTCTTCTCGGCCGGTATTGCTGGCTGATCCTGTTCCTTGCCAGTTCCAGAAACCCTCGTCATTTCTCGTAAGAAGTACTTCAGGCTGATCGATGATGAACCGATTAATCTCTACTCTTTTATAAAGCAGAGGTAGAACTTTGAGTCGAGCTTCGAAGTTTTTGATGTTCAGAAACTTTTTTTCCTGAAAGTCTTCGGGATTATTTAGTACCAGGTCTGTAAAGTTGATACCAACCCAGGGAAAGACTGAAAGATCGATAGTGCCCATTATCTTCAGGGGATAACCGGTCTTTTCACTAACAAGTTGTTCGATTCTGGGTTTAAGTTTATCAACGTCAATTAAATGCGGGACAATGAGCAATGCAGCGCAAAATAGCAGGGTGAGTACCCCGAATGTGATAAATACATATTTAACACCCTTTCCCATTCAATTATCCCCACCTGTGATACCGTTTAAATGAAGTACAATCGATACGATAGGTAACGATCGCCTTTGTTCAGTCAACGAAAATAATAAGACACCTTATCAGCAAGGCAATGGCTGGAAATACGATTAGAGAAATAAGTATGGTCCGGCAATGATTAATCCGATTTTGACCCGCTGACCAGACCTGAATGATGCAACTATTTAGTAATGGGAATTATTATTGACAACATCCTGTCCGTTCGCTATAGTCCCGGTGAATTACAAAGAAAATGGGTCATCAATAGTTGATTAATTCATTTATAACGAGTCTAATATATCGTGATTTTGCACCGCTACTCTGGAGACGATTTGCAGAAAAATGACGTCGAGGAAGAACTGAGTATGTTTTCATATCCAGGCAGGATTTTCAGATTTTATCGTGATGGCTTTCGATCGATGACTCTGGGTAAAACCTTGTGGAAAATAATCCTGGTAAAGTTGATTATTATGTTTGCTGTTCTAAAATTATTCTTTTTTCCTGATTTTCTCAGTACTCAATTTAATACAGATGAACAACGAGCCGATCATGTAATGGAGCAGATTACACGACCGGCTCAAAAACAGAATTAAGGGAGGAGTATAGCATGAGTGAAATAGATCTGGGCCTGGTGAACTGGTCCCGGGCACAGTTTGCTCTGACGGCAATGTACCATTGGATTTTTGTACCACTGACGCTTGGCCTGTCATTTTTATGTGCCTTTTTCGAATCAATTTATGTGAAAACCGGCAAACAGGAGTGGCGGGATCTGACACGGTTCTGGATGACGCTTTTCGGTATTAATTTTGCCATTGGGGTGGCGACCGGAATTATTCTTGAGTTTCAATTTGGTACCAATTGGTCAAACTATTCGTGGATGGTTGGTGATATTTTCGGTGCGCCATTGGCGATCGAGGGTATCGTCGCCTTCTTCCTTGAAGCGACCTTTTTTGCCGTAATGTTTTTTGGCTGGGATCGGGTATCAAAAGGATTTCACCTCTTTTCTACCTGGATGGTAGCCATCGGCTCAAATCTTTCAGCCCTATGGATCCTGGTTGCCAATGGCTGGATGCAGGCGCCGACTGGTATGGCTTTTAACCCGGAAACCGTGCGTTTTGAAATGCAGAACTTCTGGGAAGTTCTCTTTGCGCCGGTAGCGATTGCAAAATTTACCCATACAACCAGTTCCAGTTTTCTGGTGGGTGCAATGTTTGTTATCGCTATTTCTTCGTATTACCTGCTCAAGCGGCGGCACGTTGAAATGGCCAAGAAATCAATTCTTGTCGCGTCTGTTTTCGGATTGTTCTCTTTTGCCTATGTTGGGCTTACCGGTGATGAATCTGCCTACATTAATGCTGACACACAGCCCATGAAACTGGCAGCATATGAAGGATTGTATGACGGGGAGCGGAAAGCGGATCTTGTTGCATTTGGAATCCTCAACCCGGAAAAAAAGGTTGGTGATGACAAGGAGACATTTCTTTTCGATATCAAGATCCCATATATGCTCTCTTTCCTTGCCAACCGGTCATTAGACTCTTTTGTTCCAGGAGTTAATGATCTTGTGCAGGGTAATAAAGAAGAAGGCATTGTCGGAATAGGTGAGAAGATTACTCTTGGCAAAATGGCACTTACTGATCTTATCGCATATAAAGAGGCTCAGACGGGTGGCGATACTGGGGCGGCAGATACGGCCCTTACCAAATTTAAAGTAAACCAGGACTACCTTGGATATGGTTATCTGAATACTCCCGAAGATGCTGTTCCACCGGTTCAGACTACATTCTATGCATTTCACATCATGGTTTTTCTGGCCGTCTATTTTGGGATTATCTGTATTGCTTTCCTTGTTTATGGAGTGAAAGACACCATTGAACAAAAACGCTGGCTGCTGCCTTTTGGAGTTCTCTCATTTTTTCTGGCGCTGGTCGCCAGTCAGGCTGGGTGGGTGGTTGCCGAGGTTGGCCGCCAGCCATGGGCTATCCAGGGTATGATGCCTGTTGGTGTTGCCACCAGCAATATCGATAAAGGCAATGTGATGATGACTTTCTGGATGTTTGCCGGTCTCTTCACCCTGTTGTTGCTGGCAGAGGTAAAAATCATGCTCAGACAGATTAAAAAAGGACCGGAGGGTGAATAGATGATTGGAAATCTGGATATATCAATTTTACAGCAGCTCTGGTGGATCATTGTTGCGATTGTCGGTTCTCTGTTTCTTTTTCTCAACTTTGTACAGGGAGGACAGACACTGCTCTGGCAGGTGGCCAAGGGTGATATCGAAAAAGCACTGGTAATTAACTCTCTTGGACGAAAATGGGAGCTGACCTTCACCACCCTGGTGTTATTTGGCGGGGCACTGTTCGCCGCCTTTCCTAAATTTTATGCCACCAGCTTTGGTGGGGCGTACTGGGTCTGGATGCTGATCCTGTTTACCTTTATCATTCAGGCGGTAAGTTATGAATTTCGTAAAAAACCGGGAAATGTGCTCGGTGAGAAATCCTATGAACTGTTTCTTTTTATCAACGGTTCGGTCGGTATCTTATTAATCGGTGCTGCGGTCGGAACATTCTTCACCGGTTCAAATTTTACATTAAATCAGTTTAACCAAGTGAGCTGGACTCATCCGCTGATGGGCCTTGAGGCAGCTTTCTCGCTGTTCAATCTATCTCTCGGACTGTTCCTGGTCTTTAACGCCCGGGTTATCGGTTCTATGTACCTGTTGAACAATATAGATTTATCGACAGTGCCGGATCTGGAACAGCGATTGAGAAAGGCATGTCTGACCAATCTTGTCTGTGCCCTGCCGTTTTTACTCTACATCCTGGCCAGCCTGCTGCTGATGAAAGGCTACAGTTTTGACGAAAGCGGTGTTGTTACCATCGTTTCCGGTAAGTACCTCGAGAACCTGCTTGCCATGCCGATCGTCCTTGGCCTGTTGCTTGTTGGTCTTGTATTGGTGGTCTGGGGAGTGATCAGCACAAGCTTTCTTGGTGGCTTCAGGGCTATCTGGTTTGGCGGGCTCGGAACGGTGCTGGTCGGCCTTGCCGTATTTTTTACTGCCGGGTTCAACAACACGCCTTTTTACCCGTCTAAGGTGGACCTGCAGTCGAGTCTCACCATTTATAATGCCTCTTCGAGCCATTATACGTTAACAGTTATGAGTTATGTAGCACTCGTCATACCGTTTGTTCTGGCCTATATCATCTATGTCTGGAAACTGATGGATTCAAAGAAAATAGGACATGACGACATAAACGATTCAAAGGCCTATTAAGTGAAAGATTGAGGAGGAGAAATAACATGGTACCGTTTTTACTAATATCCTGGATAGGGTTAATTTACCTGTCGTATAAGGTGTCCTGCACGGTTCTCGAAAAGGCGGGAAAACTATAGACAGGGACTTCATATAGTTGGTTTCCCTTTAAAACTGCGGGAAGATCTGTTAAGATTTTCCCGTTTTGTTTTTGGTGCTTAATGTTTAATATTGATCTGTATTGAACAGGGTTGATAGAATTAATGAGTCTCAAGGAGATTGATATGGGAAAAAATTTGTTTAATAAAGTCTGGGACCTGCACAAGGTTACCGCTCTTTCTGAATCGAGAGACCAGCTCTTTATCGGTTTGCATCTGGTGCATGAAGTGACCTCACCCCAGGCGTTTGCCGCCCTTCGAGAGCGCAATCTTTCTGTGAAGTATCCTGACCGAACCCTTGCAACTGTTGACCATATTGTTCCAACTCAAAAGCAACTCTTTCGGCCATACAAAGATGACCTGGCTGAAAAAATGCTCGTGGCAATTGAGGATAACACCAAAGATTTTGGAATTCAGTTTTTTGGGCTGGATTCCGATTCCCAGGGAATTGTCCATATTATCGGCCCGGAAAATGGGGCTACCCAGCCAGGGATGACTATTGCCTGTGGTGATTCACATACATCTACACATGGTGCCTTTGGGGCACTCGCCTTTGGTATTGGTACCTCTCAGGTACGTGATGTGCTTGCTACACAGACACTGGCATTTGAACGTTTGAAAGTAAGAAAAATCAATGTGACTGGAACGCGCGGTAATAGAGTAGCTGCCAAAGATATTATATTACGTATTATCTCTGAGCTTGGAGTGATGGGTGGTATTGGCTATGCATACGAATTTTCCGGGCCGGTTATCGAGTCCCTGTCAATGGAAGAGCGGATGACCATCTGCAATATGAGTATTGAGGGGGGAGCACGCGCCGGATATGTCAATCCGGACCAGGTCACCTTTGATTATCTTGAAGGAAAACCGTTTGCCCCAAAAGGAACGGCCTTTGAGAAGGCGGTAGCATACTGGCGATCTATTGCATCTGATCCTGACGCCGAATTTGACGATATTTATGAACTGGATATCACCGGGATGGGTCCGATGGTGACCTGGGGAATTACGCCCGGCCAGTCTGTTGAGATGGGTAAAAATTTACCGTGTGTTGAAGATTTTGGTGATAATGACCAGGAGATAACCCGAAAAGCATATGAGCATATGGGCTTTAAAGAAGGCCAACCGCTTGAGGGAGAGAAAATCGATGTCGCTTTTATCGGTTCCTGCACCAATGGACGTATTTCCGATTTCAGGGCAGCGGCTGAAGTTGTGAAAGGGAAGAAAGTTGCACCACATGTAAAGGCTCTTGCTGTGCCGGGCTCGAGAAAAGTAAAGCTGCAGGCCGAGGCTGAAGGGCTTGATGCGATTTTTAAAGAAGCAGGATTTGAGTGGCGTGAAGCCGGTTGTTCGATGTGTTTGGCCATGAACCCGGATAAGCTGATTGGACGGCAGTTGTCTGCAAGCTCCTCGAACCGAAACTTCATTGGCCGTCAGGGGTCTGCCCATGGCAGAACACTGCTGATGAGTCCGGCCATGGTAGCAGCGGCTGCAGTGCAAGGCGCGGTAACAGATGTTAGAAATTTTTAAGGGGAAAAACCATGACAGATAATCCTGCAATAGTAAGAAAGGTAGAGGGACGTGGTGTTCCTGTTAAAGGTAATGATATAGATACGGATCGCATCATACCGGCCAGGTATCTTCGCTGTGTGACTTTTGAAGGTCTCGGAGAGGAGGTTTTTAAGGATGAGCGCTATAACGATGATGGTTCTAAAAAGGATCACGCCTTCAATGACCCGAAATATGATGGTGCCGCAATCCTGATTGTTAATCGCAACTTCGGCTGTGGCTCCAGTCGGGAACATGCTCCACAGGCTTTGATGCGATTTGGTATAAAAGCAATCGTTGGTGAATCATTTGGGGAGATTTTTGCCGGGAACTGCACCAGTCTCGGAATCCCGGTTTTTACCGCAGATGAATCGGTCGTTGCAGATATTCAGGGGATGGTGGAAAAGCAGCCTGATATTGAGCTGAGCCTTGATGTTGATGGTGAGGCACTTTCCATCTCAGGCAGACAGGTACAACTCACCATGAATTCGTCTGCAAAAACGGCATTACTGAAGGGGACATGGAATACCCTTGACGAGCTGTTGCTGAACAACGATCAGATTGACCAGGTGTACAACCGGCTCGCTTATGTTTCCCAGTTTTCCTGATCGGGGAGCATATGGCTTTAACCAGTAAGACTATTTTCTGGCATCAGGCTACTATAGAGAGGTTCTTAAGGTGAAAGGCAAGACTGCACTTATCACTGGCGCTTCACGAGGTATCGGACGGGCAGTTGCCACTGAACTTGCCCGTCGCGGTGCAGCTGTTGCGGTGAACTATCTTTGCAGTGAAGATGAGGTCCTGGATCTGCTGGACATAGTGAAAAAGAACGGTGGAACGGCCCACGCCTTTAAAGCTGATATTGGCCGTGTCCGTGAGGTCGAGAACCTGTTCGACCAGGTGATCAATCACTTTGGTGGTATTGATATCCTTGTTAATAATGCAGGGATCATGATCAATACTTCAATAGATCAGGTGACAGAAGAAGAGTTCGATCGTGTCTTTGATATCAATGTTAAAGGGCTGTTTTTTTGCTGTCAACAGGCCGCACAGAAAATGAACCGGGGTGGTCGCATTATAAATATGGGTACTTCTGTCACCCGTGTAATGCTGCCCCTTTATGGTACGTACGCCGCTAGTAAGGGGGCGGTTGAACAGCTTACCCGAGTCCTGGCAAAAGAGCTTGGACCCAAGAATATTACCGTAAATACCGTTTCTCCGGGACCGACAGACACCGAGCTTTTCAGGAAGGGGAAAAACGAAGAACAGGTGGCGAGCCTCGCCAAAATGTCAGCCTTCAATCGAATTGGACAACCTGAGGATATCGCCCGTACCGTTGCCATGATCTGCAGTGATGACGCCTCATGGGTCAGCGGTCAGACCGTATTTGCCAACGGTGCCTTCATCGGCTGACACCCCGCTCAAAAGAATTCCCTTGAATGATCTGCTGCCGGGCTGCAGAACTCCTCATTTCTTTTATTGCACTTGATAAACATTCCCGCCATACCTGATAGAGACGATTATGAACGACGATGAGAGCTGATAAAAATGGACTTTCTTCTGTTCTAAATATACTATAATATAGTATATCTATCTGTGTTGGCGCGATACATTTTTTTTCTGATCTCAAGAATATGTTCGTCTTGAGCAGGACAAATCCGGAGAAATTCATGAAGATGAGGTCTCTTACGACAACCTGGCGACCCTTTATTCTTCGTATCGCTCTTCCTTCCATTTTTACCATTACCCTTTGCCTGCTTGCCATATTCGCCTTTATTCTTCCTGCCTTTGAAGCAAACATGATGGCAGGAAAAAGATTGATGATCAAAGAGCTGACCAACTCTGCCTGGTCAATCATCAATAAATTTCACCACCAGGAAAAGCAAACACTCCTGTCTCCGGAAGACGCCAAAAACCAGGCCCTCAATGCGATCAACTCGTTACGTTATGGTGATGAGGGAAAAGATTATTTCTGGGTTACAGACCTTAGTCCCCGAATGCTGATGCATCCCTTTCGTGATGATCTCAATGGTAAGGATCTCAGTGATTATACCGATCCTGCGGGAAAACACCATTTTGTTGAATCAGCACAACTTGTCGGAACATCAGGGGATGGCTATCTCAGCTATATCTGGGAAGATAAAAATAACCCTGAAATAATGGTGCCTAAACTCTCCTATGTAAAATACTTTGAACCCTGGGGCTGGGTTATAGGAACAGGTATTTACCTGGAGGATGTTGAAGAAGAAATTCAGGTTTTGACTGGTCAGCTTCTTGGAGGCTCACTCTTTGTAACGGTGATTATTGCTCTTTTACTTGCCTATGTTACCCGTGAGAGTTTGAAGATTGAGACTGAGCGCAGGCAGCAGAAAGAGCGTTTACAGGAGTCCCATGAAAAATACCGCCAACTGGTTGAGGCTTCGACAGAAGGGCTGGTAATGATCCTGGATAGCGATATCGTTTACGCTAATACATTGTTTCAGGATCTTAGCGGATATACTGACCTGGAGCTGCAAGGTCTCAAGATTGCTGATCTGCTCTCCCATCCAACAGGTGACTGTTCTCCAGATGAGTTGGTCCGGAGATTAGCGGGTTCAGTTGAATCTGGGCAGTTGGAGGTGCGAATTACCAGAAAGGATGATGGGTTCCTTGATGGTTCGATATCGGTTTCCCCAATAGCATTGGGAAATCGCTCCGGCCACATAATTACCGTAAGTGATAACGAGCAGCAGAAACAGATGGAAGGAGCGCTCGACAGGAGTCGGGAGCAATATCAGCACCTGATAGAAAACATCAATGTTGGTGTTTTTCGGACCACTGTGGGGAAACAGAGTCGCTTTATCGAGGCCAACCCGGCCTGTGTCGCTATTTTCGGGCTGAAATCACGCGAGGAACTGTTCGCAAGACCCAGTTGGGATATGTTTCTTGATTCTTCGGAGAGAAATTCATTTCTGAGAAAGTTTTTAAGAGACGGGAGTATTACCCATCAGTCCCTGAGGCTGCATCACAAGGACGGAAAAATGGCTACCGTGTCGATCTCGGCAGTGCTGGTAAGAGATGATGCCGGGAAACCGATTTATTGTGATGGCCTTATCGAGGATATCTCAGACACATTTGAACATGAAAAAGAACAGAAAAAATTGATTGGTGATCTGCAACGGGCGCTGCTTTTTCTGAATGAACCGATCAGGCAGTCTGTTTCCGAACCTCTGATATCCTGTTATCTCTCAACGTCAGTCACGGCCGCAGCAAAACTGATGAAAGATGTGAACAGCGGTGCCCTTCTGGTAAGAGGAGAGGAAGAATCAGATTATGTCGGTATTGTCACAGATCAGGACATCAGGAAAAGAATCGTCGCCAGCAATCTTCAGGCTGATCTGCCTGTTTCTCAAATCATGAGTGCACCGCTGGTTTGTGTTCATGAAGATGCCTTGATGTTTGAAGGCCTCCTGGCGATGCTTGAGAATAACGTCGGTCATATTGTTATCAAGGATAATAACGGTAAAGCCACACGGGTTGTGGGTGCCATGCAGTTTCTGAGAAACCAGAAATACCCGCTGGCCATGCTTCTCAGAGATATAAACAGCTCTGAGACGCCCGAGCAACTTTTTAAGGTTCGAGAACGTCTGCCGATGATCACACGGGCAACATACACCAGCAATCCTGATTCTCACAACATGACACGAATCATATCTGCGGCAGCTGAGGCCGTAACCAAGAAATGTATATCATTTGCCATCGGTGAGCTCGGTCCTCCTCCATCAGCGTTTGTCTTTATGGCGCTCGGCAGTGTGGGCAGAGAAGAGCAGACCCTGGTGACCGATCAGGATAATGCCTTGATTTATGATGATGTACCACCTGGACAGATGGAGGAGGTAGCACACTATTTCCTCAAACTGGGAGAAAAGGTCTGTACCTGGCTGGATAGAGCAGGGTACTCATTCTGCGATGGGGAAATCATGGCGATGAACCCGAAATGGTGCCAGCCGCTGAGCGTTTGGCAGGACTATTTTAAACAGTGGGTCGCCACATCTGAGCCGGAAGATTTGCTTGAAACCAAGATATTTTTCGATTTCAGAGGCGTCTATGGTGACTTTGAGCTGGTAAACAAACTTCGCCATCATCTTCATGAGCAGGTAAAGCAAAAACCGATGTTTCTGTTTCACCTGGTACACAATTGCCTGCAGTTTAAACCGCCCCTCGGAATGTTTAAGAATATTGTCGTGGAATCAGCAGGTGAGCATCGTGAAAAGTTCAGCATCAAGAAAGCAATGACACCAATAGTCGATCTTGTCCGTATCTATTCACTCAAGCACGGGATCAGTGAAACATCCACCTTCTCCAGACTTTTGAAACTTGAGGCGGACGGTCACCTATCACCCTCGGAGTACCGTGAGTTGAACCTGGTATACCGATGTTTGCTGGAGCAGCGTTTCAAACATCAATTAGGTGCCCTTGAGGAGGGAATAGAGCCAGACAACCATGTGAACCCAAAAGAGCTGACCGAGATGGAACAGGCAATTCTGAGGGAGGCAATGTCACAGACCAGCAGCTTTCAGTCCAGGATGAGCTTTGATTTTACCGGTTCTGCTTGAATGAATCCTCTGCTATATAAATTTCTCCACGACCAGCCAGATAACCTGCAGACAGATCAAGGCATAGAGACCGGCCACAACATCGTCCATCATAATTCCGATACCGCCATGAAGGTGCGTGTCAAGCCAGGAAACAGGAAACGGTTTGACGATATCGAAGAATCGGAACAGCAGAAAGCCTGTTATCCAGGCCGCCGGATGATTCGGCGCCAGGGTCAGGGTGATGAACATGCCGAGAATTTCATCGATAACGATGCAGCCCGGATCGGGCTGGTCGAGGATCTTTTCAGCAGATCCCGCAGAAAAAAAACCGAGAATAAAAAGAGAAATGAGCAGTATCAGGTAATGGTACAAACTCAGGTTTCGGCAGAAATACCAGGGTAACAGCGCAAAAAGGGAACCCCAGGTTCCAGGAGCCTTAGGGATTAAACCACTGTACATCCCCGTGGCGATAGCGACAATGAGTCGATCCATCAAGCTTCCTTTCGGGTCAGGCTCAGTACTTCCCTGTACACAGTATCGAGCGGTAGAGCGTGTTCTTCGGCAACAAGTCGGCAGGATTCGTATTCCGGATATATCTTTGAGCCAGTGCTCGTGCTTACTTTTTTGGCGGTGATATTACCCCAGCGGGTATTCACTTCCACTGATTCTCTTGGCAGTGTCATTCTCTGTTCCCTTCGATAGCGCAGTCCAATGGCGGATGTTTCGGTCAGGATGATTTCCTTGAGGGTGTGGCTGTCCTGGAAACGTGCAATGACGCTCAGGCAGAATCCGGGTCTGCCCTTTTTCATCAAAATAGGTGTTAAACTGACATCCAGCGCCTTACCGGCGAAGAGCCGATCACAGAGAAAAGGAAAGCCTTCAGGGCTCCAGTCATCGAGATTTGTTTCAATGATCTCAACCTGCTGTGCCTCGTCAACAGACTCGCTGTATCCCATGATAAGACGCAACAGGTTTGGTCTGTCGTCCGTTCCGGACCAGTCTCCGGCACCATAGCCGTTAGCCGCAGGAGTCATCGGCGGAATGTCCCCATAGTGATCAGCAAGAGCTGAGACCAGAGCCGCACCAGTGGGCGTCACCAGCTCCCGGTTTGCGTCAATGCCATAGACAGGAACGTCTTTGAGCAGATTGCATACCGCAGGAGCCGGCAGCGGCAGATTTCCGTGTGCACATTTTACAAATCCGCGGCCAAGGGGCAATGGAGAACAATAAACCTTTGTAATACCGAGGAGATGAAGACCGGCAACGGTTCCGACTATATCGATGATCGTGTCAAGGGCACCAACTTCATGGAAATGGATTTCATTGACCGGTTTTCCATGGACCCTGGCCTCAGCCTCGGCCAGACATTGAAAAACGGCCAGAGATTTTTCGATAATAGTTTTTTCCAGGGTGCTCTTCTTTAAAATTTCCTGAATGTCACCAAGGTATCTGAATGTCTGCTGAGATTTTGATTCTATGGTTACCGAAGTTGCTGAAATCGATTGGACTTTTTTCTCAACAACCTTGAAATCATAAGGCTCAAGGTTGAGTTTTGCCAGTTCATCTTCCAGAAGTTGCTTGGAAAGACCTGCATTAATCAGTGCTCCCAGGAGCATGTCCCCGCTGATTCCTGAGAAACAGTCCAGGTATACGGTGTTGGCTGATGGTGACATTATTGAGCTTGGGAATTGAGGTTTATTCCCGCTTCCAGGTGGTGGCCATTGAGAAATGATTCAACTGTCATGCGTTTTTTCCCCTCAGGTTTAACTTCTTTAATTAACAGGCAGGCCTTTGAGGTTGATACCAGCAGCCCCTCACGGTCGGCCCGAAGAAGTGTTCCCGGAGGGTGATTGTTGCCGAGGAAGACAACTTCCGGTTTGTAAAGTTGCAGTTTCCTGCCGTTTACTGTGCAGAATGCGGTGGGCCAGGGGTCAAAGCCTCGAACCAGCCTGGCAATATCTTCTGCCGGTTTGGACCAGTCTATCAGCCCGTCAGTTTTTATCAGCATCGGGGCCGCTGTTGCCAGAGAATCGTCCTGCTTAGAAGCGGTGAGGCAGCCGTTTCCTAACATCTCAAGGGTATCTATAAGCGCTTCGCTGCCCAGTGCGGCTATTTTAGGAAAGAGCGAGCCTGCTGTTTCATCGGGTGCCGGAATGATTGATCGTTTTAATAAGATATCACCAGTATCCATGCCGACATCCATCTGCATGATGGTAACCCCGACCTCGTTGTCCCCGTCGATGATTGCCCATTGAATGGGAGCTGCTCCGCGATGTCTGGGCAGCAGGGATCCATGGACATTGATACAGCCATGAGGTGCCAGGGTGATGAGTTGGGACGGCAGAATTCGACCGTAGGCTGCAACAACGACAAGGTCAGGCCGGTAGCTCTTTAATGTTTCGAAAAAAACATCGGTTTTGATTTTAGTCGGCTGCAGCACCGGTATGTTGTGCTGCGTGGCAAGAATCTTTACCGGCGGCGCCACAAGTTTTCGCCCTCTTCCTTTTGGACGATCGGGCTGGGACACAACAGCAACAATACGGTCAGGCCCATCAGTAAGTAACTGGAGTGCGGGAACGGCAAAATCGGGAGTTCCCATGAATATAATTCTCAACGGAGCACGGCTCATCAGCTTTCCTGTTCGGCTAACATTTTTTTTCGCTTTTTCTTGTACAAATTTCGTTTCAGGGGGCTGAGGTGATCGATAAAAAGGATACCGTTCAGGTGATCTATTTCATGCTGCAGAACAACAGCGAAACGATCCTCAGTGGTAAGCTCCTGTTTTGTACCGTCTTCACTCTGATACTGAACGGTTATCTTCCTGTATCTTTGAACTTTGGCGGTGAGTTCTGGAACACTCAGGCAACCTTCCTCATCAACCTGCGATTCCAGACGATCAATAATGGTGGGGTTAACCATTGCCAGATACTGCTGCTCCTCTCCCATAACGGTTGTGTCAACAACAATCAGCCTTACAGACTGGTCAACCTGGGGTGCAGCGAGGCCAACTCCAGGGGCATCGGACATGGTTTCCGCCATGTCTTCTATCAGGACCTCCAATTCTTCATCAAAAATCTCAACATCCTTTGCCTTGAGTCGAAGGATCGGTTCAGGATATTCAATGATTTTACGTATGGCCATTCATTCTACTCATTATATTTTTAATCTGTTTGTACATATCAGTGGGCGACAAAATGTAACACAAGAGTTTTCTCTTGGCCATGAATGTTTGCTACAGGGCCTGGCAGAGGCGGTTGCGCAGTCGATAATAAAGCGGTAGACTGGCCGTGGCTATCCGTGGAAATCCCATTGTCTTACAGTTACAGGTACATTATGAACATCCTTTTTCCAATTGCAAGTTATCTCATAGGTGCAATACCATTCGGCCTGCTGATCGGCAGGCTGGCAGGGGTTGATGTCAGGTCGGCAGGAAGCGGCAATATCGGTGCAACAAATGTCAGCCGACTGCTGGGCAAGAAACTTGGCTTGATAACCCTGATACTTGACTGTTTGAAAGGCTTTCTCCCCATCTATCTTTCATCAATACTGATCCAGGACACCGGAGACAAGAGCATTTATATAATGGGCTGTGGAGTTATGGCGGTGGTCGGTCATATGTTTCCCGTATATCTCGGTTTTCGCGGAGGCAAGGGGGTCGCGACTGCCCTCGGAGTTTTTCTTTATCTCTCACCACCGGCAATTGGTATCAGCCTTGTTGTTTTTATCATTGCAGTTGCTTCAACCGGCTTTGTTTCTGCCGGATCTCTGCTCGCCTCCGGGTTGTTTCCTCTCTGGCTCTGGCTCCTGGGGCAACCGATGAACATCATTCTGACGGCGGTGATTATCGGGGCGCTGATCTGGATGAAGCATCACGAGAATATTGTCAGGCTTCTGCAGGGCAAGGAAAAAAGCTGGAAAAAAAAGTAAACCTTCATTGGCCTGCAGTTGCAGCATGGGCCATGCTGTGAATTATTTCCGCATTTTACCAATAAAATCGTATTATTGGGGGGGTGTATGACAAGGAAAGGCGTATCCGGGATGTTGAAAACGCAGGCAACCTGCAGAAAACGGCCTGATGGCTCAGACTATCTCTCATTATCATTCAGGAGTGAAAAAAGAATAGTCGAGGAGAGCGAATATAGCCATAATGAGATTCAGATTATGGCACTCCAACTGGACATCGTGCCAGAGAGATATGCTCGAAACCAGAAAAGTCTGGGGACTCGGGAACAGCTCATGCTGCTCAAATCGTCAGTGATTGTTGTCGGGCTTGGCGGTTTGGGAGGGGGCGTAACTGAGATCCTGGCCCGGGTTGGAGTCGGTGAACTGATTGTTGTTGATGGCGACGTGTTCGAAGACAGCAACCTGAACCGTCAATTGCTCTCACGAGTGGAGGATCTGGGTCGAAAGAAAGCCAGCGTAGCCGAAAATCGAGTGTTGTCGGTTAATCCAGGAGTTAATGTACGTTCATATCCATTGTTTCTGGATGCCGAAAATTGTCGCGATCTGATAGGGCGTGCGGCCTTAGCTGTTGATTGTCTCGATAATATTCCCGATCGATTTGTGCTTGAGACAGCGTGCCGGGAAAAAAAAATTCCGCTGGTTTCGGCCGCAATAGGAGGTCTATCGGGGCAGGCAACAGTCGTTTACCCGGAAGATCCCGGCTTGAGTCTGATTTATGGTCAGCCTGAAAATGTTCAGTCCAAGGGGGTCGAAAAGTTACTCGGGACTTTACCCTACTCAGCCATCACTATGGCGGCTATACAATGCGCAGAGGTTGTTTCATACTTAACAGGCAATTCGCCTGCTTTGAGAAACAGGCTGCTATTTGCAGATTTATCAGATTATTCTCTGGAGCTGTTAAACCTTGCCTGAGATGAATTCCCTCTTCACCAAGGGGTGTAATAATCCAGCGGGAATTGGAAGTTACCTGGTATCCCTATCTCGTTTGCTCCTCGAGACTAATTCTGATCATACTTCTATTCTGCCTATGTATCGCTGCCAACGGAGTGCAGTAAAAGGTCGGCAAATGTTGCATATTGTAAGGCCGATTCATGTGTGGCCTTGAGGTCAACAGGTGGGGCCATGTCATTGTCAAGTGCTTGCTTCCAGCGCGGAGCACACAGGCACCATTTGTCTCCAGGCTTGAGACCGGTAAATCCAAAAATCGGCATTGGAGTACTCAGGTCATTACCAACACGTTTTGAGAATTCGAGAAATTCCTCCGAAACAACAACGCAAACAGCATGAACGCCGATATCCTCATCAGTTACTTTGCAGTTACCTTCACGGGTGAAGCCGGTGAGTGGATCAAGACTGCAGGTTTCCAGGGGAGAGCCAAGTACATTTTTATGTTCAGTCATAAGCACATAGTTCCATCTATTAAGTGAGTATAGTTACTGGTCAGTCTTCATTGTCCGGACAATTACCCGAATTCAGAATTGATAAAACAGCAGTAACGATAAGCATTACCTTTCCAGTTACTAAGTAAATCGACTACTCTCTCAAGTAAAGAGAACAGGAAAATATTTTTATCTGCGGAAAAGGAGCTTGATTTTTTGAAAATGCCTAACTATACAATTCAGAGGATTCACCCCAATTTAATAGGCAGCATCTATAATCATGGAAAAACAACAGAACAATCCAGCTGGAGATGGCATACCTGAAAGACGAAAAAATCAGGAGAGACGGGTTTGTCAGGATCGCAGGGCGACCACTGAAAGACGTATTGACAGCCGCGAAAATGGACAGAAACTTCATCGCTCAATGAGAAGCTGGCTGCGCTCAAAGATCAATGCCCGTCTAGGCGTGGATCGGAGAAAAGGTGACCGGCGAAAGTTTTTAGACAGGAGAGCGGCACCACAATCAATTCTCACCAAAGAAGAAATCCATGACCTCCTCTCCTCATGACTGTCACCGGTGAGTCGCTTCTGCCTTTTGACGGCAACTGATGATCATTAATAAACCAGAAGGGGAGACCTTGTGCATTTTTCCCAAAAAAGCTTCGGCATGGTGCATGACAGAGAAATTGATCTGTATGCCATCGTTAACGACAATGGGGTGGTGGTCACCCTCACCAAACCAAAGTACATTTCCGTCAGTTATTCTTGAACCGGGGCATCTGTACAAACAGATGACGAAATATAGATTTAGGGTAAGCGGGTGAGAATTATATTTTTTAATGATTACTGTCTCCGTGGATGTCCAACATCACAAAGACTCATTCGAATAGTGCCTGGAAAATTTTTCCAAAACACAATTTTACCGAATTGATTTCATAACTGAGCTTGCAAGTGGTGTGGTGATGCAATAATATAATGCCCTGATGAAAAAGACGACCGTACCCCAAATATCAGCACTGACGTGCTTTTTGACGTTACTGACCATATCCGGATTCCTTTATTTTACCGGATGCGTGATGATACAGGACCAGGCCAATGTTGCTAAATCAAGTGGCAGCCGGGTTGTTCAGCATGTGGCTGAAAGTTGCGATCAGCTTGAGATTGTAAAGGAAAAAGGTTTTCCTTACCAATCGCTTACCTCCGATAATTTTTCGATTCTCAGTTGGAATATCCATAAGGGGGCCGAAGATGGTTTCCATACCGATCTACAAGATCTCAGCCGGAATATCGATATCCTGCTCCTGCAGGAGGCTGCCCTGAGCGGAGAGTTGGAGAGCTGGCTGGGGTTGGATTTCAATAAATGGCTGCTGGCCGTTGCCTTTGAAAAACAAGGTACAAAAATTGGGATAATGGCGGCAAGCAAGGCATCATCCCTTTCATATTGCGCCTTTCAGGAACCAGAGCCGATCTTTGTAATTCCTAAAATGATACTGGTCAGCACATATCCCCTGTCAGGGGTTGATCGCAGACTTCTCGTTATTAATGTTCATATGGTTAATTTTACCATCACCAGTGAGGCTGTTCGTAAACAACTAGCAGAGGTCACTGAAATTATAAAAAAGCATGACGGTCCGGTAATTGTGGCTGGTGATTTCAATACCTGGAACAGTGACCGTGAATCTGTTGTCAAGGGAGCAATGAGTGAATTGAACCTGCAGCCTGTCACCTTTAACCCGGACAATCGCAGCCTGTTCATGAGCAGAACCGTTGATGGGATCTACTACAGGGGATTGGAAGTAACTGCCTCTAACAGCTATCTGGTCGAAAGTTCTGATCATAACCCGCTGGAAGTTCATTTTAAGTTAGCAGATCAATAACGTGGTTTATTTTAATCATTGCCTCTTTTCTGGAATCCTGCTGCTGCTGATAGTCCTACCCGTTATGGCAATCGGTGAATCTACCCGCATAGATTCGGAAAAGGAAATTGAACATTTGTTTCAGTTCATTGAACATTCCGGCTGCACATTTATCCGCAACAACGATTCATATAGCGGAGTGCGGGCAAGAGAGCATATCCAGAAAAAATTTAACTATATAAGTAAGAGAAAAAAACAGATCTCAGCCGAGCAGTTTATCAAATATGCTGCGAGTCAAAGTTCTTTATCCAAAAAACCCTATATGGTCCAGTGCGGCACGGAGATGATTACCAGTGAAAGCTGGTTGGTCGGAGAACTAGAGCAGTATCGACAATTATCGAAGAATCATCTATCCACCCAAAGTGCTCAATGAGCTAAAATCGGTAGATCTTCAGAACTATTACGGCTATGGTAGCCTGATAGTGGTAAGGTAAAGCATTACTTACTGTTTTTTAGCTGACGATAGAAAAAACCGCCTTGGTCATTGGGAAAATATGGATCAGACAAAACCGGTAATATCAATCAGAGACCTCTGTTTCTCATACGATGGCAGAGCAATTCTTGAGGATGTCTTTCTCGATATCTATCATAAAGATTCAGTTTGTATTGTCGGTCCGAACGGCGGTGGTAAGAGCACCCTGGTGAAACTCATTATCGGTCTGCTCTCTGCTGAGCAGGGAGAGGTTAAGGTGTTTGGCAAAACAGCTCAGATGAGTCGACTCAAGGTTGGTTATGTGCCGCAATATGTAAATTATGACCCTCTTTTTCCTATCTCAGTTCGTGATGTGGTTCGCATGGGAAGGCTTGGCAGCTCGCTTTTCGGCCACTACACCCGCGAGGATAATCGGATAGCCATTGAGGCCCTGGAGGAAATGGGGCTGGCCGATCACAGCTCGCGACCATTTTCAGCACTTTCTGGAGGTCAGCAGCAACGGGTCCTCATTGCCCGGGCTCTGGCTTCAGGAGGTGATATTCTAATCCTGGATGAACCGACGGCCAATATTGACCCCCATACAGAGGAACATCTTTTTGAAATATTATCCGAGTTGAACAAGCGGTTCACGATCCTGCTTGTCACACATGATGTCGGATTTGCATCTCATTTTTTTAAACGGGTCGTCTGTGTAAACCGGCGTGTTGTTATTCATCCGACGAGCGCTCTGACCGGAGCGCTCATCTCAGAAATGTATGGCTCGGACCTCCACCTGATCAGACATGATCATCACTGTTCTGCGGAGGGTCATTCCCATGACTGAGTTTTTGGCTGCACTGGCAGACCCTCACCTTCCGTTTCTGCGCTATGCGCTTATAGCAGGCATTCTTGCTTCCATTTCATTTGGTATTATCGGCACGCTCGTCGTTGTCAGGAGAATTTCTTCAATTGCCGGTGCAATTGCCCACTGTGTATTGGGCGGGATTGGCGCCGGTCTCTATCTTGAACAGGTCGTTGGAGTAGGGTGGGCCAGTCCTGTACAGGGGGCAATTGTCGTTGCCCTGGGAGCTGCGGTGGTCCTGACATTGATAAAAAATTATGGCTCGCAGCGAGAGGATACGGTAATCGGCGCGCTCTGGGCAGTCGGCATGGCTGTTGGTCTTCTTTTTATGGCCAGAACTCCTGGTTATACCGATCCAATGAGTTACCTCTTCGGTAATATTCTCCTGCTCTCCAAGTCAGATGTCTATCTGGTGCTCCTGCTGGATCTTCTGGTAGTTACCGTGGTTGTCTTGTTTTATAATAAACTGCTTGCCCTCTGTTTTGACGAAGAGTACGCCTTTCTAAGGGGTGTTCCAACCGGGTGGTACTATTTTGTCCTGCTCTGTCTGACGGCATTAACAGTGGTTTTGCTGATCAGGGTTGTTGGCGTTGTGATGGTTATCGCGCTGTTGACCCTTCCCGCTGCAATCGCAGGAAATGTTGCCGTGGGTATCAAGCAGATGATGATTCTCGCTATCCTGATCTGTATGGCATTTATAATCGTTGGGCTCGGTGTCAGTTACAACCTCGATTTACCAAGCGGTCCGGTGATCATTGTCCTGTCGGGGATCGTATATCTGCTTGTTCTTGGGATACTCCAGATCGTTCCCGTCCGGTCATCACGTTAAGCATCCGCAGACGGTCATCATCACCCGCTTGATCCTCTGAAAAATAGGGGAATGCTGGTCACCGGCAGTAATACCGCCTAACAACCAAAGGGCTCTTTGTAGCCGGGGCCATTTCCTGTTCCACGAAAAGAAAAGCGTTTAATTTTAAGAGACAATGTATTACCCTTGGGATGATAACGACTTGATGATACAAGGATAAGAACAACCTCAATTGACAGTGGGGAGGGAGCGGTTTTGGTTAAATTTACACAGATTGTTAATTCTTTTATAAATGGAATTGCCCGAAGTAAATTATCCCTTATCGGGGCAACCATGACCACGGCTTCATTTCCTATCCTGCTGGTTGGTGTCTTGCTGGAATTGTTTGGTCTTATCCACAACCAGTACTTTGGTTTTGTGCTCTACATGTTCGTGGCACCTGCATTTATTTTTGGTCTGGTGCTGATATTTCTCGGACTCTTTTTCTTCAAGGGTAAAGAGGATGTCGGTCTTTTTACCCATGAGTACCTCAGTGAGAAAATCTCTGCGCCAGAGAGCTTTGTAAAAGTACGGAAGCTAATTTTTCTGGCCACCAGCCTCACCTTTATAAATGTGTTTGTGATCATTATGCTGGCATATACCGGCTATCATTACACCGAATCAAACGCCTTTTGCGGACAATTATGTCACACCGTAATGGAGCCTGAATATTCAACCTACTCCAATTCACCACACTCGCGGGTGAAATGTGTTGAATGTCACATTGGCTCAGGTGCAGGATGGTTTGTCAAAGCAAAATTGTCAGGAACCCGACAGCTTATTGCGGTGGTCGCAAAAACCTATGCCACACCGATAGAAACCCCGGTACATGGGCTCCGTCCTGCGCGCGACACCTGTGAGGAGTGTCATCGCCCGGAACTGTTTCATGGAGATAAGCTCTACATTAAAGATAAATTCCTCTCAGATGAACAGAACACCCATGTTCAGACAGTTCTTCTGTTAAAAGTCGGTTCAGGAGGCTATCAGGGCGCTGAAGCACATGGCATTCACTGGCATGTCTCTGAAAATAATAAAATTACGTATACGCACAGTGACTGGGAGCGTGAGGAAATAGAAACGGTTACGCTTACCAAACTTGACGGCACCAAGGTGGTTTTTGACAAAGGCGATGGCGAAGTGACAGACGGCGGTGAAGTATACGAGCGGGAAATGGACTGCATCGATTGTCATAACCGTCCGACCCATATATACAAATCACCCGATGAAGCTATTGACGAAAAATTGATGCTGGGAGCAATTCCTCGTGAACTTCCATTCATCAGAAAGATAGGATTCGAAGTGATTACCCGGGACTATACCAGTCACCAGGAAGCAAAAGATAAGATTGCCACGGAACTGCGCGGCTGGTATCGGCTTAAATATCCCGAGTTGGTCAATAACAACATGCCGATGCTCGATAAAGCCATATCAGGAGTTCAGGCCGCCTATCTTGAAAACGTCTGGCCAACCATGAAAATCGGCTGGAATACCTATCGGAGCCTGCGCGGCCACCAGGATGATTCAGGATGTTTTCGCTGTCATGACGACGAGCATGAAACAAGCAGCGGAGAGGCAATTTCCATGGATTGTGAAGCGTGTCATATTATCCTCGCTGAGGATGAGAAGAATCCTGAAATTCTGCAAGTTCTGAAAGGTATCTAACTCAGGTTAAAAAGACTGTCAGTACAAACGCACAACGGGGCTGCTCCATAACCAGCGGAGCAACCCCGTTGCGCGTTGTAATGGTAGGAAGTCTCAGTTTGTCCAGTTAATCCATGATTCATCGTGCACCCTGACATCGGGGTAGCCCAGATAGCGGAAAATAAACTGGGACGCTCCCGCATACATCCCGGTGTTAGAGGTAAGGACGATCGTTTTGTGTTTCGGGATATTGCGTTCCTTTAGTACCCAGAGGAGTTCCTCCGGGCTTTTTATGCCGGCATGATCTTCATATAGTCCGAAAAGCGGAAATAGAACGGATCCCGGTATGCGTCCAGGCCGTTCTGCCAGACCATGTTTCAATAGCCCCATTGACTGCTGGAGTATTCTGACATCAACGATTACCACATTGGGGTTGACGAGGTTTGATTTGACAAATTCGTTGTCAGCGAGCAGTTCACTTCTGACGCTTGCTTCAAAGGTTTTCTCCTCATAATCCGGCTCTTCATCGGTGAGTTCATACCCTGCTTTTTTCCATGCTGCGATGCCGCCATTGAGCATGGATATGTTTTGGGCACCTGCATAGTCGAGTACTGAGAGAAGGAAACCTCCGTTCTGTCCCTTGTCGCAGTATACAACGATGTGATCATCAGGAGCCATCCCATATTCACCAAACGTTTCTCCGAGGATGTCTGCATCTTCAAGTTGTAGTGGGGAATCAGAGGTTGCTGCTTTTCTGATTCCCTCCGGAATATTGGGATCAAGATTTATTGCCCCGGGAATATGTTCTTTTTCATAATCCGTTTCAGCCCGGGCATCGATGATAACCAGATTTTCATCATTAATGTGGTCTTTGAGCCAGCCAGTATCAACAATCCAGGAAGAATTGACTCCTGAAGTGTCAATAGTGACCGCCATTGTCCTGGCACGCTCCTTGGGGATCTGGTCATCTTTCACCGTCAAACCAAAATTAGCCTTTTTCTCATAATCGAGCAGGTCAGCTTCAGACAAAAAGAGATCTCTTTGCCCATGGCAGTTATTACAGGTAACGTTCTGCCAGGTCCTGCGCTGGATATTATGGGGAGAGGTTCGCTTCCAGGTTGGTGCTACATCGAACTTAGGAAAGCCGTCCTTGACATAGTAATCAAAGACCTTGGGATCGACGGGGACGTGTCTGAGCAATACAAATTTGTAGTTATTTCCTGGAATCCTGTCTGGGTTAAAACCGATTTTCATATCCTCGAAATCGAGATTGTTGACGAAATAGGGGATATCTTCTTCGTCAGTACCGGTATGACAACTGTAGCAATTGGTATAGGTCTGAGAGTGACAAACCTGACACTGTACTTTGTTGTTGTGGATTCGATGCTCCCGCACTGAGCCAAACTGCAGATCTTTATGACAGTCTCTGCAGTTGGCCGCTTCTTCAAGGTGATAGCGGTTTATGAGTCCTTCAGGCGCTGCCGCATGCATCTCCTCAGCGCCGTGACAATCATTACAGCTCATGGTGAACTTTCGAAGGTGGATATCCCCCTGGCCGCGATTACCATAAAATTCATTGCCAACCCGACTGTCGTGACATGCGGTACACTGGTTGACCGGATCCGGTTTTGCAGAGAACATATGGCCATTTACAAAACCGCTGCCGACATACTTTGGTCTGCTTACGTGACAGGCACCGCAGCTGGCATGGCAGGATGCGCAGTGACGTTCACGGCCCTTGTCGACAGCCTCCCAGGTATCGTCACTTACCCGCTTTTGGAGAAAGCCTGGAAAGGTTGACAAGGTTGCATGCAGCGACTGGGGGGCTGTCTCGGTGATTTCTTCATGGCACTCGCCGCAGGTTTCCTGAGGGTTGTTTATCGACGGATGAGCATCAAAGCCGTCATGGGCACTTTCTTTATCAGGTGAGTTGTCGTCACCGTCGTGACAATCTACACAGGCCAGCTCGCCGTGCTCTGATTCGAGAAATTCCTCTGATACCAATACTTTTTCCTGCGGCTCCAACGGAGCCACGGCCCCGCCTCAGCCACTCCCGCCTTGAAGTGCCGATTTCATTTTCCCGCCATCACCAAGATTTTCTTCGAGCAGGTCGATGTCGGTGTGACAGACGATGCAGCTTGATTCATCTGCAAGGGCTTGGCTTGACAGGAGCAGGGCCACAGCCAGAATCGAGAGATGGGCAATAAACGGATTGCTGATTCGCCTGATTCGATGGTTTGTTGACATCGTGAGACCTCCACTGGAGTTTATGGTTTTGCTGAGATGAAAATTGTGGCTGATTTATCAAGATATCAGTACTATGTAGTACCATCACGTAGTGGGTATTTCAAGCCTTTTTAAGCGTCGCCCTATCTCTGGCCCCTGTATGAGACCCGTTTCCGGAAGCTGAAAGGCGCGATTCTGCAATGATTGCAAAAACAGGCAGAATCTGTATACTCCTGCCTGTTTCAAACTAAGACACATGTCTTAGAGATGCTGTCTGCGGCTCTGAACCTCGGTTATTGACTGCAAACAATCTTTTATCTTAGCTGTAAACAAACACTCATCCTAAAATGTTCTAATCAACAAAGAGGCTGTCAGGATCTATATGAACCGATTTCAGGCCAACGCCCTATTACTGGCCGCAGCGATTATCTGGGGGACCACCTTTGTCGTTCAGCAGGTCGGCACCGGGGGCCTGGAGGCGATCACCTTCACCGGGATTCGTATGCTTGTCGGAGGCTGTTTTATCATGCCGCTTGCAATTCGTCAGTATAGAACAGTACATGGCCGGTCACACCAGTTTACAAACGTTGACTGGCTGGGAATAGTTTTGACTGGTGTTATCCTATTCACAGCTGCAGCCCTGCAGCAACACGGTATTTTTCATACAACGGTGACCAACGCGGGATTCCTGACCGCTCTCTATGTCCCTCTTGTTCCAATCATTGCATTTCTTCTCTTCAGGCGCAGAGCTCACTGGTCTGTCTGGCCCGCTTCAATTTGCTGTGTAGTCGGTACCTATGTTATGACCGGGGCGCAGAAAATAGAGCTGCAGATGGGCGATCTCTGGGTGATCAGCTCAAGCCTGTTCTGGGCTCTGCACGTGATACTGGTTGGCAGAATGGCCACGCGGACAAAAGCTCCACTGGTCGTTGCCTGTGGACAGTTTTTTGCCTGCGGGATTAGTGGTATGGTTATTGGTCTACTGGTGGAGCAACCGGTACTGGCCGATTTTTCAGGTGCTGTCTTTGGAATTCTCTATGCCGGACTGCTCTCGACCGGCATAGGTTTCACGCTGCAGGTGGTCGCACAGCGTTTCACTCACGAGGCGGACGCCGCCATTATACTGAGTTCGGAAACCGTCTTTGCCGCATGTGCCGGATTTTTATTGTTGGGCGAGAGGCTGAGCCTGACCCAGATAGCCGGTGCAGCCTTGATTTTTGCTGGAATTATCGCAGTTCAATTGCTGCCGGTGTTGAGGCGAAGAGCAAAAGCTCTTGTTTCATGAACTCGAACAGATGCGACGGTAGATGCGAAGCCATCGTTAAATAACTTGCTTTTTCCCTTTTTTTTCTTTAACAAAAAGGGGTGACGTTTTGCGTGCAACCAACTTTCATCTCACACATCGGCTCAGTATAAATGGTAAATGTTCTGCGACCTGCCAGCCGGATAATCATGCCCCGGCGATTCCCCATTTTTTTGTCTACTGAGTACTCCCTTTCTTATCTCAAATTATCAGGAGAATATTATGACGGTACATGTTGCTGACCATCCGCTGGTCAAGCATAAAATCGGTCTCATGCGTGAAAAAGACATAGCCACAAAAGATTTTAGAGATCTGTCTTCAGAGGTTGCCAGACTATTAACCTATGAGGCAACCAAGGATCTTGCAACCTGTTCAAAGACCATTGAAGGGTGGGCCGGACCGGTTGAAATCGAGGAAATAAAAGGGAAAAAGATGACCATAGTTCCGATCCTAAGGGCAGGCCTGGGCATGATGGATGGAGTGCTCGACATGATCCCGACGGCCAAGGTGAGTGTGGTCGGTTATTATCGCAACGAAGAAACACTGCAGCCTGTTGAGTACTATGTGAAAACAACAAGTGAAATGGATAAACGAATTGCCCTTATCCTTGATCCAATGCTCGCTACCGGCGGCACATTGATGGCCACCATAGAGACCCTGAAAAAGGCAGGATGCAAGACAATCAAGGGGCTTTTTCTGGTTGCAGCACCGGAGGGACTCAAGAAAATCACCGATGCTCATCCGGATGTCGATATCTACGTTGCTGCGGTTGATGAGCGGTTGAATGAAGTGGGCTATATTCTGCCTGGTCTTGGAGACGCGGGAGATAAAATTTTCGGAACAAAATAGACTGGTAATCCTTGAGAAAACGAGAAGAGAGAGAAGATTCTCGAGGTCAGTTAAAGGCTAACATCAGATATGGAGGAAGAAAAAGATATGTCAGGAGACAAACCCAATTCGGATTATCGATTCCGTTTTAGTGATAGTTTGCTCGGAGCCCAGATGCTCTTTGTTGCCTTTGGGGCGCTCGTCCTGGTTCCCATTTTAACGGGTATTGACCCAAATGTGGCACTTTTCACCGCAGGAGCAGGAACTATTATTTTTCAAATTATCACCAAAGGTAAAGTACCTGTTTTTCTTGCCTCTTCCTTTGCTTTTTTGCCCCCGCTTTTTGCAGCTCAACAGGGACAATTTTCTTATCCTGCAATCATGTGCGGCCTGGTCGCTGCTGGAATTTTTTACATCGTTTTAAGTTTCCTTGTCCGTATCTTTGGGGCGGGTTTTCTGCATAAGTTACTTCCACCAATTGTAACTGGTCCAGTGATCATGCTGATCGGCCTGATTTTAGCCCCAGTATCCGTTCATATGGCGATGGGACGCGCTGGAGACGGTTCTCTGTGGCTTGAGCCAAAGATTCCTGCTATGATTGTAGCTGGTGTCGCTTTGGCAACAACTATTATAGCCTCACTTCTTGGTAAGAAGTGGCTGAAACTCATCCCGATCCTTTGCGGTGTTGCAGCGGGATATGTTACCGCTTTTGTCCTTGATTTTACAGGTTTAACTGCCTCTATGCATGCATCCTTTATTGCCACTGCAGTGGAAGGGAAAATTCAAGGAGTTGCGCCTGCTCCATGGATGGATGCTGCAATGATAAGTTTTGCAGGCCTAAAAGATGCTCCCTGGTTTGCCGTTCCTGGATTTTCCCTGCCCACGTGGGATTTTAACGCCATTCTTTTTGTTGTACCAATTGCAATCGCCCCCGCTATCGAACACTTTGGTGATGTCCTTGCCATAGGTTCCATCACCGGCAAAGATTATGTAAAAGATCCTGGAATCCAAAACACCATGCTTGGTGATGGAATAGCGACCTCGTTTGCCTCTATGCTTGGTGGTCCTCCGAACACAACGTACTCAGAAGTTACCGGTGCCGTGGCGCTTACCCGTGCGTTTAATCCTGCTATCATGACCTGGGCTGCGATCACTGCAATAGTTCTTGCTTTTGTCGGGAAACTCGGTGGCTTGCTAAATACCATTCCCATACCTGTGATGGGTGGCATAATGCTGCTTCTTTTTGGTGCAATCACTGTTATTGGACTTTCCACCCTGGTGCGTGCTCGAGTCGACCTGATGGAGTCCCGGAACATGATAATCGTTGCCATGATAATGGTCACCGGCTTGGGCGGTATGGTTCTCAACGTAGGTGTTACAGACCTGAAAGGAATCGGCCTTGGTGCCATTCTTGGTGTTATACTTAATCTGATTCTGCCTCAGAAAAGAGAGTCTTAATTGTTTTTGCACCGGATACCCCTCCGAGGAGTATCCGGTACAAAAAGTATCTCTTTTTATAAATGACGTTACCTGGCTGAGAATATTATGATCTGCCTGCTTGCGAACCAGTATTTCTGTATTATATTTTAATGTTAGCGCATCTGGGGCATGTGCTTGTTACGCTCCTGATAAACGTATTGTCCTGAAGTTCACACGGTAAGAACGCACCAGCAACCTTTTGCCATGGGGATGAGCGGATTAATGTCAAAAAACCTTGCATTGCGCTCCATTCCCGATTGTTCGGGGTATCGACATCGTTCCTCACTCTTGTGTGCATTTTTTATACTCATTACGACTAACAAACAGAACAGTTTGTTTTAAAAGAGAATACATCTATTGTGAAATAGGAAAAATGACATAAAAATAATCTTGAACCAAACTAAAAGTTGATTAGTATAAGGCGTTGTTACTAAAAAGAAAATTAGACAGGTATCTTTAGTGGATACTGAAAGTGTAAAAGAGAGCTCCAAGATTCCCGAAAAAGGGATGCAAATGATGGTCAGGTATTGCGTCTGATCAAAAACTAAAAATAAGACAGGAGAGAAAACATGAGACCAGTGACAAAGAAGCTGCTTGCGGCTTTCTGCGGAGCGTCCA
>CAZOWJ010000008.1:46366-66106 GCA_964583415.1 uncultured Desulfocapsaceae bacterium
GAAAACATGAGACCAGTGACAAAGAAGCTGCTTGCGGCTTTCTGCGGAGCGTCCATGCTGTTGATGGGTGCAGCGAGTGTCCAGGCAAAGACACTAGTATTTTGCTCTGAAGGAAGCCCCGAAGGATTTAATCCGGCATTTATGACAGCTGGGACATCGTTTGATGCCTCATCCCGTCCAGTCTATAACCGGCTGGTCGAATTTGAGCGCGGCACGACCAAGATCGGTCCTGCACTTGCTGAAAAATGGGAGGTCTCAGCCGACGAAATGGAATATACCTTTTATCTGAGAAAAGGTGTCAAGTTCCAGACAACCAAAGAATTTACACCAACTCGTGATTTTAACGCCGATGATGTTGTTTTTTCCTTCAAACGTCAGCTCGACAAGGAGCACCCGTATCATAAAGTTTCCAACGGCTCCTATGAGTATTTTAATGGTATGTCAATGCCGGACCTGCTCAAGGATGTCGTGAAAGTTGATGATTACACCGTCAAGTTCATGCTTAATAGGCCGGAAGCGCCGATGATCAACAATCTTGGTATGGACTTCGCCTCTATCTTTTCAGCAGAATACGCTGAAAAAATGATGGCAGCAGGGACGCCGGAAGTCATCGACCAGCTGCCTGTCGGTACCGGCCCGTTCCAGCTTGTAAATTACCAGAAAGATGCGGTAATTCGATACAAAGCGCACCCCGATTACTGGGCAGGCAAAGCAATGATCGACAACCTTGTTTATGCCATCACCCCTGATGCCTCTGTTCGCTACCAGAAGCTGAAAGCAGGTGAGTGTCATGTCATGCCGTACCCGAATCCAGCTGACCTTGAAGCAATGGCCAAAGATGCTGATATAAACCTGATGCAGCAGGAAGGCTTGAATGTTGGTTACCTGGCTTACAACTCGTTGGTTGCTCCGTTTGACAACCCTAAAGTTCGTAAAGCTCTCAACAAGGCAATCAACAAAGAAGCTATTCTCGATGCCGTATTTCAGGGCGCTGGTATAGTCGCCAAAAACCCGATTCCGCCGACCATCTGGTCATATAACGATGCCGTTGAGGATGACAGCTATGATCCGGTGGCGGCCAAGAAAATGCTCGAGGACGAAGGTGTTAAGGGATTGAAAATGAATATCTGGGCAATGCCGGTACAACGTCCTTATAATCCCAATGCCCGTCGTATGGCAGAGCTGATTCAGGCTGATTTTGCCAAAGTTGGTGTTGAAGCGGAGATCGTTTCCTATGAATGGGGTGAGTATCTCAAGCGCTCCAAAGACAAAGATCGTGACGGCGCTGTACTGCTTGGTTGGACCGGTGATAATGGTGATCCGGATAACTTCCTTGCCGTTTTGCTCGGCTGTGATGCAGTTGGTGGAGCGAACCGTGCCATGTGGTGCTATCAGCCGTTTGAAGACCTGATCCAGAAAGCCAAGGTCGTTTCCGACCCCGCCGAGCGAACCAAGCTTTATGAGCAGGCTCAAGTCGTTTTCAAAGAGCAGGCTCCATGGGCTACTATTGCTCATTCGATCGTCTTCAAGCCGATTCGAAAGGAAGTTGTTGATTTTAAGATCGATCCTTTCGGCGGTCATGTTTTTTATGGAGTTGACCTGAAGTAGCCGTAACTGAAAAGGTCAAGAGGCCGGGCTCTGATGTCCGGCCTCTCCTTTGCTCAGCACAGGTTCCTGTTTCATATTCTGCTCGATTTCTACTCAATTTCCATAGGTAGCAGATGCTTTCATTTATCCTGAAGAAAATTGGTGTTATATTACCGACATTTCTCGGTGTAACCCTCATTGCCTTCACCTTTATCCGCCTGCTGCCCGGTGATCCGGTATTGCTGCTGGCAGGTGAGCGAGGGATGAGCGAGGAACGCCATGCCCTGCTCATGGCAGAGTTTGGCTTCGACCGGCCGATTCTTGTCCAGTATGGATCATATCTCAATGAGCTTGCCCATGGTGATTTTGGTAGGTCAATCATCACCAAGAAACCGGTATTCGAAGAATTCATGACTCTGTTTCCGGCGACCGTGGAGCTGTCAATCGTGGCCATGATGCTGGCCGTTTTTCTCGGTTTGCCGGCCGGCATGATTGCCGCTGTCAAAAGGGGATCAACCTTTGACCATACGGTAATGACCGGAGCTCTTGTCGGCTATTCGATGCCGATTTTCTGGTGGGGTCTGCTTCTTATTATCTTTTTCTCGGGTATTCTCGGCTGGACCCCGGTATCCGGCAGGATTTCCTTGATGTACTACTTTGAGACTGTGACGGGATTTATGCTTATCGACAGCCTGTTGTCGGGGCAGGAAGGTGCCTTTACTTCTGCGCTTTCCCATCTGATCCTGCCGGCGATTGTCCTGGGAACGATTCCGCTAGCAGTTATTGCCCGGCAGACCCGCTCTGCCATGCTGGAGGTCCTTGGTGAAGATTATGTCCGGACAGCCCGGGCGAAGGGGCTTCCGCCATCACGGGTGATAGGGCTGCATGCCCTGCGAAATGCAATGATACCCGTCATCACCGTGATCGGCTTGCAGGTTGGTGTGTTGTTCGCCGGAGCAATTCTTACTGAAACAATCTTTTCCTGGCCCGGTATCGGCAAGTGGATGGTCGATTCCATTTCCAGACGTGATTACTCCTCGGTTCAGGGAGGGCTGCTGCTCATTGCAGCTATTGTGATGATCGTCAATCTCGTCGTTGATCTGCTCTATGGCCTGATCAACCCACGTATCAGGCATACGGAGTAGCCATGACAGAGACAACGTATAACGGTGATATCGATACGCGTGAGGTTGGGCGTGTCGCTATGCTCAAGGAGTTCTGGTCCTATTTCTCTGAAAATCGGGGTGCCGTAATCGGACTGGTTTTCTTCGTGGCAATTGTCATAATTGCCATATTTGCAGATTATGTTGCCCCTCATCTGCCCAATCAGCAATACCGTGAGGCCTTCCTCCAGCCGCCATTCTGGCAGGATGGCGGTTCGCTCACGTTTCCGCTCGGAACAGATGCTGTCGGCAGGGACATGCTCTCCCGCCTGATTTATGGTTCACGATACTCGTTGTTTATTGGTTGCGTGGTCGTCTCCGGAGCGCTCAGCGTAGGAGTCATCCTGGGACTCTTCGCAGGATTTTTCAAGGGCCGGGTCGATACCATGATCATGCGCCTGATGGATATCATTCTGGCCTTTCCCAGCCTGCTGCTGGCCCTGGTTCTGGTCGCCATTCTGGGACCGAGTCTGATAAATGCGATGATCGCCATTGCCATCGTCCAGCAGCCGCACTATGTCCGCCTGACGCGTGCGGCGGTAATGGGTGAAATGACCAAGGACTATGTCACAGCAGCCCGGGTTATCGGGGTGCGCAGAGTGCGCTTGATGTTTGTAACCATTCTGCCCAATTGCATGGCACCCCTGATCGTCCAGGCAGCCCTGAGCTTCTCCACTGCCATTCTTGATGCCGCGGCACTCGGGTTTCTGGGGATGGGTGCCCAGCCGCCAACCCCTGAGTGGGGAACAATGCTGGCGGACTCCCGTGAGTTCATTCTACGTGCCTGGTGGGTTGTAACCCTGCCTGGCCTGGCCATTTTATTGACGGTTCTGGCAATAAATCTAATGGGTGATGGTCTGCGGGATGCCCTTGATCCGAAGTTGAAGCGGTCGTGACCAGGGGGGAGTTATGGCATTACTTGAAATAGAAAATCTCTCTGTTGCCTTTCAGACCGCAGGTGGCCTTTTTACCGCGGTTGACCGGGTTTCAATGGCCCTTGATCCTGGAGAAGTAGTCTCCATCGTCGGGGAATCAGGGTCAGGAAAATCGGTATCAATGCTTGCGGTGCTGGGGTTGCTGCCCTGGACCGCAAACGTTACCGCAGATCGGCTCATATTTGACGGCAAAGATTTGCTGGAGATGATTAAGAAAAACCAGCAGCGTACGATTGTCGGAAAAGAAATTTCAATGATTTTCCAGGAGCCGATGACCAGCCTCAATCCTTGCTTTACCGTGGGCTTTCAACTGGGCGAAGCATTGAAAACACATTTGCAAATGGACCGCAGGCAACGCAAGGAGCGATCCCTTGACCTGCTGAACCTGGTCGGTATTACGGAGCCGCGCAAACGGCTCAGGGCCTTCCCGCACCAGCTTTCCGGGGGGATGTCGCAACGCGTAATGATTGCCATGGCAATTGCCTGCAACCCTCGGCTGTTGATTGCTGATGAGCCGACAACCGCACTTGACGTAACCATTCAGGCCCAGATTCTTGACCTCCTGCTGAAACTACAGGATGAGACCAATATGGCCCTGGTACTGATCACCCATGATATGGGTGTTGTTGCCGAAACTGCCGAGCGGGTCATGGTCCAGTATGCTGGCCAGCAGGTTGAGCACCAGGACATAAAAGGGTTATTCACCAAACCGCATCACCCCTATACCGCAGCGCTTCTGGCTGCGCTGCCCGAGCGTTCAACGAGCAAGCTCCTGCCTTCGATTGCAGGTGTTGTTCCCGGCCAGTTTGACAGGCCCAGCGGCTGTCTTTTTTCCCCACGCTGTAAATATGCGACGGATCTCTGCAGGCAGCAGGAACCCGTTAATGCCTCGGTCGAACTCGGCAATGCATTGTGCCATTATCCTCTTGAAAATGGAGAACCCAAGGACCATCCCGGGAACAAGGAGGCTGCGGCATGAGTGCAGAAACCATCCTGGAAGCCACGGACCTTAAGCGGTTCTATGAGGTATCGCGAGGTAATTTTAAGCCAAAGGCGATATTGAAAGCCCTGAACGGGGCGTCATTTACCCTCCAAAAAGGGAAGACGCTTGCCGTTGTTGGGGAATCCGGTTGCGGTAAGTCGACACTTGCCCGGCTGGTCACCATGATCGAGCCGCCAACCTCCGGTGCCCTGAGAATCAGGGGAGTGGATATTGTCGGTTCAGACAGGGAGACCCGGAGAAAGCTCAAGTCAAAGGTACAGATTGTTTTCCAGGATCCATACGGTTCGCTTAACCCACGACAGAAAATAGGCCATGCCCTTGAAGAGCCCCTGCTGGTAAACACCCCAATGACCAAGGCTGAGCGCCGCCGGAAGGCCAGTGAAATGATGGATCTTGTTGGCCTGCGGCCGGAGTTGTACGACCGTTATCCCCATATGTTTTCAGGGGGCCAGCGGCAGCGTATTGCCGTCGCCCGGGCCTTGATGCTTAATCCCGAGATACTCGTCCTTGATGAACCGGTGTCAGCACTGGATGTCTCTATTCAGGCCCAGATCCTGAACCTGATCGCGGAGCTGCAGGAGCGGCTCAACCTGGCATATCTATTTATCAGCCATGACCTGTCGGTTGTCAAACATATTGCCGATGAGGTAATGGTCATGTATCTCGGCATTCCAATTGAGTCCGCCAGCAGAGAGGTATTATTCTCCAATCCCCACCATCCCTATACAAGAGCACTCTTGTCGGCAACACCAATTGCCGATCCATTGCGAACAAAGCAGCGTATTATGCTGCACGGTGAACTACCATCGCCCATTGATCCCCCATCCGGATGCGCCTTCCATCCACGGTGCTCGGAAGCAACTGATGAGTGTCTTGTGCAAGCCCCGGAAATTCGCGCCCTTGGTAAAACACACGTAGCCTGTTATAACCCGGTCAATTCTGCAGAGTAGTTTTCCTGGCCCGCAACTTTGGAAGGCGAAAGGATACCAGTTTAGCTTAAGTCGAAAGACTTTTTTTTCGAAGAACAGAAGCGTTGCTTTTAAAGGCACGGAAACAAGCTTTTATCGGGGCTATAAATATTACCTGGTGCATGAAAAGGCTGTTGTTCTGGGGAAGGGGCTGTGTTATAAGGAGCTATTCCAGGCAGTGCTTCATTAAATGATCAGAGCAACTTATCTGGCCATTCATAATTATCTGTAAGACGAGGATATAATAGATTTATGGAAAAATGAGGGAATACTACTCATTTTCCCGAGATTTCGTTTCCAGAAGATCGTTATGAATGGTTCACGATGACGTGCCTCTGAGCCCTGAATGTGAAGGCGTGCATATGGGTTGTTGAAGAGCTGCTGGCTGAAGGAAAATCTTGTTGATTTTAGTCTTTTTAGGGTGGTCTGGTACATGAGTATCGACTGCTTGTTTTTACGGAAAACAATAAATGAAAGGAGAGAAAATGATGAAAAGACTTGTAACGATGTGTCTGGTTCTGATGGCAGTAGTTACGCTGGCAGCAGGAAGTGTTAGTGCCGGTGCACTGGATGAGATTCAGAAGAGAGGTACACTCCGGGTTGGTATGGAGCCGGGTTATATGCCCTTTGAGCTGACAAACCAGAAGGGTGAGATTATCGGGTTCGATGTTGATATGGCAAAGCGCATTGCCAAAGCCATGGATGTGAAGCTTGAGCTGGTTTCAACCGCCTGGGATGGTATCATTCCGGCACTGCTCACTGGTAAGTTTGATATCCTCATGTCTGGTATGACGCTCACTCAGCAGCGAAATATGAGTATTAACTTTGCCCAGCCCTATATCGTTATCGGGCAGTCTATTCTGGTGAATAAAAAATATGAAGGAACCGTTGAGGATTACAAAGACCTCAATGACCCGAAATACACCGTTGCCTCAAAACTTGGTACCACAGGTGAGCAAGCAGTTAAACGGCTGATCCCCAATGCCAAATATATCTCCTACGAAACCGAGCAGGAGGGTGTGCTGGAAGTCATAAATGGTAAAGTTGATGCCTTTATCTATGATATGCCTTATAACGCCATTGCCTATGCTCAGCGTGGTGGAAAGAAAATCTTTCATTTAGATGAACCCTTCACTTTTGAGCCGCTTGCCTGGGCTATCAAGAAAGGAGATCCTGACTTTCTTAACTGGTTGAACAACTTCATGTTCCAGGTCAAAAGTGATGGGACCTACGAAAAGATTTTCAAGAAGTGGTTTGAAGACGATACCTGGCTGAAAGAAATTCAATAAAACCAATAGGTTTTGACTCGTGAAGATTACAGAAAAAGCATGGTTCTGGAAAATTCTACTGGCAGTCATCCTGATTGTGATGTCTGCCGGTATTTACGGTTCGGTAGCGCGTATTGATTACGAATGGCGTTGGTACCGGATCCCGCAGTACTTTTTCTATAAAGCCGAAGACCCTCTGAAAATCCCGTTTGATGGCAGGGTTGAACAGATTGCCGGGAAAGGTAGTAAAGCAGCCATTACCCTTGTTTCTGAAACCGGTGAAAAGATGGTGGTAGAGGTTGATGCTGAAACGGTGAAGGTTTCAGAAGGTGAAGACCTCTTTGATGGTGATATCGTTGGTTTTACGAGCCAGTGGCGCCTGGGACCTCTGATGAAGGGGTTATGGACTACCCTGTGGATATCAGCAGTTGCCAGTGTTCTTGGCCTGATTATTGGACTGATCGCAGGCTTGATGAAGATATCCAAAAATTACACCGTGTCTTCCCTGGCAGCAATTTATGTAGAAATTATCCGCGGCACGCCATTGCTGGTGCAGATTTTCATTGCCTACTTCTTTTTCGGTACTGTTTTTAATTTGGATCGTAATGTTGCAGGCATCGGGGCACTGGCCTTGTTTGCCGGGGCCTATGTTGCTGAAATCATCAGGTCGGGTATTCAGTCTATAACACGAGGGCAGATGGAAGCGGCCCGATCGCTTGGGATGAGTTACCCGCAGGCGATGATGGATATCATTCTGCCGCAGGCCTTTAAGCGTATTCTGCCGCCCCTTTCAGGACAATTTATCTCTCTGATCAAAGACTCCTCGCTGGTTTCGGTTATTGCTATTACCGATTTGACCAAATCTGGTCGTGAAATCATCACCAGCACCTTTGCAACCTTTGAGATCTGGCTTGTGGTTGCTGCAATGTACCTGATTGTCACTTCGGTGCTGTCACAATATGTTTTCTATCTGGAAAGGAGGCTCGCGGTCAGTGATTAAGGCGGAAAACGTTGTAAAGATCTTCAGCGGACGCGGTGTCACCATACGGGCGGTCGATGGTGTGACGGAATCTGTTGATCCGGCTGAGGTCGTTGTCGTAATCGGTCCGTCAGGATCAGGTAAATCAACGTTCATACGCTGTATTAATGCCCTTGAGATGTTTGATGAAGGTCATGTGTATATTGATGGTGTTGATATTAAAGATAAAAAAACCAATATCAATAAGATACGGGCCGAGGTTGGTATGGTTTTTCAGCAATTTAACCTCTTTCCCCATAAAACCGTGCTGGAAAATCTGACCTTAGCCCAGATGCGGGTGCGAAAGCGCAGTAAAAAGGTTGCCCAGGAAAAAGCCCGCATGCTGCTTGCAAAAGTTGGCATAGGTGAAAAAGAAGGCGAGTATCCTTCGCGTTTGTCCGGCGGGCAGCAGCAGCGTGTGGCCATCGCCCGGGCACTTGCCATGGACCCGAAAGTCATGCTTTTTGATGAACCGACCTCAGCGCTCGACCCTGAGATGGTGGGCGAGGTTCTTGATGTTATGAAACAGCTTGCGCGGGAAGGGATGACCATGATGGTGGTCACCCATGAGATGGGGTTTGCCCGTGAAGTTGCAGACCGTGTATTGTTCATGGATGAAGGTAAAATTGTCGAGGCCGGTACGCCTGAACACTTTTTTACTGACCCGCGCGAAGATAGAACAAAGCTCTTTTTAAAACAGGTCTTGTAGGTCATTCTTTACAAACTATTCACCTTGACTGCTGAGTCAATACCTACAAAAACCGGTTGTCAGCAGATTTATGTGATCGTAATAATTAAAATTATTTTTAGTGGTTAAAGCAGGAGGAAAGATATGCGTTTTACCAGATTATGTGCTGCCGCATTACTCAGCGTTGGGCTTTGTGCAGCTGGAGTTTCAGCAGAAGATATGAATGTCGGCTTTGTCTATGTCACACCGATTGGAGATGGCGGTTGGTCCTACGCCCACAACCAGGCACGTCTTGAAATTGAAAAAATGGATGGCGTCAAGACTTCTTATGTTGAAGCGGTCAATGAGGGCCCTGATTCGGAACGTGTTATCCAGAACATGGCACGCAAGGGCTATGATCTCATTTTTGCAACGAGTTTTGGTTATATGGATCCGATGCTGAAGGTTGCAAAATCGTTTCCAGGAACAACATTCATGCACTGCTCAGGCTTCAAGACGGCCGATAACATGGGAACCTATTTTGGCAGGATGTATCAGGCACGATACCTCTCAGGGATGGTAGCCGGAGCCATGACAAAGAGCAATATAATGGGATATGTCGCCGCCTTTCCTATTCCCGAGGTTATCAGGGGAATTAACGCCTTTACCCTTGGTGCACAATCAGTCAATCCAGATGTGACCGTACGAGTGGTCTGGACAAAAACCTGGTACGATCCGGCAACTGAAAAGGAGGCAGCCAAATCTCTGCTTGATGTCGGTGCCGACGTCATTGCCCAGCATCAGGATTCTCCCGGTCCTCAGGAAGCAGCCGAAGAAAAAGGTGTTTACTCGGTCGGTTATAATTCTGATATGAGTAAATTCGCTCCGAAGGCACATCTCACTGCACCGGTATTCAACTGGGCCCCTATCTATACCAATGCGGTAAAGCAGGTTCAGGCTGGAGAGTGGAAATCAGAATCTATCTGGGTTGGTCTGGAAGCTGGAGTCGTTGATCTTGCCCCCATGGGTGCTATGGTTCCCAAAGATGTCCAGGAGAAGGTGATGGCCAAGAAACAGGCAATTATAGCTGGTGAGAAAGTCTTCGTTGGCCCAATCAAAGACCAGGGCGGTAATGAGAAAGTAGCGGCTGGCCAGGCAATGGCTGACGGTGACATGCTTGGCATGACCTGGTTTGTTGAAGGAGTTGTCGGGACAGTAGAATAGTGCACAAGAAAACTGCCCTGTGAACCGTCTGAAGGGTGTCCGCTAACATGAGGTAGTGCAGTAAGAAATATGTTGCCGATTCATATTGTCAAAAGACAGGAGCCCCTTGGCTGGAGCTCCTGTTTTGTTTTAATGGGCGCGATCATTCTGTCGCTGCTGTTGAGCGGATTCTTACTGCTGATCGGTGGGACGTCTCCGGTCGATGGGATTGTCGTTCTTTTTAAAGGTGCGTTCGGGTCACGATATGCCTTTGAAGATGCATTATTAAAAGCGACTCCAATATTTCTCTGCTCCCTCGGGGTTGCAATAGCCTTTCGTCTCAAGGTATGGAACATCGGCGCTGAAGGTCAATTCGCATTGGGAGCGGTGGGCGCCACCTGGATGGCCTTGTCGTTTCCGCAGGCTCCGGCCTACTATGTATTACCGGCGATGATTGTAATGGCTGTGGCGGCCGGCGGATTGTGGGGCTTGATCCCAGCCCTGCTCAGGCAAAAACTGAAGACCAATGAGATCATCGTCACCCTGATGATGAACTATATTGCTATCCTTATCCTCGATTACCTTGTCTACGGCATCTGGAAGGACCCGGCGAGCTTCGGGTTTCCAATGACACCTGAATTTTCAAATGCAGCGATCGTTGGAAGAATAGGGGGCAGTAATTTCAGCTGGGGATTACTCCACTGCTTTGTTCTGGGAACAGGCCTCTGGGTATTCTTGCGGTTTACCCGTATTGGCTTTGAGATCAAGGCCGCAGGGGATAATGTCCGGGCAGCTAGATATGCCGGTATTCGCTATGACCGGCTGGTGATGCTGGTCATGATAATCAGCGGGGCATTGGCTGGCTGGGCCGGATTTCTGGAAGCCTCGTCAACGGTAAACAGGCTTCAGCCGAGTATCATGTCCGGATATGGCTATACCGCTATTGTTGTTGCCTGGCTGGCACGTCTGAATCCGTTCTTCATCGGGGTTGCCTCGTTTATGCTGGCCGGCCTCAGGGTCGGGGTGGAGGCCTTACAACTTGATCTGCAGGTACCTGCAGCGTTTGGCGGTATCATAGAAGGGCTTATCTTGCTCACCGTTCTGGCAGGTGGTTTATTCAGTCAGTATCGGTTTGTTTTCAGGAGGGGAAAAAGTGAATAGCGATATTATCATCCCTCTTCTGGCAGCAGCGGTGCAGTCTGGTACCCCAATTCTTTATGCGACGCTGGGTGAGATTTTCACTGAGCGCTCGGGTATTTTGAATCTCGGTGTCGAAGGGACCATGATAACCGGTGCGCTGGCCGGTTTTCTGGTGGCAAAATTTACCGGTAACCCATTGCTCGCCTTTTTTATTGCAGGTATTGCCGGATCCTGCGCTGCTTCGATACATGGGCTGGTTTGTCTGGTTTTTCAGGGAAACCAGGTTGTCTCCGGCCTCGCTCTGACCATTCTTGGACTCGGTTTTGCCGATTATTTCGGAACGCCATTCATCGGTATGGCGGCACCGGGGTTCAGTACCTTTGAAATACCTGTTCTGTCAACTATTCCGGTTGTGGGATCGATTTTTTTCAAGCAGGATCTGCTGGTCTATTTTACCTACTTCATCCCGTTTCTGATGTGGTTTTTCTTCTATTACACCAGATATGGACTCAGCCTGCGGGCAGCAGGCGAATATCCGGCCGCAGCCACCGCAGCCGGGCTCAACGTCACCGCCTACCGGTGGCTTGGTGTTTTGGTCGGTGGCTTTTTCATGGGGCTGGGCGGCGCTTACCTGTCACTTGCCTATACCCATTTATGGACCAATAATCTTACCGCGGGACGCGGCTGGATAGCGGTAGCACTGGTTATCTTTGCCTTCTGGAAACCGGGTAGGGCCGTGTTCGGTGCCTATCTGTTCGGCGGTATCATGGCGCTGCAGCTGCGGCTGCAGGCCTCCGGCACCCAGATACCGTCCTCGTTGCTGCTGATGCTGCCCTATGCGCTCACCATCGGCGTGCTGGTGTTTTCTTCCTGGTGGCGCGGTAAAACAGATGAACCGGCAGCGCTGGGTGTGAATATTGAACCCGCAGAATAAGGGTAAATTCTACAATGAGTAAAACCAAACCGAATAAGGAACCGTTATGGAAGTAACTTCTGATTATAAAAGAATGTATCCTATTTCCTGGGATCAGCTTCATCGTGACTCCAAGGCCCTTGCCTGGAGATTGCTCGATATGCATTATTTTAAGGGAATTATCGCAATTACCCGCGGCGGTATGGTACCGGCTGCAATCATTGCCCGTGAGCTCGATATTCATCTCGTGGAAACCATATGTATATCCAGTTACGACTGGAAAGATAAAAAAGGAGATGCAGAGATACTCAAAGGGATTCAGGGAGATGGTGAAGGGTGGTTATTGATCGATGACCTAGTGGATACCGGGAGGACAGCGAAAATTGTCAAGGAAATGGTGCCGAAAGCCCATTTTGCAACGGTCTACGCTAAACCTGCCGGCAGACCCCTGGTCGACACCTTTATTACTGAGGTCAGTCAGGATACCTGGATTCTGTTCCCCTGGGACACCGAGTCCCAATTCGTTAATCCAATTGCAGGCAGGGATCATTAGCCGATGGGCGCAGATCCTGTCATCAGGCTTGAGAGAATCAGTAAATCGTTTGGTTCTGTTCATGCAAATCGGGAGATATCTCTTGAAATAAGTAGCGGCAGGGTTCTTGCGCTTCTTGGTGAAAACGGCGCTGGGAAATCTACCCTGATGTCAATGCTTGCCGGCCAGCTCCAGCCTGACTCCGGGGTGATTTACTATGAAGGAAAGAAAGTGGTCTTTTCTTCAACAGAGAAAGCAATCGAGGCTGGAATCGGTATGGTCTACCAGCATTTCAAACTGGTAGATGCAATGAGCGTCGCTGAAAATGTTTTTCTTGGTCAGACCGAATCCGTCTGGCTCAGAAAAAAGAAGATGAATAAAATTGTTTCCGACCTGGCCGGGTCCTTTGGTATGCAGCTTGACCCGAGTGCAATTATTTCGGAATTGTCGATGGGTGAAAAACAGCAGGTTGAGATCCTTAAACTGTTATTCAGAAGGAGTAATATCCTGATATTTGACGAACCGACGGCAGTGCTGACTCCCCATGAGGCCAAAAACCTGTTTAAAACCATGGGGCAGATGGTTGCTGCCGGTAAAGCCATTGTTTTTATCAGTCACAAACTCGAAGAGGTGATGTCAATAGCCGACGATATTGCCATACTGAAAAAAGGTGAAGTGATTGAGGTACGTCCAGCATCGGAAGTTAACTCAACGGCTGAATTGGCCGAGCTCATGGTTGGCCGCGAGGTGCTGCTCAAGGTTGAGCGCTTTCCGGTAGAGTCGCGGCAGCTTGTACTCAAAGTTGAGCACCTCCAGGATGACTCACTCAAGGATGTAAGTCTTGAAGTACGCCAGGGTGAGATACTGGGCATTGTTGGTGTTGCAGGAAATGGCCAGAAACCCCTTGTCGAGATGGTCTGCGGCCTGCAGCAACCTTCCGAGGGTACGATTACCATTTTAGGCATCGACTGGAAAAAATTCTTTTCGCGACGTAAATGGGATAACGCCTTGAGTTACATCCCTGAGGATAGACAGGGGCTGGCAACCTGCCAGGGGTTGAATCTTCTGGATAATTTCCTGCTGACCACGCGAGAAGGATTTTGTACCGGTCCCTGGCTGACGCAGGAGACTGCAGGTGTAAAAGCGCAGCGTCTTTTGGAAGAATTCGACATCAGGCCGCCCAATCTTCAGGCACTTGCCTGGCAGTTATCTGGAGGAAATCTCCAGAAAATGGTACTGTCGCGGGAATTTTATCGCAAGCCCCGTCTGATCGTTGCTGAACAGCCAACTCAAGGGCTTGATATTGCTGCGGCTGAGGATGTCTGGAATCTCCTGCTCAAAGCCCGTGAACAGGCTGGTATCCTGCTGATTACCGGTGATCTTTCTGAAGCCCTGGAATTATCTGACCGGATCGCGGTGATGTATGGTGGCCGAATCGTTGACACCTTCAGTACGTACAATGAAGATAAAATTGACCAGATACCGCAGATGATGGCGGGGCTTATTTAACCGGAACTCATATTGACTCAATGAATACATCTTTCACACCGCTTAAAAACGTTTTACTCCCGGTTGATACCCTGGAGGCTTTCAGCAGGGTTCTCCCTCTGGCACGACTGCTTATTTCTACCATGAAAATAGGTGCTGAACAGACTCAGCTCCTTCATGTTATTGCCGGCTCATTTCTTCGTGATCACATGAAAACGATTGATGTGGCCTCAGGGGAAGTGCCTTCCACCCAGGACATGAGGCGATTAAGACGGCACCACATTGAGCATGTGGTCACACCCCTATTGTATCTGGCCAGCGATTTATTGCAGAATAATACAGGGGATTATTCATCAGATATTATGATTCTGGATGGTGATCCGGTAAAAAGAATCGATGAAGTCTGCCGCGATAAAAACTATTCAACCCTGGTAATGAGCAGGCGTAATCGTGCAGAGGAATCTGCCAAATTGACCGGCAGTGTTGTCACCGGTGTTCTCCATCGACATGTTGATGCAACGATTTATCTGGTTGGAGATGCACCTCTTCCTGAAGGTGTTTCACCGTTTGCCAGGTGTCTGATTGGGATTGATGGGTCTCCTGCGAGTAAAAATGTGGTTAAGGAAGCAGGTATGCTGCTCAAAGAGGCGAGCCATGAAATTGAGAGAGTGTTTCTTGTCCATGTCCTTGATCAGTCCTGCTACTATGATGAGGAAGGTATTACCTGCATGGAGGCAGGTGCATTTGGGCAAAAGGCCCTGGAAGAGGCGGGAAATCTGTTGCTTGAGACCGGAGTTGATCAGGAGAAAATCACAACGGTGATTCATTTTGGCAAGCCGGGAACGATTCTGGCGGAAGAAGCACTATCCTGCGATGCAACCCTGATATTTATCGGCAGGCGAGATCGGTCAAGGACTGCGCAGGCATTTCTCGGTTCAGTTTGCACCGATATGATACAGAATTGCAGGGAACGGACGATCGTGTTATCCAGTTGAGCAGATCATCACAGAATTGTGTATGATCAATGATAGTGATTGACCATGATATAACAGGACCAGGCCTCTTTATAAGCAGGAGGTAATATGTCGAAAAAAATCACACTTGTAAAGCCTTCAACACGCACCTTCTTTAGAGAATCAAAAAAGCTTGGCCGTTATGGACCTGTGGAGTGGTTGCACGGTTATGTTTATGGTCGCTGGATCTATCAATATATCAGCATAGGTACCGGTGAGCACCCGATTGTAAAATATTTAAAACCAGTGGCAAATGCAATTATCTGGATTTATCAGCTGGTAACCGGAATCAAGAAAAACGGCGGTGGTGTCGGATTCGCCAATTCTTATCATGGCAAGGTGGTAACCCTTGAGAGTGCCAGGCAGCTTGTTTCGGTTAACCTGACCATTACCATGCCCAATCTTGAAAAAGTAGTGCCCTACACCAGAGCGCGCGACATTGTCCTGAAAAATCCTGACCAGATAGTGGCCATGACATGCCCATGCCGATCTGCCCGTGAACATCCATGCGAGCCGCTTGATGTCTGTCTGATTGTCGGAGAACCATTTGTCAGTTTTGCAGTCGAGCATCACCCAGACAAGACAAAACGGATAACCCAGCAGGAAGCGATTACCATACTTGAGGAAGAGAGCAGACGCGGTCATGTTGCCCATGCCTTTTTCAAGGATGTAATGCTGGATCGGTTTATGCTATCTGCAGCTGCTGCTGCGGGGCAATGCAGGCACAGCGTAATGGCACTCCGATGCTGGCGCCATCCGGCTATATCTGTGTTGCAGAACAGGACTTGTGTATTTCCTGCGGTTCATGTATTGATTTATGCCAATTTAAAGCACTGAGCCTCCAGGACACGGTTAAAGTCGATTCGGCCTCATGCATGGGATGCGGTGTCTGTGTGAACAGCTGTCCTGAGCAGGCGCTGTCATTGCTGAAGGATGCTGAAAAGGGAGAACCGCTTGAGATAATCAGGCTGATGAATGAATGCGGGCAGACAGGTGACAACGGACATGCCCGAGTCGGAACTTGAACGAATTGGAGTTAAGAATGGCAGAAAATAGTTTTGTTAAGCACGTGGTGAAGGGTTTTTTATTATTACTCCTGGTCTTCTGTGTCGTGAAGCCAGGCCACGCAACAGATGTGAACTTTCGCTGGGCAATTCTTGCCGATAGCGGTGATGGTATGGCGCCCCTGGATTTTTCCGGCTCACCGCCGATTGTTTTTTCAGGTACAGGACTGCAGATTTATCTTGAGCATCTTGAGAACTGCCATATTTACGTTTACCTGCTTGATTCCCAGGATGAATTGACGCCTCTATACCCGACGGAGAAGGGCTACTACAATTATGGGTTTCCTCGCGGGCCCCAATTTATACCTCCTGGCGATCAGAGTTTTGCTTTTGTGCCGCCTGGCGGAACAGAGACATTTTTTATTATTGCCTCTGAGGAACGGCTGTTTCAGATTGAGAAGCTGACTGAGGAATTTCAAAAACATTCTGACAGCATTGGCCAGCAAAAATTATTGATCAGTGAAATAGAAACGATTATATCTAACAGGGAAGGAAAATCACGAGCTTCAGAGGATATCGAGGATGTTGAACGAAGGATACGGACCTCAACAGGGATTGAAACAAAAACCTTTAAGGCTGTGGAGGTAGATATTTCAGACAGCTATGGACGGAAAATCTTGATTGATCATCAGTGATACGGCAGATAGTCGACCAGAATCGCTAATGGAGAAAAAATCGTTATCAAAATAGATTCCACCGAGTGTTACTAACAAAAACACGAGTTTTATACAATTCTTATGAAATTACTGATCACACCACGAATGGATCGATGCATCGGCTGTCACTCCTGCTCACTTGCCTGTGCGCGTCTTATTCACCAACGTCTTTCATGGTCAACATCAGGGATCCGTATCCATTCCACTGGAGGCTTATCCACTGGTTTTGTGGCCTTACGCTGTCTTGCCTGTGATCCAGCCCCGTGTGCTGCCGCCTGCCCAACGGGCGCTCTCAGTCAGCGAAAAGGCGGCGGTGTCATCGTTCGCAAGAAACATTGCATACAATGCGGTGCCTGTGTGACGAGCTGTCCTGTTGATGCTATCTACCAGGATGACGCGGGTGATGTGTATGTCTGTATACATTGCGGCCGCTGTGTTGAGTTCTGCCCGCACAACTGTCTGGAGCTTCAAGAGCTTGAAGATATCGGTGAGGTGCTTCTATGATCAATGAATACTTTAAAGTTCTGGTCGTTGATCTGGAAAGCTCAAAAAGCACCGTTGAAAAAATTGACGGTCGTAACCGGGTTGCGGGGGGCAGCGGACTTGCCGCACTGCTCTACACAATTTACGGTCATCCCGACCTGGACTGGGATCATCCGGCTCAGCCTTTTATCCTGGCCATCGGTCCGCTGACAGGCTATTACCCGCTGATGAGCAAGACGGTCTGCTCGTTCATCTCTCCATATCACAACCAGTATACTGAAAGCCATGGTGGTGGGAGGTCGGCCCTGGCACTTTTCTTTGCCGGCTATGACGCATTGGTCATTGTTGGTCGGGCGCCGACACTCAGTTGTTTGTCAATTGGTTCCAGACATGTGCAGTTAAAAGATACCGGATTCATGAAAGGGATGAATACCGCAAGTTCCGGTAAACTCATCAGGCGCATGTTTAAAAAATCATCCGGACATCGCTCCATTCTCCGAATCGGCCCCTCCGGAGAGATTGGCTCGGCAATGGCATGCATTAATGTCGATTCATATCGTCACTTCGGCAGGCTCGGAGGGGGGGCGGTGATGGGTGTGAAAAACCTTAAAGGCCTAGTTATCAGCGGTGATAACTCTTTCCCAAGGCCTCCCGGGAAAGCATACCCAGAGGTGTTTAAAAACGTATACGGGCAGGTGACCTCAACCGATATGATGAAGAAGTACTATCATCTTGGAACTGCCGTCAACCTGCAGGGCTTAAATGATATCCACTCATTGCCATGGCATAATCTCCAGGAAACAAGCAATCCGGCAGTCAGCGACATCAGTGGTGAAGCTTTCGCTGAGAAAACGCTGTTACGCAATGGTGCCTGTTCAGGTTGTCCTGTCGGCTGTATTCATCTTGGATTTTTCAGGGATCAGTTCAAAAAAGAGGCCCGCTATCTGTACCATCAGGTCCCCTATGACTACGAGCCGATTTTTGCTGCCGGAACCATGCTGGGAGTAACAGACTGTTTCGATGTTTTACGGATTCTCGAGGAATTTGAGCTGGTCAGTATTGATGCCATGTCCGGGGGAGTCGCCCTTGCCTGGGCTACCGAGGCCACGCAGCGCGGGTTGATCAGTGAAAAGGAGACACTTGTCAGACTGACGTTTGGCGACGCTTCAGCATACCAGGAGGCTGCCCAATATCTTGGCAGGGGCGCCAACGAATTTTATCGGTTGCTCGGCATGGGAACGCTGAAAGCTGCGGGAGAATATGGTGGTGAAGATTTTAGCTGTGTACTCGGACAGGAAATGGCAGGGTATGCGACCGGTGAACTCTTTTTTGCCGCTCAAGCCCTTGGTTTCAGGCATTCACATCTTGATTCAGGTGCCTACTCGTGGGACCAGAAACATGACACCAAGGATGTCGATGAGGGGGTTGATTTTCTGATGAAGGATGAACCGGGCAGAGTTTTTCTTACATCGATGGTTGCCTGTCTGTTTGCCCGCTCAGCCTATAATGATGAGCAGCTTGGGGTGTGCCTTGAAGCAGCGGGATATAATTCACTGTCTGAAAACATTTCTGATACGGCAGAATATATTCGAAAACTGCGCTGGAAAGTCCGGATTGACAGCGGCTTCAAGCCTGAAGAAATTCTTATACCACAACGTTTTTATAAAGTAGAGACCTGGAAAGGGAAAATTGACAGCACCTATCTAGATGCGCTCAAATCTGAGTATGGTAAAAGAATTCTGGCACTGGTTGATGGTTTTGAGCCATAGGACAAAATCCTTCCCGCTCTATTGCTGCAGGCTCTACTTTGCAAAAGCAGGAACAGTGGCGAGCTGTGCGATCCTCTTTCAGATGTTCAGCAACAAAACGTTCAGAATAGATTTACAAGAATATAGAGAGCCGGCATCACAAAAAGCAGGCAGCCAGTGGATACCAGCCAGCAGCTGTTAGCCAGGTCAAGATCCAGATCATAAATGGAGGCGGCCAGGAGCGCGTTGAATGCGACCGGCATGGAGCTCAGGATCATTACCGTTTTGAAGGGTAGACCGTTATTAATCTGGTGCAGGCCGAACAGGTAGGCGAGGGTGAGGGCGATTACTGGGATGATGGCAGATTTGATGATACTGATGCCAATGGCTTCCTTGAGGTATCTGGACACGCTTGAAAAGCGCATACCAAGCCCGATGGAGACAATCAGGATAAAGGTACCGGTGGGAACTGAAACAGCGGTTACCGTTTTAAAAAAATCCGGCCTTGGGACATGTAACAGGTTTAGGGAAAGCCCGATGACGAGCGCCCCCAGTGCAGCGGCAACGAAAGGATCGCTAAATACGCCGCCGATTCGGCTTACCAGTGACTGATTATTATCAGTCGCTCCGCTGTAGTATCTGGCTATTGGAAAGCCGATGGTATAGTAGGAAATTTCCTCAGACATTTTGTAAATCGTAACCAGGGCAAAACCAATTTCACCAAGAAACATATAGCAGACAAGACCGCCAATAGAACCAATATTTGTGAAAGACCCACAGCAATAGAGGACTCCTTTCTGCCTGGTCGGTGTTTTCAGCAGACGCGCAAGACCGAGGCCCAGAATTCCGCCGATCATCAAGGCACAAAACCCAACGACAGGCAGCAGGATC
>CAZOWJ010000009.1:0-57037 GCA_964583415.1 uncultured Desulfocapsaceae bacterium
TCTTCTTACCTTGATGCGAATCTCTCCCTGTTTTTCCGGGTACTTGCCCACCTTGTCCTGATAATATTCCTTTATGATTTCAAAATCCTGATCGATATCTCCCGATGCATCAATCACCTTCTCAAGACCAATCACTTTCCTGGAATAGTCAATATAGCCAAGCCCGATTGGCACACCTGCCCGATGGGCAATTGTATAAAAACCTGTTTTCCAATACCTGGTTTTTGACCTTGTTCCCTCAGGAGCTATTGCCAGGACTAACGTCTCCTGCGAATCATAGAGCTCAATAATTCTTTTCAAAAAGGATGTCCCCTGACTTCGATCCACCGATATCCCGCCTATCGCTCTCAGCAAGGTTCCCAAGGGCCAGAAGAAGAGCGTATGTTTTGCCACCCAGTTGAATTTTACCCCCATGCTGGAAAGCCCGAGCAGGGTTAATGGAAAATCCCAATTGGTAGTATGGGGGGCGCCAATTAACACGCATTTATCCAAAAGCGGTATGGAATGCGAGGTTTTCCAGCCAATGGTGGACAAAATGAAGCGGCATAGCGATTTAATCATAGGTACCCTGGATAATTTACCTGCTCTTTACTGTATTGATATCACTCTATCCATTCTTTATTAAACTGGTTATAATTTATTTGGGCTGATCCTCAAGACGTTCAGCAGCGAACGGAAGATGGTAGGTCTATGAGAAACAGTGGGTTCTCTGTTGAGCATCCATAGATTGCCCAGGAGTATAAGTCCAACGCCAACAGCGGAAGAAACGGTCCACAGATACCCTTCCCATACAGTAGAAATCAACAGGGCGACAATCGGAAAAAGAAGTGTTGCATAGGCAGCCCGATCCGCACCTATATTTCCAACCAGTGTCAGATAACAACCAAAAGCAATCACCGAGCCAAACATCGCCAGGTAGAGGAGTGAACCGATATAGACAGCAGAAGGATCAAACGATAGAGGTTTTCCTGCCAAAAGTATTACCAGGTACATCGCCAGGGCACCATATCCCATACCAAAGGCATTGGTCTGAACAATCGGCAACCCGTGCCTCTGATTGCGGGCAGAGGTGATATTTCCCAGAGAAGCGAGCAACGTTGCCAACAGACAGTATAACACACCGATAACACCATCGTTCTGGAGTGAATAGGAGGTTATCTCCGGCCGAAAGACCAGGACAATTCCGCTCAGACCGAGAATCGCTCCAATGATGACTCTGCCGTCTATGGGTGATTTAAGGAAAATTGCGCCATTTACCATGTTCATCAGCAGGATCGTAGAAAAAATCACCGCTGCCAGCCCACTGGTCACATAAAGCTCGGCGATATAAAAAAGCAAATAATTAAAACCGAACAGCAACAATCCCTGGAGCGCCATGAAACCATGCTCGGTCAAGCTGAAACGCATCGGCAGGTTTCGAAAACGACACCAGCACACGAGAAAGAGTGCCGCAAGGCTGAACCTGTAGGCAACTGATACCATCGGATCAATGACACCAAGCTGCATTTTGATACCAATCCAGGTAGAACCCCAGATCACCACCGTTACTATATAAAATAGTACATTTTTCATAATTAACGCCTTGCCCTTTTTTCTGTTCCTGCCTTGCGCCACCTTTCTTCTGCCGAGAACAGGGCGCCGGGTGTTATGAGCTCAAAGGGAAACAATACAGTAAATTTTCAAACAGACGGTGCCTTTGTCTGTTTATTTATTCCTCTATAACAAAAAATGATTCGTGGGTGCTGAAAGAAGAGTGGGTCAGGAATCCCCGCTCTTTTGCGGCAAAATCAGTTTGAGTCCAAGAAGCACAAACGGAAAAACGTGCATCAGCAGATCAAAGATATCGACAGGTTTTACCAGCGCTCCTGACGACAACATCTTCAGCTTCTCCCAGACGTGCGGCTCTGGAATAAACGGCGCAAGTCCAAGTGTCAGGCAGAGCACCACAACAACAGAGAGTGGTATTGCGTTAAGGACATTCATATGGAAACTAGACGGAAGCAAACATGCCGTCTCCAGCTTCCTCGATCTCTGTCAGTCGATCAAAATGGTTCTGCTCCTCGGCGATAATAAGATCAATCTGCCTGCAGGCATCGTCATCATCAAGAACGCCTTTTAGAAACTGGTAAAAAAGGATGGTATCTTTTTCAAAAGATTTTGATTGAATCACCGTCTCCTGAAAGGTCTTTGCCTGAAGCAGTTCTTTGCCCTCCATGGAAAATGTCTGGTCGGCAATCATTTCTTTGAGCAGTCCCCGTCCCATCTCTTCAAGTGTCTGCTGTTCCTCTGTAAGCTGTTTATCCGATTCAATGGTAGCAAACCACTGGGCGTGCCGCTTTTCTTCATCAGCCATCCAGCTAAAAATTTCTGCAACCGCAGGGTCAGTCACCTGCTGACTTGCCTGCCGATAGGCCTTTTCCCCGTTTTGTTCTATCTGGATCGCTATATCTCTGATATCTGCAATGGTAAACATTAATGGTCCTCGTTATAGGTCATGGGGTATCCATGGTAAAATTTGTTTTTCCAAATTCAGTTGTTACTTTCAACCGGCCGCCAGGAAAACAGGGGTTATTTCTCTAAACGGCTGCGAATCCACTGTGATATATCTTTGAGCTGATCAGGGCAGACACCATGCTCCATCGGATACGTTTTATACCGGGGTTTGTAACCGAGTTCCTGCAGTCTTTTCAGCGCCTGACGACCAAGCTGCTCAGGTACTACCGGATCATGGAGACCATGATGGATCTCAATAGATAGATGATCGTTGGCACTGTCCGGTTCTATACGATCACCTGTTGCAAAATAGGTAGACATGGCCAGCAGGCCGCCGAGCGGCTTTGGGTAACTGAGTGCCACCTGGTAGGCAACGGCCCCTCCCTGGGAGAAACCGGCCAGCAGTATTCGCTGGCTCGAAATTCCTCGCTCCAACTCCCGTTCGATTAACGCTGAAATTGCCTCAGCTGAGACCATCAGCCCCTCAACATCGATCCGCCTGTCTATCTGCATCTCGAGGATATCATACCATGCTGGCATTACGGAGCCACCATTGACGGTAACCGCTATTTGTGGAGCATGCGGGAAAACAAATCGAATCCTGAAGTCCTCCGACAATGCCAGTTCCGGGACAATAGGAGCAAAATCATTGCCATCCGCTCCAAGACCATGCAGCCAGATAACTGCTGCATCGGGTTGAGCCTGTGTTTCCATTTCAATGGCCGGTAACAGTGCCATACTCACCTCGGGTATTATTAGTAATAATGATACGAAGAGCTTGATTATTAACAGCCGCCTGAGGAAAAGACAAGAGAAGGAAACTGGCGTTATCATCATCAATGCTCTTTTGAGGAGATCTCATATCCGTTTTCGAGAAGACGCCTTCTCAGCACATCCATGACCTCCAGTGCCACTATTTTCTGACCACGAACACCAAGTTCTGTTTGCCACGATCCCTCGGCAGGAAAACGCGGCAGGCTCGATATCTTGCAATCCGGAAATTGCTTCTGTACACTCTCAAGCATTGTAATTATCTCGCTCTCACGTACGTTCTTGACAATAAGAGAGCAAAAATAGAGATCACGGTTTTCAGGCAGCTGATACGCTGTTCGAACCACCCAATCCATCATTGACCAGGCCATCTCAGGAAAACCTGGCAGGCAATGAATGTTCCCCATGGAAAAACCGGGTATTTTATTAAATTCATTGGGAATGAGCTGCGAACCTTCAGGCACTTCTGCCATCAGGATACGATTGGGATAAGCGCCATCCCCGAATCGACCTTCTATAAGCTTTACCGCTTCAGGATGACGGATCATCTCTACATCATGGGCAGCAGCCATCGACTGCCGGGTCAGATCATCAGGTGTCGCACCAATCCCGCCAAAAGAGAAGGTGACATCCTCACTTTTTCTTACTCTCCTAAAATGATCGGCAAGGGTCTTTGCATCGTCTCCAAGATAGGTGGCCCAACAGATATCGATAGCCAATTCCTGAAAATAGTTGATTGAGTGGGCCAAGTGTTTGTCAATTCTCCTGCCTGATAAAATTTCATCACCAATGATTGTCAGTCCCACGCTCAACAACTCTTTTTTCATTCCCGTTCCCTTCGGCTGTCTTTATTTGACACTTTTGTTTGCTGTCGACAATGATAACGAGATTCTCACAAGTTTGTAAAAAATCCTATAGTTAGGATGCCAACACAGCGCTCTGCTGTCAACACTAATAAAATCAATATCTTGCAAACAAACAATCTATTTTTTTTATAATTCCTTTCAATTGTTGTCTATTTTTCATTGTCATCCCCGCCCACCTGTGTTACCGATTTCATTATTATTTAACGCTCTTTTGACCTGGAAGTTTTTCATTTTTATATTTTTCAATGGACATTGTGTCCATACACACTCAGTACTCATCGGTACTGGACAGTTGTTTTAGGGATTATGGCTTCCAGGGCCATTGGAGATGTACCACCTGGCTAAGAGCTGAACTATTCATTTAAAAGGAGGTCTCAACATGAGGAAGGCAATTTATCTTCTGATAGTGTCCTGCGTTGTCGCGCTTTGTTTTTCAACTACAGCGTGGAGCCTGGGTAGAAAAACCACCGTTAAAGTAGGTATTAACGCACCAATGACCGGTGATATCCCAAAAGTTGGTGAGGGAACCAAGTACGCTGCTGAGATGTGGCTTGAAGATCTTGAAAAGGCAGGTGGTATTGAAGTAGGCGGAGAGAAATATCCGGTTGAGATTATTGTCGAAGATAATGAATCAAAAGCTGAATCCGCAGTAAAGGTAAACACCAAAATGATCACCCAGGACGATGTAATGATCATTGTCGGGCCTCAGTCTTCAAGCCAGGCGGTTCCTGCCGGTGATGTGGCAAATAACTACGAAACCCCGATGATCAGCCCCTGGTCAACGAACCCGGCAACGACAACAGATCGCCCCTATGTTTTCCGCGGCTGTTTCCTTGATCCATTCCAGGGCCCTGTCATCGCAAATTTTGTAACTGAAGAATTCGGTTTTACAAAGGCTGCCGTATTGTATGACGTTGCCAGTGACTACCCGAAAGGACTCGCAGAGGTATTCAAGGCGGCATGGGAGAAGACAAACGGACCAGGTTCTGTCGTTGCCTATGAAAGTTTCACAACCAAAGATACCGATTTCAGCTCACAGCTGACCAAAATCATCCGTTCCGGAGCAGAAGTACTCTTCACTCCTCAATACTACAATGAAGTTCCCTTGATTGTTCAGCAGGCAAAAGATCTTGGCTGGAAAGGGCCCATCGTGGGCAGTGACAGCTGGGGCTCCACAGAGACTGTCAAACTGTGCGGCGAAGCCTGCTACGGCCTATTTTTCAGCAGTCATTACGCTGCTGCTAATGCAACGGGCGCAACAAAAGAATTTATTGATCGTTACACTGCTAAATACGGTTACGTACCTGATGATGTGGCAGCACTCACCTGGGATGCACTGCGTCTGGCACAGACTGCAATTGAAGGTACTGGCAAGCTGACAGGAAACATAAAGGAAGACCGTATAGCTGTCAGAAATGCACTCGCACAAGTAAAAGACTTCGAAGGAATTACCGGAAATATGACCTTCACTGAAGAGGGTGACCCCATTAAATGTGCGGTAATCGTCAAAATCAGTGATAAAGGCGAATATGGATTCCACAAATCCATCTGTCCCTGATTTATTTCATAATTTCTATTAATTCAATTGGTTACTTTCCTATAAAACTGGTGTGCAACAAGTGGTTGCACACCAGTTTTATTATTGGCATTGTATTGTGGCTGTTCACAGTCGAGTCATCGAAGACCGTGTCCGCTTGTGGACAGACAGCAATAGATGAGAACCATAAAGGCAAGAACGGACTCTATTTACATTTTATATTTTGATTCAACAGGAGCTGTGTGATGGAATATTTTCTTCAGAACCTGATCAATGCATTACAGTGGGGTAGTTTCTACGCCGTTATCTCCATAGGCTACTCAATGGTCTACGGTGTCCTCATGCTGTTCAATTTCGCCCATGGGGATATCTTCATGGTCGGGACCTATATCGGCCTTGGTATTTCGACCCTGCTCCTGGCACTCTGTTCAGCGTTCCTGCCTGGCTGGATGATCTTTGTTCTGGTTGTAATCGTTACCATGTTCCTTACATCATTTATAGGTGTCTTTGTCGAGATCGTCGGATACCGGCCTCTGCGCGGAGCACCACGGGCATCCGCTGCTATAACCGGGCTTATGATAGGAATCATTTTTGAAACTGGAATCCTCATCATTCTCGGTGCCCAGCGCTTCAGTTTTCCCCCGCTTATCAAATCAATTTCATACAATATCGGCGGTGTATACTTCACCAACGTCAAGGTGATGATCATCGTGATCTCACTCATTCTCATGCTTGCCCTTCACCTCTTCATCCAGAAAACCAAATGGGGTATGGCAATGCGCGCCATGTCCTATGATTTTCTTGCCGTTCCGCTGATGGGTGTCTCGATAAACATCATCGCCCCGCTCACCTTTGCAATTGGAGCTGGTCTCGCCTCTGTTGCAGGTATCCTCTATGGTCAGGCCTACCCGATACTTGATCCCTACATGGGCATCCTGCTTGGCTGGAAAGCCTTCGTTGCTGCTATTCTCGGTGGACGTGGATCGATCATGGGAGCCGCAATGGCAGGCTACCTGCTCGGTTTCATAGAAATTTTTGTGGCAATGGTCTTCCCATCAACGTTCCGTGACCTTATCGCTTATTCCATAATATTAATTATCCTCACCTTCCGACCACGAGGATTCTTTGGAATGACCCACAGTAGCCAGTTAAGACTCTAATACAGGAGCAGCAGACCGTTCCTTAAAACATGCATTGGAAATTTGTATGAAATTACTAAAAAAATTCATTTCTATTTTCTCTGTTGTGCCGATGGCTGGCTGGCTGCTGGGAGTGTTTGCAGCAGTATTGGCTGAATATTACCTCGGAGATCTGATTTCTTATTATCTCTATCTGCCCAAGATTCCGGTTCTCTTAGGAACCTTAATTATGCTGAAAGAGCCGACCTTAATTCCCAGTGCCATCGGCTATGACATCCTTATCTATGTAATTCCCATCTGCTCTGTTGTCCTGTTATCTGCACCGGCAATGAACAGGGTTGCGGCACTCCTGGAGAAGACACCGATCTGGCTGGCAACCCTTATCCATCTTATTGCCTTTTATGGCATTCTGCACATGTGGGCAGGTATAAATGATTATCGTGTCATCGTCACAAAATTTATGTTGATATCCATTATCCTGACCATCAGCCTCAATATAATTAACGGTTACATGGGAGAGTTTTCCTGTTCTCATCCCGGTTTCATGGCACTTGGAGCATATGCCTCCTCGACACTCACCCTGATGCTTTTTACCAACGATAAAATGTTCGGGGAAGCACTCCTGCCACCGGCTCTCGGTCCATGGTGTTTTCCGCTGGTCCTTATCATTGGCGGTATCGTAGCCGCACTTGGCTCTCTGGTTGTGGCCATCCCGTCCTTTCGTACCAGGGGGGATTATCTGGCCATTATTTCTCTGGCTTTTCTCTTTATCATAAAAAGTGCCGTGGAGAATCTGGAAATTCTTGGCGGGGCACGAGGAATGAGCAGTCAACCAAGTTATGCGTCCCTGCCGGTGGTGTTTGCATGGACGGCAATCTGTATCTGGATCATCCATAATTTCACCACTTCAATCATGGGTAAAGCACTTAATACTGTACGAGATAATGAACAGGCCGCCAATTCGATGACCATAAATACCAGGAAAACAAAAATCGTCGCTTTTATGTTCGGTGCTTTCTGGGCAGGAGTTGCGGGCGGGCTCTTTGCCCATGTCCTGCGTTTTGTCAATCCAAGTTCATTTGGTCTGCAGAAACTGGCTGAGATATTAGCCATGGTCTACTTTGGTGGGCTCAACTCCATTTATGGCTCAATTGTCGGAGCGGTGAGTATCAGTGTTCTTGGCGAAGCCCTGAGACCGCTGGAGCTGTTCAAATGGATCATTATCCCGCTCATCCTGATACTGGTCATGATTTTCAGACCAAATGGGCTCATCTCTTTTACCGAGATCAACGTTAAAAAAATTATGCGCCCTAAAAACAAAAATCGTGTTGAAGGGGTTGAATAATGGCGTCGCTGCTTAAAGTAAAAGGAATGACCCATTTTTTTGGTGGTCTGCGGGCGGTCAATGATTTCAACTTGAATATCGAGCAGGGTCAGATCTGCGGATTAATCGGTCCCAACGGCGCTGGAAAAACAACCGTATTTAACCTCATCACCGGGGTTTTTACCCCGACAGAGGGAATCATCGAACTTGAAGGCAAGAACATCAAGGGAGTTGAAACACACCGTATTGCAGCGATGGGACTCGGCAGAACCTTCCAGAACCTGGCTCTGTGGCGACATATGAACGTGCTGGATCATATTCGTATGGCCCATTACTCCCAGCTTACCTATGGTCTGTTGGATGCATTTTTCGGCACACCGTCTGCTCGAAGACAGGAAAATGAAATTATAGAAAATTCCATGAATCTGCTGGAAATTTTTGATGTCAAACCATTCGCTGACCATATTATAGGGAACCTGCCCTATGGTGCCCAAAGGCGTGTGGAAATGGCGCGTGCAATGGCAACGAAACCCAAAATTCTCTTTCTCGACGAACCAACTGCCGGAATGACGCCGGATGAACTGGTTCGTATGATTGAAATCATCCGGCAGGTGCATCGTGATTTTGGCGTGGCAATATTCATGATTGAGCATCGAATGAAGTTTGTCATGGATTTGTGCGAATCTATACAAACCCTGGTATTTGGTGAGGTTATTGCAGAAGGGCCTCCGAAAGAAATCCAGAACAATCCTCAAGTAATTGAAGCATACCTGGGTAAGGAGGACCTGCACTGATGCAGCTGAAAGTCGAGAATTTAGCCGTTTCTTACGGCAAGATAAAGGCCTTACATGGAATCAGCTTTTCAGTTGAACAAGGTGAAATTGTCACCATTATCGGAGCCAACGGTGCCGGGAAAAGCACGACCCTGCGGGCAATTTCCCGGATGATTCCCTCGGATCCCGGTTCTAAAATCGAATTCATGGGTGAAGATATATTACGATATAACACCGATAAGGTCGTATCAAAACTCGGTATTTCCCATGTACCTGAAGGCAGGATGATTTTTGGTAATCTCACCGTGACGGAAAACCTCAAACTTGCGACCTTTGCCCGTAAAGATTCAGATGAAATCGCCAAAGACAAGAAATGGGTTTTTGACCTGTTTCCCAGACTGGAAGAGCGTAAAGACCAACTGGCAGGAACCCTGAGCGGCGGTGAACAGCAGATGCTTGCTGTGGGGCGGGCTTATATGAGCGGCAGGAAGATCATGATCCTTGATGAACCGTCAATGGGGCTTGCTCCTCTGCTGATGCTCGATATGTTTGATGCCTTGAGAGAGATTAATCGCCAGGGAACAACTATTCTGCTGGTGGAACAAAATGCACGGCTGGCTCTGAAATTTGCCCAGAGGGGCTATGTACTTGAACATGGACACCTCATACTCCAGGGAGAGGCCTCAAAACTTCTTAATGATCCTGAAGTAAAAAAAGCCTACCTTGGTGCCTAAGACCGGCACTACCCGATAGAGCCCATTCCGGTATCCGTGTCAAAAATCCAAGCAGTGTGCTATTCAGGTACGATAATGAGCGGTGCGATGCAACCCATGTCATCGACATGCCATTGGCTCTGATACCGACAACTGCCTCCATGGAAAAAGAACCGGCAGTTTATGTTCACCCCGGGATGGCAGTGCAATCCGACCATTATTTTTCAAACTGATCCTGATGAACCAGCTCAGCCCTGAACCTGCTCACTTCCTTAAATCCATTTTTTTCTTTCGGCCACCCCATTGGAATAATGGCAAACGGAATGATGTGGTCAGGAACCGAAAAGATTTCACGGCAGCCTTCAATCCGCTCCTGCAGAGGATATATCCCTGTCCAGACGGTGCCAACCCCTTCTGCACGGGCCGCCAAGAGTAAGTTCTGAACTGCCGCGCTGCAATCCTGTACCCAGTATTGTGGCCATTTTTTACCGACGGGATCACCACAGACCAGCACGGCCAATGGCGCCTTTGTTATCATCTTACAATAGGGTTGAACCCGGGTAACAGCCTCCATCTTTGCCCGATCCCGGACAATAACAAAATGCCATGGCTGCTGATTCCCGGCTGACGGTGCTGTCATCGCGGCCTCAAGTATTCTGTGCAGTATATCATCTGGAATTTCCCTTTCCTGATAACTCCTGATGCTGCGACGACTCCTAATCAATTCAAGCATATCCATATTTTACTCCTGTACTGTTACTTCTATTTAAGTATAATTATATGTAGTCTGCTTTCTGGTATAAAATCTCCTTACACTTTAATTATGCCCAGACAAATAATAAAGAAAAACGAACTAATCATCCTGCTGGTATCCCTGCTGTTATTTGCCATACTGCTCGCTCTTACCACGATATTTTACAGAAGTGGCGATAAAAAAGAGAAAAGTGAAAAAAAAGAACCGGTCGTGGTAGAAGGTGCAATAGTCCCCGGTGAACAGGATGAAAATAAACAGCCTGAGGATACATCCCAGGCCATCGGTTCAGGAGTGTTTTTTCTCACACCGACTGCTGCCGAGGTACTCACCGCTATTCGCGATGCCGATCCATATGCTGAACAGCCTGATCTGGAGAGTGCTCCCCCAATGAAGGTAATGTGGCCGGGGTACTATTTCCCGGACCAGGAAATTGTTGAGAATAATGACGAAGCAGTTATTCAGCTGGACATCGATGAAAGCGGTTTTGGCGTTATTCTGGTCTGCACCGTAAAACTGGCAGACTACCCCGAAGTCAAGGATCTTGAACCGGGACAAAAGATATGGGTTGCCGGTGAAGTCACCCAGATCGATATGGAAGGCACCGGGACGGTCCATATCAGCGTAGAGTATATTCGCTTTGATGAAGGACCGATCGTTCCCAATAAACCGGAGCAATAGGCAACGGTCTCCCTGGCCTCGATACCGGTGAATCAGTCAATCTCACTGTTGCCCAGTTTGAAAGGCCGGAATAATCTGCACCCTGCTTTCGTGGAACATGGCTCCACCGCCGACATCTGAACATTGTTGAGATACCAGATCGTTGATTCCACCCTCCTCTGTTGGTACGGGCCAATAAATTCCCTCGGCAACCAGCAGCCCTTTTCGGGTATCTCCAGTTACTTTTGCGACCCTGACCGTACTGCCTCTAAAGTTACGCATAATGATCTCTTCCCCGTCTCTGACGCCAGCAGCCTCAGCATCTTCCGGATTGACGAGCACTTGTCCTTTGTGGTGAGCATAGCGCTCACCAAATGTCGAGTTAAGCAGTTTGTCATCAGGAGGAGTAATCAGCCTGAAAGGAAATCGACAACGTAAATCTGGATGATCAAACTCAACAGCGTTACATAAGCAGGCAAACGGAGGCACCGTCGGATCATCATCATTTACAAAACGAATAGAGCTGTTTTTACGTCTGAGTACCGGCCCATCTGAACGGTTGAATCGGGACTCAACGTAGTCTCCATCCCGGAAATTTTCCACAGAAAAGCTGCTTGTAGCTCCCTGGATGGTTGCCAGATAGGAATGGAGCCTCTGGTCCAGAGACTGGTGAAAAGGACTATCCGCATAGCCCATTTTCTGTGCAAATGTCTGGAAAAAATCAAAGTTGCTCATCGACTCACCGAGTGGCTCAATAACCGGAGGCGCTGTACCAAAATAAAAATGACCGTAAGCGGTATAAAGATCTCGATTTTCAAGAAATGTTGTGGCTGGCAACAGCAGGTCAGCAAAACGGGCGGTTGGCGACATCACCTGCTCATGAACGATGGTAAACAGATCCTCCCGACCGATACCTTTTCGCACAGACGATCCATCAGGTGCAACACTGACCGGATTGGCATTATAGACAATCAAGGACTTCACCAATGGGTCCGTAGCGGTGAGTACCTGCCCCAAATGAATCATATTAACCCGACGAACCGGTTTTTCAGCCAGCTCGGGAAACGTCAGTTTGGTCTGATCGCCGCTGAAGGCTCCGGAAAAAAGCAGAACCCCACGACCAGGCTGTCCGTCAAAAAGACCACATGCCGCAGCCAGTGAGACAATCGCACGTATCGCCATCCCTCCCCTGCTGTTTCTGGTCAAACCGATGCCAATTCGTATAAACGTTTGGGGATTCTCATACAGCAGTGCAGCAATTTGGCGAATCTGCTCGAAGGTGACACCACTGTCATGCTCGATACGATCTACTGACAGCTGGCGAACATAGTCAGCCAGCTGTTCAAACCCCTCACTCTCTGAAGAGATAAATTCCTGGTCAATCCATCCTTTATCAATGAGTACTTTCAATATGCCAAGGGCGAGGGCAGCGTCACCGCCAGGGTGAACCTGGATATAATCGTCTGCAACCCGGGCCGTATCATTTCTGTAGGGATCGATAACCAGCAGTCTCCCGCCTGCTGCCCTGGCTTTTTTAACATATCGCCAGAAATGTACATTAGTGACCCGAATATTTATTCCCCAGGCAATAATCAGCTTTGCCTCTTCAGCCTCCGATGGGGGACTGCCGCCGCCCTCGCCACAGATCAGTTTCCATCCACCATTGGCAGCAGCCGAACAGATGGTCTGCTTCGTCTGCAGGGCTCCCATTTTATGAAACAGTGGAAATCCCGCAAATCGATTCACCACACCCATATTCCCGGCATAGCTGAAGGGTAGAATTGAAGAGCCGCCATATTTGGTAATGATTTCCTGCATACGCGGAACCATATAATCCCACGCTTCATCCCAGCTGATTCTCTTAAAGCGCCCCTCTCCTTTTTTGCCGACTCGTCTCTGGGGGTAGAGAATCCGCTGAGAGCAATAAAGACGGGCGGGATATCCTCTCATCTTGCGACAGATAAACCCCTGCGTGTAAGGATGGTCCGGATCTCCTGTCAAGGATAGGACTTTACCGTCCTCAACCGTTGCCAGCATGCCGCAGGTGTCGGGGCAATCAAGTGGACAGATTGTTTTCCTGGTGATGCGCATAATCATACCTTTTGCGAGAACAAAATATTGTTTGGAACGCTTTTACCCTGGATATTATCCACACTAGCGGAAAAATAACAAGATCAAATCATTCAGCCCCCGCTTAACCGGATTTCGGAACCTTCTAACCACCATAGCCCAACTAATCCTGACACTAATGTTCTCTAAAGCAGTATAAAGGTAAGTGTACGCCTGGAAATTTTCCGGCTCTATATATTCGCTTTCAATGTATTTCCGGTTGATTTTGGACCATTTCATAACAATATTCTATTAAATTTATTGACAGAGGGACAACCACCCACCTATAGTAAACGGTAGTCTGCAAACCTTTGCATAATCAAGATATTCTTCGGAATAATGTCATGGATCCTCCCGATTATGACAGATATACTCATCGTCGATATAACCCGTTTACCGGAGAGTGGGTTCTTGTTTCTCCCCATCGGGCTCTTCCACCATGGGGCGGTCAGAAGGAACCGCCGGATATCGACAAGGTACCGGATTACAAATCCGATTGTTACCTCTGCCCCACCAATCTGCGGGCAAATGGCAAAAGAAACCCCGACTATCAAGGGACCTTCTTTTTTACCAATGATTACGGTTCCCTGCTCCCTTCAGAAGGAGTTACAGCCGAAAAAAATAAGGCTGATCTCCTCAAGGTCGAACCTGAGTCTGGAATCTGTCGCGTCATCTGCTATTCAGCGAGCCATACACTCACTATTTCCCGGATGAACCAATCCCAGGAAATCTCAATCATTGCTGCCTGGATGAAGGAGTATCAACATCTTGGCAACAAAGCGGAAATAAACAATGTGCAGACTTTTGAAAATCGCGGTCAGATCATGGGCTGGTAATTCGTGAATCAGCCTGACCAGCGTCAGGTACTATTTAAATTCAAACGTAACCGGAGTATCAATGGCACAGGTCGAATTATTAAATGTGACTAAAAAATTTGGCGCCACAACCGTTGTGCACGGTGCCAACCTGTCGATTGCTGATGATGAATTTATTGTTCTTGTCGGCCCCTCAGGCTGCGGCAAGTCGACAATTCTGAGGATGATTGCCGGACTTGAATCTGTCAGCGGCGGTGAAATACAAATTAACGGTAATCCAATTAACAGAGTCGCACCAAAAGACCGTAATGTCGCCATGGTTTTCCAGAACTACGCGCTTTATCCCCACATGACGGTCTTTGAAAACATGGCCTTCAGCTTAAAGATGGCAAAAGACTCCAAGACAGAGATCGACAGGAAAGTAAGTGAAGCAGCAGAGATCCTGGAACTGACGCCCTACCTTGAAAGAAAACCTGCAGCACTGTCGGGCGGCCAGAGGCAGCGGGTAGCCATGGGGCGGGCGATTGTAAGAAAACCGTCCGTTTTCCTTTTTGATGAGCCACTCTCCAACCTTGATGCCCAGCTCAGGACTCAGATGCGGATGGAATTGAAAAAACTTCACCTGCACATGAAAACAACAACGATTTACGTGACCCATGACCAAATAGAGGCAATGACGCTTGCCGATAAAATCGTCATCCTTAAAGATGGCTATATCCAACAGGTCGGCACGCCCGTGGAAGTCTTTGAGCAGCCGGCTAACCGCTTTGTAGCAGGCTTCATCGGTAACCCGCCAATGAATATTGTAGCGGCAGAAATAGGTATTGATAGTCGTGGTTCAACAGTATCTTTTGGTACCCTCTCCTTTCCAGTGGTGGTTCCGGATTCCTGTCGTGACGGCCAGAAAGTGCTCGCCGGCATTCGTCCTGACGTGGTCAAAGCGGGCAATAACCTTAAGGAAGTCAAGGAACCATGGAGAGTTACCGGAACTGTTATGGTCTCAGAGATTCTCGGCAGCCAGTCTCTGCTCGAGTTCAGCGCAGGAGACACTACCCTGATCGGTGAACTCCAGGGACGAATTCTGGCTCGCCCTGGAGAGGAAATAAAACTTGGACTTGATCTGGATCATCTGCTTCTGTTTGATCCCCAAACAGAAGAAGCGATCCGTTAACGCAGAACACAATCTTGCAGGGGTTTTGTAAATCTCTGCAACAACCTATCATTCTAGAGGAGGACACAATGAAGAGACAACTTCTTGCAGTATGCTTCGCCTTCGCAGCAATGTTGATGCTCGTTGGAGTTTCAACCACAGCCAATGCTAAGGATTTAAGTGGTCAGCTTGAAATTTTTTCCTGGTGGGCGGGCGATGAAGGACCGGCCCTGCAGGCCCTGATCGACCTTTACTCCAAGGCAAACCCCAACGTAGAAGTAGTAAACGCTACCGTCACCGGCGGTTCTGGTGTTAATGCCAAAGCAGTACTGAAGACCCGCATGCTCGGCGGTGAACCACCGGACAGCTTTCAGGTTCACGCAGGACAGGAATTAATCGGTACCTGGGTAGAAGCGGATCGAATGGAAGACCTCACCTTTCTGTTTAAAGAGCAGGGCCTGATGGATGCCTTTCCTGACGGACTGGTAAAACTGATCGGTACCGATGAGGGAATCTGGTCTATGCCGGTCAATATTCATCGTTCAAATGTTGTCTGGTATGTACCCGGCAATCTTGAGAAATGGGGGGTTAAAGCACCTACCAGCTGGGATGAATTCTTTGCAATAGCGCCAAAGTTAAAAGAAAAAGGCATTGTGCCGCTGGCACTTGCCCAGAACTGGACGGCAAATCATCTCTGGGAATCTGTTGCACTGGCTGCCGTCGGCCCGGATAACTGGGATGCTCTGTGGTCCGGAAAACTTGCATTCGACAGCCCCGAAGGTGTGAAGGCCTGGGAACTGTTTGGCAAGGTTCTGGAGTATACCAATGACGATGCCTCTTCTCTCTCCTGGCAGCAGGCGACGGATATGGTTGTTGATGGACGGGCTGCATTTAACGTTATGGGTGACTGGGCAGCAGGTTACCTGAGTACCACCAAGAAACTTGTCCCCGGTAAGGGTTTTGGCTGGGCTGCCACGTTTGGTACCGACGGCAATTTCATGTTCCTGGCGGACTCCTTTGGACTGCCGAAGGGAGCACCGAATCGTGATAATGTTCTTGCCTGGCTTTCCCTGCTCGGCAGCAAGGATGGCAGCGATGCATTTAATCCACTCAAAGGTTCAATTTCAGCTCGAACCGACAGCGATCTGTCAAAATACAATGATTATGCGAAATCAGCCTCCGCTGACTTCGGTAAAGACATAATTGTCGGGTCTCTGGCGCATGGCGTAACGGCAAATGAAGGCTTTATGAACGATTTTGCCGCTGTTATGGAAATGTTCCTGAAGTCGCGAGATGCCGCTGCCGCAGCATCTGCTGCGCAGCAGATCGCTGTAAAAAATAAAATCAGCATGTAAAACAGGCTGAACAGCGCACCAGGTCAGGTTTGCTGACCTGGTGCTGACAGGAAAACTGATGCCCAATCTTGATAGAGTAAAAGCCTTTCTAACCCTTCTGCCTTCAATCATTTTGATTGGCATCTTTGTTTATGGATTCATCGGCAATACCTTCTGGATTTCATTAACCGATTGGGGCGGCGTCGGAGCACTTGCCGAACATCCGGTGAAAAATTTTGCCGGATTTGTCAACTACAAGGATCTGTTTACCGGCTTTCTCGGCGGAGGATTCAGGCAGGATCTGGTAAATGCGGTATTCTATTCGGTTTTGCTGTTGTGCGGTGCAGTTGGAATGGGTTTGTTGATTGCCATCCTGCTTGATAACAAACCACGAGGTGAAGCCTTCTTTCGCACGGTTTTCCTCTACCCGATGTCACTCTCATTTATCGTCTCTGGAACGATCTGGCGCTGGATGCTCTCTCCCCAGGGCGGAGTCAATATATTACCCACCTTCGTCGGTTCCGAGCCCCTGCATTTCAGGTGGCTTTCCAGTACCGGGGCAATTCTCGAGTTTAACTGGCAGAACCTGCTCCAGGTCGCACTCTATATCATCTCATTCATCCTTATTCTCTGCGGGTTCTGGATCCTCAGACAAGTCCCTCAGAGAGCGGTAAAACGTTATCTGCTGCCTGGAGTAATCATCGGTGCTGCCGGCTGGCTGTTCGGTGGTCTGCTTCCAAAAGCACTGTCCATGGAAGAAATTCACGGCTTCAACCTGGCAACCATCGGCATCATTCTGGCAACCATCTGGCAATATTCCGGTTACACCATGGCTCTTTACCTCGCCGGTTTTACTGGAATTTCACAGGATCTGCGTGACGCTTCAATGCTCGATGGTGCAAGTAATGCCGGCTATTACCGTTATATTGCCCTGCCACTGGTAAAACCGATCACCATCAGTGCGGTGATTATCCTGTCTCACATTTCACTCAAAATGTTTGATCTGATTTTCGCAATGACCGGGCCGGACAATGGGCAAACTGGCCACCCGGCCTTGCTTATGTACCTGACAACCTTCAGGGCAAATGACTTTTCACGGGGTGCAGCGATCGCCATCATTCTTTTCCTCATTGCGGCAACATTTATTATCCCCTACCTGATCAGCAGCTACAGACAACGGAGAACAAAGTAATGAAACCTCGTATCTCACTGGGTACTTTTGCTCTCTACGGGGGCTTGCTGCTGCTTGCTGCGGTTTATCTGCTGCCCGCCTACCTGACCCTGGTTACCTCACTGAAATTTCCCGGCGACATAAGCCTGCCACAATCCTGGGATCTACCGCCGACCATTAATTACGCAAGCTTCGCTGATGCCATTGCTCTTTTAAAACCAAACATCATCAACTCAGTCATTCTCGCTGTCAGTGCCACCCTGCTCTCGACAGTTCTTGGCTCACTGAATGGTTACGTTTTTTCAAAATGGAAATTCCCCGGCAGTGAAATCATCTTTACTCTTTTTCTGTTTGGCATGTTCATACCGTATCAGGTTATTCTCATTCCACTATTTCAAACGCTCCGGGCAATGAACCTTTATGGGGGACTTCCCGGTCTCATCCTGGCCCACGTGGTCTATGGGTTACCGATCACCTCTTTGATTTTCAGAAATTTCTATGCCCAGATTCCAGATTCACTGATGGAATCAGCTACCCTTGATGGTGCGGGCTTTTTCTCAATCTATACCAGAATCATATTCCCACTCTCCATTCCCGGTTTTGTTGTAACCAGCCTCTGGCAGTTCACTCAGATCTGGAATGAGTTTCTCTGGGGAATCTGTCTAACCAGACATACATCAAACCCTATTACCGTTGGCCTTGCTCAACTGGCCGGGGGCCAGGCAGTAAGCTGGAATTTGCCTATGGCCGGTTCAATATTGGCGGCCCTGCCTGTTCTTCTTATCTATATCCTGCTCGGACGTTATTTCATCAGGGGACTGTTGGCCGGATCAGTAAAAGGATAGTCAGAAAATAGAGCGATCGTCAAACCTGGTTGACATAACGGAATCGGCACGATAGTTTTCTCCTTCATATTGTCACACTTCGTCAAGACTCCTTCCAGTAAAAAAGGCAGAGCAATGAAAATACAAATATCTTTGGCCACCATCATCCTGGCCGCCGGCAAGGGTACCCGAATGAAATCCGACCAGGCCAAGGTCCTTCATGAAGTATTTTTTGAGCCGATGGTCCATCACGTCGTCAAGGCTGTACAACCGCTGGATGCTGAAAAATCAATTGTCATGGTCGGCCACCAGAAAGAGGCCGTGGAGCAGACTCTCACCGGCTTTAACCTTACCTGTGTGGAACAGAAGGAGCAAAACGGTACGGGTCATGCCGTGCTTTGTGCCGAAACAGCACTCCATGACTTTCACGGCACTGTCCTGATTCTCTGCGGCGACTCGCCACTGCTCCTCACCGAACATCTGACAGAGATGCTCACTGTCCACACAGCTGCAGATACGCCGCTCACTATTGTCACGACGTCACTCCAGAATCCTCAAAATTACGGCAGGATTATTACGGATAATGCGGGCAGCGTACTGGAAGTTGTCGAAGAAAAGGACGCCTCTGACCAACAGCGTAAGATTAAAGAAATCAATGCCGGTATTTATTGTGTTGAAAAAGAATTCCTCTTCAAAGCGCTCAGACAGGTGACCACCGATAACAGCCAGGGTGAAATGTACCTGACCGATATTGTCGCCATTGCTGTTGGTAACGGCTTTCGTGTGAAAAAATACGAGCACCCCATTCCCCATCACGTTCTGGGTGTAAATTCCCGCGTGGAACTGTCTAAAGCACATCTCGAACTCCAAGCCAGGCGAAACAGAGAACTCATGGCCTCAGGTATTTCCATGTACACCCCGGCAACGGTAACGGTTGCACCAACGTCAGTAGTATCATCCAACGTTACGCTCACCGGACAGATCACCATATCAGGGACATCGGTCATCGGCGCCGGCAGTATGGCAGAGCCGGGTGTTTTTATCAACAATGCTACCATTGGTGATAATGTAGTGATTGGCGCCAACAGCGTCGTTTGTGACTGCCACGTTCCGGATAATACTTCCATCCCCCCGCTTTCCAGGATCTTGAAAGATGAGTAAATTTCGGAATAGTTTTAGGCTTGGCAACCACAAACCGGATGGTTATGATGGCATAGTCAGCTATAATCGACGAGGCGGAACCGATTCACCGTGCGTTTAGCCCCCCCCGCTCATGCCTGACAGCTGACAGATCATCAGAGCCAGACAAAATTTCAGAAAAATCATGTTATCTCAAGAAAGAGGCCTCGCATGAGTGACTTAAAGAAAATGTACTCTACAATCCTGGGCGATCACTTCCCCCTTGAAATGACCATTTCATTCGGGGACCAGAAACTCATCTATCGCAAACGAACCTGGGAAATAATGCAGGAAGACGGCAGCATTGATGAGCGTGGGATACGATATGGTGAAAACCCGGATCAGGAAGCCGCTCTTTATGAGCTGGTTAATGGCAACCTGGCGCTTGGAGAATGTTCATTCATCAACCCGGGAAATGGTCTGGTTTCTTCCATAGCTGTTGAAGATATGCTGCAGGTCGGTAAACACCCGGGAAAAATCAACCTGACCGACATTGATAACGGGCTGAACATCCTTAAATATCTGGTTGACCGGCCGGCAGCAGTCATCCTCAAACATAATAATCCCTGCGGAGCAGCCTACGGCAAAACCCTTGCCCAGGCATTTGACCGGGCAAACCGTTGTGATCGAATTGCCGCATTTGGAGGAGCAGTGGTGATGAGCCGTCCGTGCGACAGAGAAACTGCAAAGCTGCTCGCCGAGAATTATCTTGAAGTTGTCTGCGCTCCCGAATTTGAAGAAGGGAGCCTTGCCATACTCCAGCAACGAAAAAATCTCAGAGTTATCAAAATAGCCCGTATCGACCGGTTGGCCCAATTTGAAAAGCATCGGTTTGTTGACTTTAAAAGCCTGATTGATGGAGGCATTATTGCCCAGCAGTCAGCCGTAAATTCAATCAGGTCAATGGGTGACCTTAAGCCCGCCGTGTCAACCTGGCAGAATGAGGCGTATGAATGCCAGCGGCAGCCGACCAAAAGAGAAATCGATGACATGATTTTCGGCTGGGCGGTCGAGCATGGTGTAACCTCAAACTCAGTGCTCTATGTAAAAGACGGATGTACTGTTGGAATCGGCACCGGTGAGCAGGACCGTGTCGGTGTTGCCCAGATCGCCGTTCACAAGGCATATATCAAATATGCGGATATACTCTGTTATGACCTATATAACATAGCTTATGCGGACCTCGAGCTGGCTGTTTCCGATGGTAAACGAGCAGCCGGGGAAAAAGATGAGATTGATCAGCAGGTACTGGCGGACCAGGCAGGGCTGGCGGGATCTGTGATGATTTCCGACGCCTTTTTCCCCTTTCGGGACGGCGCCGATGTGGGCATAAAACAGGGAATCAGTGCGATACTGCAGGCAGGAGGATCCATGCGTGATTTTGAAACAATCAATGCCTGCAATGAAGCAGAACCGAAGGTGGCCATGATGTTCACCGGTCAACGATCGTTTAAACACTGAGGGTGAGTTGGGACCCTATGAGCAGCCGATTCAGTTCTTATAATTAGCCGGCCCCGCTCCTTCAAACATTGACCCAACGGCTGTCTTCTGATGATTCGAGGCTCGCCTCACTGACCCGGATAGCATACAGTCCATCTTCACCACTGACAGGATTCGGTCCGTCACCAGATAGAAAACGCTGCCAATCCTGCAGCATGCCGAGGACGGTCGGAACCGGCGAATATTTTTCCAGCTGGCGCTCGACATTTGCTGAGATACAATTAACATAGCCGTGTACCTGATCACCATGAAGCTGTGATTTTTCGCAGATAAACTCGTACCTGCCACTCCGTGAAGTGCTCAGTTTGCTCACATCGACAATACCTGCGACACCATTTTCCATCTCGACATGAATCAGCGCCAGGTCCTCGAGATGTTTTGTTTTACAGTTTCTACACATAGCCGATACTCTGACGACCTTTAGTCCGGTAATGTAGTGAAGCGCATCAAAAACATGAACCGCTATATGAAAGGTAATTCCGGCTCCCGCCTCATGCGGGTTTTCCAGCCATTTAATATCAGAAGGTTCAAGACGCTGGTTGGCATATACGGTATACAGCTTCCCCTGGCTCGGCAGCTCTTCACGCAGCTTCTGCACAACGGGATTATAACGAAGCGTTTGACCAACGGATAACGGTACCCCTGAACGAGCCATCATACTGACGATTTCAAGACCGTCAACCGAGTTAACGGACAATGGTTTTTCAATCAATAACGGTTTTCCATATTTACTGCATTGTCTGGCAATATCGATGTTCAATACCGGTGGGACCGCACATACAACGGCATCAACTTCCCGTGATGCCACCAGCTCCCGCCACTCTTTGCGGTACTCAGCGCCCCAGGAATCGGCCTGCTGCCGTCCCTCTTCCGACCGCCTGGCTATAACCGTCAGCTGAAGTCCATTGCAATCGTTGACGATATGATTTGCATATCTACTGCCATGGCGGCCAGTACCGATAATACCAATTCTCATCATTTTACTCCATTAGTGTACCAGCTCATCAACACCGACAACCGAGACACCCTGCAGCATCTCCAGCCCACAGCTGCTCAGTGCCGACAGCGTCTGGGGATAGGGATGACCGATACCAATGGCATACTCCTGGTGGTCTGCCAGTTTGATCAATTTCTGAAGTTGCCGGCAGATGGCCTCTGTTTCCTGGACATTATCTAAAAAAATATGTCGCCTCGATGTTGGGACCTTTTTCTCCCGGGCACTCACCAACCCCTTGCTGGCTGACGTGGTGAAACTGTCTATGAAGAACAGCCCCCGCTCAGACAACAATTCAACAAGCTCTTCCATCGCCTGTCGATCTTCAGTGTACAGTGAACCCATATGATTGTTCACCCCTGTTGCGTGGGGAACAAGCTGCAGGTCAGCATTAAATTTTTTCCTTCTTGTGGCTGAATCATCCCTGAGATAGAGCGCACCGGGACCCGGATCCCACTCTGCACTCCTTGGTTCCAGGGGGAGATGAAGAAGAATCGCGTTACCTTTCTGGTATACCATCTCTTCCAGTTCCGGTGTGAAGGGCGCCTGGGGCAAAAATGAAAACGAAAGATTAAGCTCAAGTGCAATCAAATCACGCCCCACCTCGGGATGATAGCCCATATCATCGATGATAATCGCCACCTGCGAACGTTTCTTTTCCGCAGGTGCTAAAGCAGGGGGCCGACTGGGCACTACCGCCTCTTCAAACTGAATATCATGTTCCTCAAAGGGCAGCTCTGCGGCCACCACTGTTCTGAAGAAAACAACGTAGCCAAGGATACATATAGAAAAAAAGAACAAACAGAAAAGTGCCAGAAAATAGGCAATTTTCCGGTAGCTGACTCGTTCCAGAAAGCCTGCCTGTTTCCTCTTCTTTGTCGGACGCTTGCGGGAACCTGCTGCCTTTTTTCTGGTCGCTGCTCGTGCCATTAATAAAAATCAGTTTAGTTAAGCTATTTATCTCTCATCAACACATACGCTGACAATCCCTCGAGAATACTGAGACTTTTCTTGTGTTCCTCCCCGGTAAACAGCCCAAGCGGTTCAAGGGCCTGGCCAATAATAGTTTCGGCCTTTTTGCGAGCGCTGCCAAATCCATCATATTTTTCGATAATCGAAACAACCTTAGCAAAGCTGTCTGCCGACTCCCGCTCATGTTTCAGCAGGGTAAGCAGTCGATTTTTCCCGTCAGCAGGCGCATTTTTCAGGGCCATTATCAATGGAAGTGTCATCTTCCCTTCCTTGAGATCATTGCCAACAGCTTTTCCAGTCACATCCTGGTCTCCGAGATAATCCAGAAGATCATCAACGATTTGAAACGCACAGCCAAGATTAATGCCATACGTCCTCAGTACCCACTGTTTCTGAGAATCTGCTCCTCCAAAGATGGCTCCGATCTCACAAGCAGCCCCGATGAGCAATGCTGTTTTTCCCATGACAACCGTGAAATAATCCTCTTCTGACTGATTGAGGTTGTTACCGTTTCGCAATTGTACAAATTCGCCATCCACCATTCCTCTGGTGGCTTCACTAAACACCTCCAACCCAGGGGATCCGGCATATCTCCCAACAATGGCCATTGAGTGGGCATGGAGAAAATCTCCCGCCAGAATTGCGCCAATTGTGCCGTACCGTTTGTTCACAGAGACGTTTCCGCGACGACTCTCCGCATGGTCAATGACATCGTCATGGAACAGGGTTGCGACGTGGAGATATTCAAAGGCGCAGGCCAGGTGATACAACTCCGGGTCATCCCTGCCGGACAGGCGTGCACTCAATACTGTCAGGAGAGGACGGATCCTCTTGCCACCGCCAAAAAGACCATAATCGAGTATCTCCGCCAGTAACGGATCAAGAGTGGATGACAGACGATCTATATCGTCATGCATGACCCTGTTAATTTCACTCGCCTCCCTGGCAATAAGCTTTTTCAAATCCATCAAGTGATCATCTTTCCCTGGTATTAGTTATCATCGACTATCTCGGCAAAAAAAGATTGAACAGCTTTTATTTCACGAATAACTGGCGCCGGCGGCATACTCTTGAGGAATATTTTACCATATCTTTTACTGAACAGCCGTATATCCATAACAGAAATCATACCACAATCCTGTACCGACCTCATTAACCGTCCTGCTCCCTGTCTCAGGGTAAGGACTGCACGGGGAACCTGAAATTCGAAAAACGGGTTTTGACCGTTGTTTTTGATTGCCTGCATTCGGGCCTGAACCACCGGATCGCTGGGAACCTCGAACGGTAATTTGTCTATAATTACAGAACTCAGTGATTTCCCCGGAATATCAACACCTTCCCAGAAACTTGCAACTGCCAGCAATACAGAGTCGGTCTGTTCCCTGAAAAGATGAAGCAGTTTACTACGCGACGCTGTCCCCTGCACAAGAATCGGATAACCGAGCCTGTCCTGCAGATAATCAGCAACCAGGTCCATCCCCCGAAAACTGGTAAACAGAACCAGAGCCCTGCCGTGACTCATTCCGAGAAGCGTTTCAATGCGCTCACACAAGGCTTTATCATATTCATTATGAGATGGCTCGGGGAAACTGTCTTCAGGAATGTAGAGAATTGAGCGATCCTGATAATTAAACGGTGATTTCAGTTGAAGAATCTCTATCTCTTCATCAAGCCCCAGTCGCTGACAGATATAATCGAATTTATTACCGCTTGACAAGGTGGCCGAGGTCAACACACAATTTGGTACCATCGAATAGAGCGTCCGCTGCAGGTCATCAGCAACATGGACTGGCGTTGCAGATAGAGAGATAGCGCGCTCTCGTCGTTCATACCAGTAAACATGACTGCCAGAGGTTTCTTGGGGATCGGGCAGGCCAACAAAAAGCAGGTTGTGCCTGAGGTCTCGGGCCCGTTCTTCAAATACCCGCCAGCTATCACCATGCTTAACCTGAAGAGACAGATCTTCAGCCATTCGTCTCAGACCATCCGCCAGCAGTTGGACCTCCTCATGCCAGTTTTGGTTTTGGCTGACAAACTCAGAAAGATTGTAACGGCCCCGCTTGGCAGGAAAGAGTGCTGCAAATCGCTCAACACGCTGCTTTATCCCCTGTGCCATACCAACCATTTTATCTGCAGCATCCGGGGACAGATCACTATCCGCCTGCTGAATAATATCACCGATCAAATCATAAAGCTGATATTGACTGAGGCTGGTGCCAAAAAAGGAGGTTGCCACATTCTCCAGGTGATGCGCTTCATCGAAGATTACCGCCTCGTGACGGGGCAGCAACTCACCATATCCATTTTGCCGTAAGGTGAGATCAGAAAAGTAGAGATGGTGGTTAACAATCAAAATACGTGCCGAGCCGGCTTTTTTCCTGAGCCGGTTGATAAAACACAATGCTGCTTCGGGACATTCTCCGCCCAGGCATTGGTAGGAATGAGCAGAAATTTTAGGCCACAAAGCAGAACGGTCGGGAAGCCAGTCAAGCTCAGACCGGTCACCCGTCTCTGTTGTCTCCAGCCAGGACTCGATTTTTGACAACTGCTCATCTTCCACCAGCGTAAGCTGCGGGGAGCTCCGATATTGATACCAGCGATAGTGGCACAGATAATTCTGCCTGCCCTTGACACAGAGTGCCGAGATTTTTTCACCAAGAATCGTTTCGATGAGCGGTATTTCCTTATCCACCAGCTGATCCTGGAGGTTGATGGTCGCTGTTGACACCACAATTTTTTTCCCGGAAAGTACTGCCGGAACAAGATACGCCAGACTTTTGCCAATTCCTGTTTCCGCCTCCACCATCAGTATTTTGGCATAACCGGGGTGACCTGGTACCCCCTGCTCTGGAGCAGTGAACAGCTCTACTACCGATTGTGCCATACGGGCCTGGTCCGGGCGCGACTCATAACCGTCCAGGTGCGCGGCCAGCGGGCCATCGGCTGAGAAAAATTTTTGCACGAATGAATCTCTCTTGATATGTGTCAATATGACGAATCGTCCAGGGGCAGCATTTTTGCCCGAGATACAGATCAGAAGAACAGGTTATACGATTTTTATTTTTATTTTTCAACCAAACCAGTAAACTGGATCCAGGAACAATACAGTAAGTAAACGGTTTCGATTTCATTATCAGCAGGCGGGTTCTGGCCTGCCTCCCCTTGAAATTTGCACCAGCAAGGCTCTATAACAGTAAAGATACTATGGTTGATCTGCTCTCTGCCGCTGAAAAAGATTTGACCAGGAGCCCGTTGCTCAGTGATGATGAGATAATCGTTATCGTTGATGATTCTCCCGAGATCATTGTTCTTCTCAAAACATACCTGTCAAACCAGGGATTCAGGGTAGTTTCAGCAAACAGCGGAGCAGAATTATTTAGTATCGTCCAAAATCAGACGGTGGCACTTGTCATCCTCGATATCAGCCTGCCGGATCGTGATGGTAACGCAATCCTTGTGGAGCTCGTCCGCGATTACCCAGATCTCGGCGTGATCATGGTTACCAGTGTAACCGACATACAGGTGGCACTCCAGTGTTTACGGCAGGGAGCAGACGATTACCTGACAAAGCCGGTTAATATCGAACAATTTTACCACACGGTCAGGCAAACACTTAAAAAACGCAGGCTGGCTATTGAAAACCGCCGTTTCCAGCAGGTACTTCAGCTAAGAAATTTTCGGGCACGATTTCTCCACCAGCTCATCCTGAAAATGAACAGTGCCTATATCAATGCTCTGGAACTCAACCAGGTGTTGAAGACCATCCTTGTTGGCATAACATCTGAAGAGGGACTCCAGTTCAATCGTGCCTTTCTCGCCCTTTTTGACGATGATCAGAAACTATTGCAGGGGACATTGGCAATCGGACCTGGAAGCAGAGAAGATGCAAGAGACATCTGGACCAATATCGACCGAAACAATATTCGACTTGAAGACTTGTTCCAGCAGCGGGACCAGGACTCTTCAGCAAGCGACATCATCGTCAATGAAATTGTCCGTTCCCTCTCTGTGCCAGCTTCAGATCATGCTCATCCATTTATTTACGCCTGCGACAACAGAACTTCAATTCTTGTCAAGAACGGCACGGCAGCTGTTACGATCCCCCCTGATCTCATCAAGACCCTCAAGGAAGACAGTTTTGTCATTGTTCCACTCTTCTCCCCTCGCAGGCCACTTGGGGTTCTCATAGCGGACAATTTTATCACCAGGGAATCGATAGCTGAGCAAGATATTGAAGCGCTGGAGATTTTTGCAGGACAGGCCAGCCTTGCCATCGAGCATTCCAGGCTTTACGCCGACATGCAGAAAAAAATCACCGAACTGGAGATTGTCACACAAGAACTCGACAAGAGTAAGGATCTGCTCGTTGAAGCTGAACGATATTCGGCACTTGGCCATATGTCCGCCCAGCTGGTCCATGCAATTCGTAACCCGATCACCTCCATCGGCGGCACATCCCGTTTACTTGCAAGTCGTATTTCCGATAAAAAAATCGTTAAATTTCTTGATCTTATGACAAGTGAGGCGGCAAAGGTTGAGTCAACACTGAATGATCTCTTTACCTTTGTCAGCAAAAGTTCGCCGGTTAAAATGCAGCAGCCGTTATATCCGCTGATCCGTAAAAGTGTTATGGCTTATTACGGAACAATGAAGAAGAAGAATATCTCCTATAGCATCGACCTGAGAGGGAACGACCCGAAAATATCGGTCGATGCTGAAAAAATTCAGCAGGTTTTTATGCACCTGTTCAAGAATTCCATTGAAGCCATGGCCAATGGCGGAGCCCTCACGATAAAGACACATGATGACCAGGACTATATCGCAATTGTCATCAGCGACTCGGGGAATGGCATAGCAAGTGACGATATGAGCCAGGCAACCGATCCGTTCTACACCACAAAAATATACGGCACCGGTTTGGGCCTGACCCTGGTTGAACAGATAATCAAACAACACAACGGCACGCTGTCGATAAATCAAAATGAGCCATACGGATTAGAAGTTATCGTCCGTTTACCCAGGGAATAAAGATTTTTAACGTTCTCGCTGCCAGGAGACAACTGCTGCGGTAACCGAGAAAAGTGCCGTGCAGAACATGGTGAAACGAAAGGCCAGCATGAACGACGGTGCCTGTCCCGGCTGATAGTCCCTCAACGCAGTTCCCCCGGCGAAATATCCAAACCAGGCAGCAAAGGCAATTCCGGCAAAGGCGGCTCCGAAAAGCATACCAAGATTTCTTGAAGTTGCCAGCAGTCCTGAAGTTACAGCTGCGTCAGCATCTCTGGACCGACTCAGGAGGGATGCGGTGTTTGGAGCAAGAAAGATTGACTGTCCCAGGCCAAGCAGGGACAATCTCCAGGAAATCTGTATCAACCCGGTAGCGGTTTCCAGTTGAGTCAGTGTCAGCAAGGCCACACAACTCAACAGCAGCCCGCCCGTAGTAAGGTATCTGCTGCCAATACGATCATAGAGCAGCCCGGCGCTTGGCGATGCCACGAACAGGGTCACCGGAACAGCCAGCATCACCAGACCAATCAGATCTGGTGACAGCCCTTTTATATAATCAAGATAAAAGGGCATCAGTATCAACACCACAAAGAGGGTGGCAAAAGAGATGGCGGAAGTGATCAAGCCGATATGGTAGTAATTTTTAGCAAATAAATGAAGCGGCAGAAGTGTAGATTTTCGAGTTTTTTCTGACCAGACAAAAAGAGCGGATAAGAACAGTACTAAGAAGAATCCTGCAATTTTCAAAACCGGACTCAGGGCAGGAAGAAAATGGCCATAAAGAATAATGGAGCTGATCAGTGCGGCCCAGAAGAATGCCCCTTTCCAATCAAACTCTCGGTTCCTGCCCGGAACAGAAATAACATTTTTTTTCATCAGTACAAAAAAACCAGACATCAACACAACAGAACTGACCGGCAGGGTCACCAGAAATATTGCTCTCCATGAATAGCTGCTGATTAAAAAACCGCTGACCACCGGACCGCTCATCAATCCCATCGAGGTGGCGATCCCCACGAGCCCGAGTGCCTTGCCAAGCGACCTCCGGGGAAAGACATCACGTATAATTGCCGGCCCGGCAGACATCATCATCGCCGCTCCAAGCCCCTCGATGAAACGAAAACCGATCAGCCAGGATAGCCCCGGAGCCAGCGAACAGCATGCCGATCCCAGGGCAAAGGTGGCTACACCAGATAAATAGACAGCATTTGTGCCGAGGTGATCTGCAGTAATCCCCCAGAACAACAGGCTTACGGTTATGGTGAGCAGGTAGATCAACACAACCCACTGGGTTTGAATCAACGATGAGGAAAAGGAACGCATGATTGAGGGCAAGGCAACATTGACCATGCTGCTGTCCATTGTCGACAGAAAAACACCGGCCGTGACCAGGATAAAAACGGGCCATTTATATGTTGTTGTGATTGTCGACTGTTTTTCAGATTCTGTCATTTGTTCCCGGGGCCTGACCATCAGAGCTGGAGTGAATAGTAGTGCTGTCCGGCGAGTAATGCGGGCAGCAGAGCAATGAGGCCATATAGCCTGAAAATAAAAGATTTTTCAAGATTACATATCTGTACCACTAATTAATAGCCAAACTTGAGCACTATTACTATCATTTATAATAATCCCCCGCCCCTCCCCTCTGCCTGGCAGAAAGGCAACAATATAAAGATTTTTGATGGCCAGAGGGACAACGGATATTTTGCAGGGGAAACTATACCGCTGGAGATAAAGATGAAACAAATCGTAGTGATTTTTTTATCACTGTATCTGTTGTTTTTTTCAAGCTCATGCGCTGTCAATGCCAACCTCGGAACAATCCGTGAGCACAATGACGTGACCCGAGTTTTCAGGTCATACCAGGTGATCCCCAATTACAATTACTTCTACTACGGTATCTATCTTGAACCGGACACCATCATGGGAATTGATAATAGATACACGGTCCAATCGGATTTCTGGACTCAGGTAGATTTGACACCGGAGCAACTGAAAACCTGGGTAATCGCACTGGACAGAATGCCCGAACTCCCCGATTTCGCCAGGAGCTATATGTGGAGATATCAGGGGGCCTATGTACTTGACCCTCAGGGATCAATCGTTGGAATCTGGTATTCCAAGCTGGACTGGGGAGTTTTTGATTTCCCCGGCGGAAACGTCATCATACCGTTCCAGCCGTCTCTCAAACCGGGCTCAGAGCCTCTGTTTTTGCGCTCATGGGATGACTGAAAAAAAAGCGCTCCCGGTAAACGAGTTCCTCAATGCTGTAATCATCATTCAGTTGTCCATCAAATTGCCTTTGCTCGGCGGCACCAAACGGGGGACATCCAGTATGCGCATTCCTGTTTCAGGAAGGCGTTATCCGGATGAACCAAAAAAAAAGAGCCGATCCTCGTGAGAGGACCGGCTCTTTTCAATCGAACCTTGTTATCTAATTAGTGAGGCAATTAGAAAGCTACTTCAAGAGTCAGAGCGGTACCGAATGGGCTCTCTTCGTTAATAGTGTCAGAAGACCAAGCCAGGTAACCAATATCCCACGTAATTTTAGCACCATCAGAGATACCGTATGCGAGTTTACCGGAAATTTCAAATCCATCGCCTGCATCTTCGAAATCGCCATATGCGAGGATACCGGTGAGGGTCATCGCTTCAGAGGCTTTGAAAGCTGCTTTACCACCAAACCAGGTGGTGTTAGCGATATCGTCGTTAAAGAAGCCAAAATTAGATACAGCACCTGGGGTAATTGAAGAACCACCACCGAGCATGATGAAACCGAAGTCACCATTAGCTGCGAAACCGTCCTGTGCCCAACCACCGTTCAAACTTACAGAGGTTGCACCGAAGTCCATGCCAGCCTCGAGGTATCCACCGTAACCATCATCATCAGAAGCGGCAAGATCTCCTTCCTGGTAAGCAAATTCAGCAGCAAGTGATATAGGACCAGCAGGACCATCAACGTGAGCGGTACCGGTGAAGCCACTCAGATCTGATGCTCTTTGGTCATCAATGTATGCACCGGCGAGGGTCATTCCCCAGTCACCTCCAAACTTCTGTCTGAGGAGTCCGTAGTAACCGATTACATCATTGTCATCTACATTGTCGAGGCTCTCAAAAACCGACCGATACCAGAACTGGACGTCAGTCATATCATTTTGCCACTTAGCAACAACCATGTCATGCCTATCATCGTTCACGAAGAACAATGTGATATGGGCTGGCATACGGCCACCTTCAATGGTGATCGGTCCCATGGGAACACCAATATACGCATAGTCGGTACTAACAGCTGTTTTACTGTTCGGAACTGCACCAAACGTTCCGTCACCGATCTTGATGCGGGAACGAACATAGGATCCGCCTTTGGCGTCAGCATCTATCTTAACGCGGACACGTGAATTTAATAGATTCTGATTCTCGTTAGTTCTCGTTCGAGGAAATTCTGTACCTTCCACAATGGGCACCGTTCGTCCAAAGTCATAATCAGACTGTAAGTAGCCACGAACACGGGCATCGCCAGAGAACGATACAGCGGCTGAAGCGGTACTTACCAGTGCGCCGGTCAGCATAAGACCAGCGGCTACAGCAATTACTTTTTTCATTTTTCTCTCCTAGGTTACATTTTTTATACCCTGAAACATTCAGGGCCTGCAGTTTTAGCTTCCCCCAATTCCTGCTCTTTTCAGACAAAAAGTCTGAGTAGACAAGAGAGACAGGAAATCATTCTTCTCAATCTATATACCCCTGCAACCCGCATGTCAAGTTTTTTTTACCCATGGTATAAATTTTTATACTATCTCGAAGAGTGCAATATCCCTTGTAAATTCCAGGACGATTGTAACAGCAGTACGAAAAAGTGACTTTTTTTAGTCTCATATTTATGGGTGTCTGGCAGCTTATTGCCCAGGCTGCTGCTTTTTTACCGTCATTTCATAGGCTAATATCTTGCTGTCGTGCCTGCCCGGAAGCAGTATTTCCCACATGGTACTATCGGGAATCTGAGCCACATAGAGACGAACCAGGCGATCACTGCCAACGGCTTCACCTTCCTCATCAAAAGCATAATCAGCAACATATCCCTCTATGTGGTTGGTCCGCCATAGCTCCATCAGGCCAGCCCCTCTCCAGGTCAGACAGGCAACGGCACCGCCATCATAGGTTCGAACATTTGCCAGATATTTATCAATACCCACGTCATTTGTTGAAACAACAACTTCCGGCAGCCCGTCTCCGGTTATATCCTTGAGATCGAGGCGACCGGGTATATAGATGAGTTTTTTCCGACTGGCCTCCTCTTCACGTTCTGCCATTGGATCACTATTGTCGGCAGCGCTGATAGGCGGGCCGAAAAATGTTTTACTGCCACCGTAACTGGCACTGCTGACCCAGACCAGATTCAGTCCCGAATCGTATACCAGTAATTTCTGCTGCTGGTCAATGACCATTGTCTCAACCTCCTGGTCTCCGTTGAGATCGGCCACAATAAAGTCAAACAGGTTCGTTCCTTCAGGCAGCAGCAGTTTTGGCCCCTTGGTCAAATTTTCCTGGTTAAAATCGCCGGTCAGTTCAAAAACTCCCGGGGCAAGAAAATTGTCGGAGATATTGGGACTGTCTTTTTGACCTGCCAGGATGACCTCTCTACCCGGCCACCAGAGCGGCCTGATATAATACCTGATATCACCGCGAACCAGTTGGATATCTTTTGATCCATCCCAGCCAAATATCATCGATGAAGGATATTTCCCTTTATTGGCAGAGACAAAGAGCTTCATTGTTCCGGTATTGCCGGGGTCACCAATAGTAATGACGTGCATTTTATAATATGGAGATAGGTTATGACTGGCAACTTCCCTGAAGCGGCGGTCGGCAAACTGAAAAATACGGATTTTGGATCGGGAAGCGACAACCAGTTCATTGACACCATCATTATTGAGATCACCGAGGGCTACCGTTTCAATGGTATATGGTATGGTCGAACTTTTTCGCACGCCTTTTGACTGGAAGCGCTCATCCTTATCATCACCAAAGAGCGTCGCGCCCCCAAACAGTCCCTTTTTGTAATCGCGTTCAGGATGTGGAGTCTGAAAGCTGCTTAGGTCGCCCACACTCAGGCTGTCACCTTCTTTTTTTGCCGACGGGTCTTCAGCCCCAGCTACATCTTTTCCAATCTCTGCGGCAAGTTCTGAGATAGCCGCAATAATCTCATCCGGCGACTCAGCTTTAACCGAATAGCCTGACTGGCCGGCATCGGTACCAAAGGAGTAGACGGTCAGATTCAGCTGTATGCCGTCCTTCAGGGAATACAAAGCACCATCCAGCAGAATATCAACATCTATCTTCTGCTCGACCTCAGCGCTTTTACCTGATCTCATCTGATTCCTGATACCCTCGGGATCTTCGGTCAAGATCGGGGAATCAATAATTTCAAAGCTGGACTGGGCAACCAGACGAGAGAGCAGCATCTGCCTGACAGAATTGTTCAAATAACGGTATTGCCCGGCCTTAATTCCCTGCAGCGGCAGCACGGCAACTCGTGTAAGCTCCCCATTATTATCAGCATATAAATTTGATTGCCAATGAAAAAGAACGGTTAAGATAACCAGCACGACACAAAACCGACGCATATGTTCACCCAATTATTGTGGTTATAATTTTTATGTATGACAAGATCGATTATCTATATACTATATAGTACCTCCTGGCAAGTTTAGCAGGTCTTTCTGCTGCCTCCTTTCCAATCAATTTTCGCCCGATGACTATCCAGACAAAGTACAAATATTTTCCATCAACATTTCATAAACTGATAAATTCTACTTGACTTTTACCGATAGAAACCGCACTATATAGACAAGTAAAAATTTTTGTACTTTGCTCTGATAGAGACTAACAATCAAAATTAATGAATGTGTAACTGATATAATATGACTCATCTCCAATTAAAAACATACCCTCTGCTTCTCACTGCGATGGTGCTCCTGTTTGCTCTGGCAAGCGGTTCATCCGTTCTGGCAGCAGATCTGGGTAATGCGGGAGATTACCAGATATCAGGCTTTTCTTTTGATACTGACGCTGTTTCCGAATCTGAAAGCGGGCTACGCTTTGAATCTTCCAGGTTCAAACCGCTGATGATCACCAATAGTGCTTCAGATGTCCTTGTTAGTGATCCCTTTGTAAACGAACTATCGCCCCAGACCGGCAAATCAGCCTCTCACGGCTTTGCGGTTGCTGCCGAATACCTTGCCACTCCGAGCCTTGCATTCCACGGTGCCATTGGTGTAACAAAAGGAAACTGGGACGCTGACGCCACCCTGGAAAGTGAATCAAGCTGGGAAGCAAATATCGGTGTCGTATACAATTTTTTTAACTCGCTGGCTTATGAGGTTCACTTCGGCTACATGGATGCAGGAGATGTCTTCAAACAATCGGATACCTACTCAGATATCGACTCTATAATCATGATCAGCAACCAACTGACCATGAGCTTTTAAGCACTCAAACCACATAGATACTATCAGCCTTACGGTACTCGCCGTAAGGCTTTTTTTATTTGAACCAGATCGATTGGGAACCGCGATTCACACACCTCTGCCTTGACTTTAAATGATGAGTAGAATATTACTGGTTTTTTTTACTATGTAATAACAGATTCGTCATACACAATTGTCTAACAACGGCACCTTGAAAATGAGTAACGCTTCAAAGGCATATAATATCCTCATGTATTCCCATGACACCTATGGGTTGGGGCATATTCGCCGAACAATGGCAATCGCTAATCATCTTCGAGACCGCAACACCAATATTCTCATCCTTACCGGCTCACCGCTGGCGGGCAGGTTCGCGTTTCCAAGCCAGGTTGATTTCGTCAGAATTCCCGGGATGATCAAGAAAACCAACGATGAATATCGATCTCTTTCTATCCGTATTGATGAGGAACAGGCTCTGAGTATACGCACAAACATTATACTGGCCACGGCACAGACCTTCAAGCCTGACCTGTTTATTGTAGACAAGGAACCGCTCGGGTTAAAACGCGAGGTGCTGCCCACACTGCAGTGGCTGAAGACATCAGAGCCGAACACCAGGACAATCCTGGGACTGCGTGACATCCTCGATGATCCCGAGGTCATAAAACAGGACTGGCATGACAAGAATGTCTACGCACGCCTGGTCGAACTGTATGATGAAATCTGGATTTATGGTGACAAGAAGATCTATGATCCGGTCGATCTTTATGAAATACCCGAAGCAATGCATGATAAAGTAGTCTTTACCGGCTACATTCCGCGCCTAAAGAAAAGTGGCAGCATGAGGGAAAAGATAAGACGGCAATTCAGGATTATGCCTGACGACACGTTTGTTCTTGTGACAACCGGCGGTGGTGGAGATGGGTTCGAAGTTCTGGAGCACTATATCTCCATGCATGACTACTTTCCGGCCTCTCTGCCATTTAAAACGGTGATGATAACCGGACCATTCATGCCGAAAAAAAAGCGCCAGAAGATCAGGAAACGAGCAAAACAATACGGTATAAAGACCCTGCCATTCCACCCAAGAATTGAAGAGCTCATGCAGGCCGCCGATATGATCATCTCCATGGGGGGATACAATACCATTTGCGAGATTCTCACCCAGAAAACACCGGCGCTCATTATACCGCGTGAAACACCTCGAAAAGAGCAATTAATTCGAGCCCAATGCCTGAGCGCACGGAAACTGGTTGACTATATTCCATGGAATGAAGTCACCCCGCAACTGCTACGCGAAAAAATGATCAGCGTGCTGACAAACAATGTAGAGTCCGCAGAGAACAGGGCAAATTTTAAACTCACCGGATTGGATACCATGCACAGCAGACTGGAACATTTCAAGTCTGAGAGCCTCAGGTATCAGGTAGTCGCTCCGGAACAGCCGCCATCGCCAGCCGTGCAGCAATGATATCACCAGCACAACCTACCCTTGCCTACATTCTAAAAGGGTATCCCCGAATATCCGAAACCTTTATATCAAACGAAATCCTTCTGCTCGAGCAACTCGGGTTCAGGATGCACCTCTTTCCGATGCGAAAGCCCCGGGAAAGGTTCTGCCATGACTCAGTCAAACAGATCCGTGCAGCCGTTGATTACCTGCCGACAGAGCTATTACTCGACCTGCCCAGACTCATCGGTCCCAATATCTTATGTGCAGTTCGTAACCCGGGGGTATACCGTTCAGCTCTGGGACTTGCCTCCAGAAGGTTTCGACGAACAGGGAAGATCGCAACATTTAAACATCTCTTTCAGGGAGGCTATCTGGCGACAAAACACCTTGCCAGAATTCCTTCCATTATTCACCTGCATGGTCATTTTGCCCACTCTCCCACCTCGGTTACAATGTTCGCAGCACATCTCTCGGGCCTGCCGTTCAGTTTCACGGCCCATGCCAAGGATATTTACACATCAAATCCGGATCAGCTTCGAGAGAAAATAGCGCAGGCTGCATTTGTAACGACCTGTACCAGACACAACAAGAAATACCTGGAAAATATCTGCGGCGGCACTACCACACCCATTCACTGCATTTACCATGGAATTGACATTTCCCTCTTTAACCACCCGCCTTCAGGAATCAAGAGCCAGCCGCCATACCAGTTGCTGACAGTAGCACGAATCACTGAAAAAAAGGGACTGCCAACCATCTACCGGGCATTAAGGATTCTTGCCGATCGAGGAGTTCGCTTCCAGCACAGGCTGATCGGAGATGGCGATGATCGGGAGCAGATCCTGCAACTGATCAAAGAACTAAATCTGGAGCACTATTGCAGCTGGCTTGGCACCAGGACTCATACTGAAGTCCTTGATCATTTCAGGCGCAGCGACCTGTTTGTACTTGGATGCGAGGTCGCAAAAAACGGTGATCGCGACGGCATTCCCAACGTTCTGGTGGAAAGCCTGGCCATGGGGGTGCCGGCAGTATCGACAAACGTTTCTGCGTTACCGGAAATATTGATTGACGGCACCACCGGAATCACCGTTGAGCCGCAAAACAGCACTGCCTTTGCCAATGCAATTCACAAATTGCTGACAGACGGCAGACTTCGGGAACAAGTAAGCAGAGAAGGAAGAATTATTGTTCACGACCACTTCGACAATAAAAAACTAATCACTGAGCTGGCAACAATTTTCAAATCCTTACACCCATCACTGTTGCCGGTTGAACCCACCGTGCAATAAAGAATACTTGTTATGTCAGAACCTCAGCCACCTACAACTATTTTTGGCCTGCTTCGACATGGGCAGACGGTCTGGAATAAAGAAAAACGAATTCAGGGCAGCGCCAATTCCGCCCTGACCATTGAGGGAATTGCATCGTGCAGAAATTGGGGCCATTTTCTTTCAACCTCACAAACGACCTGGCAGCGAATCATTGCCAGCCCATTGCAACGAACACGGGACACGGCAGAGCTGGTCAATGAAGCACTTCAAATCCCCATAGAGCATGATGATGAAATACGTGAGCAGCACTGGGGCGACTGGGAAGGACTCACCCTGGAACAGATCAAATCCGATAGTCCCGGAAAACTGAAGGAGCTCATGCATCTTGGATGGGATTTCAGGCCGCCGGGAGGTGAGAGCAGAAGGGAACTCCTTGAGCGGGTTCTGACCTCATTGAAAAAAAGCAGCACCCGCTGGCCGGCAGAGAACCTGCTGATCATCTCACACCTCGGTGTCATCAAATCACTGCTCTATTTTACAGAAGGCAGGAACTATCTGCCCCAGGAGCCTAAGATTGTCTATAAAAACCGTTTCCACACCATTGGCTATCAGGACTCTGCCTTTTCAATTATCAGCCGAAATATCACCGTGCCGTACATCCCGTGAAGATCTGTTATTATTGTCAGCATGTTCTTGGTATCGGACATTTTCATCGGAGTCTGGAGATATGTCGGGCTTTAACCAGCCGACACCAGGTGACGATGATTGTCGGCGGTGCAGAAATTAATTTTGACGAACCATCCATATCGTTGTTCCAGCTTCCCGGGCTGAAAATGGATGCCCAATTCAGCACACTCACTTCCTGCGACAATATGCCGCTTGAAACAGTAAAAGAACAGCGGCGCCAACGTCTCCTCGCTTTTGCAGAGAATTATCAACCTGATTGCCTGATCGTTGAGTTGTATCCTTTTGGTAGAAAAAATTTTAGATTTGAGCTTGATCCTCTCATTGACCTGATGTCTGAGCAGGGTTGCGCTGTTTTTTGCAGTTTGCGCGATATACTTGTGGAGAAGGTAGATGGGCGGGAAAAATTCGAACAGCGGGCTGTTACGACAATGAACAGATTTTTTGACGGTCTGCTCATCCACGCTGATCCCGATCTTGTTACCCTTGGTCAGACATTCAGTAAAACTGATGCCATTACAACAGCCATTCACTACACCGGCTTCATTTCTCCCAAGCCCGCACCAGGCGCTCGAAGCAGGATACGCAAAGAAATGAACCTTGGTGAGAGGGACAAACTGGTTGTTGCCAGTATCGGCAGCGGCAGTGTCGGCCTTGAACTTGTCGAGGCAGCAATCAGAGGGGTCAACAGACTGGTTGCTGACAGAACGGACCTAAACCTGCAGGTGTTCGCCGGGCCCTATCTAGCAGAATCCAGTTACCAGGAGTTGTGTGAAAGCCGGAGTCCCCGCATACGAGTTGAACGATTTAGCGCTCACTTCATCGACTGGCTTGCAGCCGCTGATCTGTCGATTTCAATGGCAGGCTATAATACCTCTATGAATGTTCTTACAGCAGGAGTTCCGGCACTCATGTACCCGTTTGACCAGAACCGTGAGCAGCGAATGAGAATTTCCAAAATCAGCGCGCACGGAACCATCAGGCTGCTGGAACAGGCAGATCTTTTGACCAAGACGCTGGCGGGTTCTATCGAAACGATGCTGAAAAGGGAGAGATTTACCTCTTCAATCATGCTGGACGGGGCTGCCCGGACTGCGGCCATTATAGAGCGTCACCGGAATCCATGAACAGAGCGCCTTCAAAAATCTACCTTGATTATCCGGACAATTCGGTTTCGGTACTCGGAGAACGCCTGCAGATCGGGCTGCAGTCGCGAAAGGATTCTGCGCCGATTCCGATCTATTTCAGGGCGGATGATATCGCTGTTCTCTCACATTCGTTTGCAAAACTTCTCGCTCTCTTCAGTCACTACCGGATACCCCTCTGCCTTGCTGTAGTGCCTGCCTGGCTGACATCACCCAGGTGGACAGCAATAGGGCAGCTCTGCAATGTGGGCTCGTCGCTCTGGTGCTGGCACCAGCACGGTTGGCAGCACCGGAATCATCAACTGAGTGGTAAGAAAGGTGAGTTTGGTTCGGATAGATCCGTGTCGGCTGTTAAAAAAGATATCATTAACGGTCGAAACAGACTCCAGGCAATCATTGGCGCTCACTTTTCACCCTTTTTTACCCCGCCATGGAATCGCTGCAGCGAGGAGACACTAACCGAGCTTTACCGGGCAGGATTCAAAGCAGTTTCAACCCATCGGGCCGGACAGAATGTTCCGAAATCACCATTACCCGATCTTTCGGTTGATGTCGATCTCCATACCAGAAGAGAGCCTGATGGCCCGAGTTGTCTTCAGGGTTTAGCCCTGGAACTGGAGTCCGCCGTTAAAAATGGTAGTATCGGCATGATGATCCACCACCAGCGGATGAACCGCAACAGTTTCATGCTCCTGGAAGGACTGCTTGAATTAATCTGTAAGAATCCCGCTCTCATACCGGTACATTTCAGTGACCTCGTGTAAGGTCCTGCCGACATAATCAGGCCTCACGCTTCTGTTGAATATCATTGACAAAGATCCATCGATGCAGATAGTATCATGGATAATCATGGACGGCTTTACAGCCGCTATCTCACAATAGCCCTGTTGATAATTGCCATCTTCGTCTCTTCCTGCCGGAGATTTAATAATGAAGCGCCTTATCGCCTTACCATTCAGAAAATCGGTGGAAATTGCTTTCCAGTCAATCCGGGTGCGCTTTTTCCGCTCACTGGTGACAACGACCAGCCTGGTTCTGGCCGTTGCTTTTCTCAGTTTCCTTGCCTGTTGTAACGATTTTGCCCAGGGCGTTTTAGCCTCCGGCTCGGTCGAATCCTACCAGAAGCTCATCTCCGCAGGGTATGATATCTCGTTTGAAGCTACCAGTATCAGCAGCTCTGCCAAGCAGCGATGGATTGTCATCCTGTCACTGATGGTCTGTATTGTCGGCATTATAAACGCACAATTGATGTCCGTCACCGAACGGTTCCGGGAAATTGGCACCATGAAATGCCTCGGCGCACTGGATCGTTTTATTGTCAGGCTGTTCGTTCTCGAGGCGCTCATGCAGGGCTTGGCCGGATCACTTGTCGGTGCGCTGCTCGGGGCATTGGCTGCAGCGGTATCTTCTGCGATAAATCTTGGGTTTGAAGCCCTGCCGCAGGCTCCTGTTGGAACAATCCTCATAACATTGGCCACTGCCGTCATCACCGGGACTACCTTGAGCCTCTTAGGTGTCATATATCCGGCAATGCTTGCCGCCCGGATGCAACCGGTGGAAGCCATGCGGGTGGAACAATAACAAATCTATGATGTTTTCATAAGGGATCGTAATGTCAGTAAAAAACATCGTCAGAGTAAGCGGGGTTACCAAAGATTTTGATCTTGGTAAACTTGTCGTCAATGTTCTCAAGGGAATAGATCTGGAGATCGAGACCGGAAAATATGTTTCGATCATGGGCCCCTCCGGATCAGGAAAATCAACGCTGTTCAACATGATCGGCGGGCTCGATAAGCCAACCGATGGGAAGGTATTCATCGACGAGGTGGATATCGCCCAGCTTGATGCGTATGAACTCGCCTGGCTGCGCTGTCGGAAAATCGGCTACATTTTTCAGACCTTTAATCTCATCCCGGTAATGACAGCACTGGAAAACGTTACCCTGCCCATGACCTTTGCGGGCGTTTCAAATGATAGCGCCGTTGAGCATGGGATGGAACTGCTGGACCAAGTTGGTCTTGAAGGAAGACATTCGCACAAACCTTCAGAACTTTCCGGCGGTCAGCAACAGCGTGTTGCCGTTGCCAGAGCCCTTGCCAACAGCCCGTCAATCATTCTTGCAGACGAGCCGACGGGAAATCTCGATCTGACCACTGGAGAAGACATCATCAATCTGCTCAAGGAACTCAGCCTGGATCGAAGTGTGACCGTTATTTCCGCCACTCACGACTATAAAATGCTCAACGTATCTGATCAGGTTGTCTGGATTCGCGACGGCAGAGTCGACAAAATTCAAGAGCGATCGGAGCTTGAAATTAAAACAGGCGGACTTGCATAACCAGAAATAAACAGACTCATGTCATGAACATATTACCCTCACCTGCACGCATACTTTTTGTCATCTTTGCCCTGGTCTTGTTGACCACTGGTGCAGAAGTGCGTGGTAATGAGTCTCCCTCCCTGCAAACTATTATCAGTGACTTAAGTGGTTTGCAGGATCGCAGCAGCGGTACTCCCGGCAACCAGGAGGCAGCCGAATATATATCAGACTACTTTCTTCAACTTGGCCTCACACCACAGACCTACCATTTCCCGATCCCTGTCAGAAGAGCAGCCTTCGCAACCATAACCTATGGCACCAAAACAGCCCAACTGACCCCCCTTGTCTACAACGCCGTCACACCACAGTCAATTGATGGTGTTCTTGAAGGCCCGCTCTACTACGTTGGCAATGGGCAGCTGGAACAACTCGATGGTAAACTGATCAAAGGCGCTATCCTGCTGATGGACTTTGACTCAGGCCAAAACTGGTTGACAGCCGCTTCTCTTGGTGCCAGTGCAGTTATCTTTCTTGATCGCAAGGTAACGACATCAAACAGCTTCTTTAAGGAAAAAGAAGAGCTCTCACCGATCCAGTTCCCCTGCTTCTGGATGGAGATGGAAGAAGCAGTTGGGCTGTTCGGACCGATGTCAACAGAGAATAATGGTCTTGTCCTAGACAAGGTAGAACTGCGGTCCCGGATCTCCTGGCAGGACAGCATCAATAAAAACATCTACTGCCTGATCGAGGGGACCAGCCCTGAACTCAAAGAGAATCTACTCATAATCGAAGCGTTTTATGACAGCACCCGCTTCGTAACCGGAAAATCTCCCGGCGCAGATGAAGCGGTATCGATTGCAAATTTATTAAAACTGGCCGAACAATTTTCTCAAAGCCCACCACAACGCTCTATCATACTTGTGGCAACAAGCGGTCACGCCCAGGCTTTGCATGGAATGCGCGACCTTATCTGGAGCCTTCAGGAACGAACCAAAAGTTTACGGGATTTTCGCCGTGAACTTAATAAAACTATCAAGCGGTCAAATGACTCGATCGAGCTGATCGAGTCCCTGAATTTTCCACTGTCAGAAGATAGTGCACGTGACAAGATGCTGATGGCAGCCATCGGCGATGATCTCAAATTGCAGGTTGACCTTGTATCACGAGAACTGATGAACCTGAGGCTAGAAAAAAGCACTGCACCTTCAAATAAACAGCAAATCGACGATCTGGCCGCTCATCGATTTGCCTTGAGAAAACTAAGCTGGCGTACATCATTTGACGATATGTCAGCTGATGAACAGGATCTTCTGACAGAATTGCTACCTTCTATGATAACGACCATGCAGCGGCGCATCGATGACAGCGAAGCGCAGTTGAAATCACTGGAGTCGGCACTCCAGTTCAGAAAGCTGACTCGGGAGTATACCATTGAATCAATACTATCCCTGTATCTCTCGAGCCATGGTGAGGGTATCGGCGGCTTTCATCGTGGCTGGCTGTACCGACTCAGGGCTCGTATCAACCGTACCGGCATATTCAGCACCATCGGGGATATCCTTGAGGCGGCAGCGCCCGAACCGATAGGTTCTGCACGGTATATCAATTCGCTCCGGCCTGATCGTTTGCGCAGCTGGGATTCATATTTTCTTGATAAACCATTTTTAGGTGGGGAAGTTTCCTCACTCGCAGGTTATATCGGTGTCAGCCTCGTTACCGTCGGAGACGCAAGATCGCTCTGGGGTACACCGTGGGATACTGCTGACAAAATCAACTGGTCTTATCTTGACGATCAGCTGAAGCTCCTCACTCGTATGGTACAGGCAGTCTCAGCCGCACCTGCTCTGCATGCAGATCTCTTCCCGCGCAACGGCTTTTCCAGTCTGACCGGCAAAGCAAACCTGCTCCTGCAGGGGGAACTTTTTGCCGATTTTCCTGCTGACAAGACCATTCTTCTTTCTTATCAGGGCATTGCAAAACTCTACGCCACCGTCAACAGCAATGGTACCTTCATTTATAAAGGTATTGCCGACTCCAAGAATGTCCTCGATAAACTCATTATTGAGGGGTATCGATTTGATGAAAAGAGCGGAGAAGTAGTCTGGGCAATCGACAAGAAAGAAACGGGCAAGAGCAATTATCGTGTTAAAATGCTTCGCCGGGCCATGAAGACACGACTGATTATGTTTGCCTGCCGGGAGACAACGATCTTTGATCTTCTCGAGCCCCGCAGTCTTGGTTTCATGACCAAACTCTATCTCTACGACGGTCGCCGTGATGCCCCGCCTCAGCGATACTGGTACAGCAGGATTGACACCCGTGAATCAATTATCTCATCAATTTACCTCGAGCCCGGGTCATGGCTTAAACTGACCCTTTCTGACAATGTTCTCACCAGGAAACTGATTCTCTCCAACGGCACCAAGGAGAACCCCATGGGATTCGGCTACCCGGTAAATGATTATCCGCAAATAAACAATACCATGTTCAGGGCAGCACTGGATGCCTGGACCCTGCTGGGCCCTCGAATTATAAATCTTGAGTCTCACGGGATTTACGATGAACGAATCAACTCATTGAGAGAGCGGGGCTTAACATCTCTGGCCTTAAGTGTGAGTAATCTTGAAACACTGAATTACACAGAATTCAGGGAGACGGCCAACGAATCACTTGCACTGGCCGCCCGTGTCTACGACCAGATAGAAAAAACCCAGAAAGATGTGCTGTTCGGTGTTCTTTTCTATATTGCCCTGTTTGTGCCGTTCGCCTTTTGCATGGAACGTTTTCTTTTTGGATACGCAAATATTTACAAGCGGATTGTCGCCTTCATCCTGATTCTTGCTGGTCTGATTCTGATCATCTATAATGTACATCCGGCGTTTGATCTGGCCTACAGCCCGATGGTTGTCATTCTGGCGTTCTTTATCATCGGCTTGTCACTGATGGTCACCCTTATCATCTTCTTTCGCTTCGAGGAGGAAATGATCCTGATGCAGCGCCATGCCAACCACATGAGCGCTTCCGAGATAAGTCGCTGGAAGGCATTTGTGGCGGCCTTCTTCCTCGGTGTCTCAAACCTGAGAAGAAGAAGGATCCGGACTATTCTTACCTGTTCTACCCTGATCATTCTAACCTTTACCATCATGAGTTTTACCACGGTAAAATCCAATCAGCAGGAGAACAGGCTCTTTTTTCAACCGGACGCCCCCTACCAGGGCATACTCCTCAAAAAGCTGAACTGGAGGAGCATGCCGTCCCAGGCCACGGGAATACTTGAAGGAAGTATGAGGGCCATCAGCAATCCAGCTCCGCGTGTGTGGCTTGAATCAAATGATCTGACGCGAAGCGTACAGGTACCACTGAGAAACGGCAGCAGCAGAACGATGCTCCAGGGACTTATCGGGCTCAGCCATCACGAGGCAGAGGTAACCGGTTTAGACAGGCTCCTGTCATCGGGCCGCTGGTTCACAGATAATGATTATAATTCGATAATTATATCAGACAGCAGTGCGGCAGAACTCGGTGTAATACCGGGGACTTTTCCGACAATACTGCTCTGGGGAAAGCCATTTACCGTCATTGGCACCTTTCCCGGGGAAACACTGGACAGAACATACGATCTCGACGGGGAGCCGCTTACCCCTGTTACCTTCCCCGATGAAGCCTCCCAGGATATGTCGGATATCGAATTCGAAGCCATGGAGTCCGGTGAGGATATCCGCAGCTTTCAAAGTCGCTACGTACATATTCCCGCCTCGGCGACTGCCATAATCCCATCGACCACCCTGCTGTCAATGGGGGGCAAATTAAAAAATGTGGCAATCAGGCCCTCACCCGGAACCGACATATCCCAGATTGCTTCACATCTTGTTGACCGGTTCAAACTGGCAATTTTCTCAGGAACCGAAGATGGCGTCTGGCTCTACAATATCAGCGACACCATGGCATACAGTGGTGTTCCCAATATTATCATTCCATTATTGATTTCGATCCTCATTGTTCTCAACACCATGATCAGCTCGGTCTATGAGCGCAAAAATGAAATCGCAGTCTACACCTCAGTCGGCTTGGCCCCCTCTCATGTAGCGTTCCTCTTTGTTGCTGAAGCAATGGCCCTTGCTGTTATTTCCGTGGTTCTCGGTTACCTCGTTGCTCAAGTATCGGCAGCCCTGCTTGCAGACACTTCATTCTGGCAAGGTATTACCGTCAATTATTCATCAATGGCAGGTGTGGCGGCGATGGTACTTGTTATCTGTGTTGTACTTATCTCGGTAATCTATCCGTCACGGGTGGCCGCCCGTATAGCTATACCTGATGTAAACCGGTCATTTACGCTGCCAAAACCGGTCGACGACACCATCAGTGTGATGCTGCCATTTTACATGAAACATGACGAACATGAATCAGTCGGAGGATTTTTATACACCTTTTTCAGTGCGCACCAGGATATCTCCCACGGCAAATTCTCAACGGGTCCGGTTGAACTGATATACACCTGTGCAAATGTAGAAGAAATACGCAATGCCATAAAGATGCATGATAATCCCAGCAATTTTCACTGCGTCCACCTGAGAACCAAGGTGTGGCTTGCACCATTTGACTTTGGTATTATGCAGCGCCTAGATATCCAGTTCTGTCCAGCCCAGGATAATTACGATTACCTGGAAATAAAAATTACCATGCATCGAGAGTCCGGTGAAGACGGACAGTGGGGGCGAATCAACAGACGATTTGTTCACGAACTTCGCAAACAGCTGCTGATCTGGCGTTCCATGGAGCCTGCAACCCATGAACAGCTGGCCACTACCTATAAAGAGCTAGCAGAAAACTGGTAGAATCCCTGAGAAGACAATAATGACAGAGACCATAGAAACAGGATCAGGTTCCCGCGCAATTAGAATCCGCGCACCGTTGATCGGCCTCATTCTGGCTGCGGCAATCTGCCTGGTAACACCGTTTAACAACATATATAACAAGGCGACTCCGCTGGGTGGTGGTCATTTCCCCCTGGCGCCATTCTTCATTTTCCTTGTCCTCGCTATCCTCGTGTCCCTGATATCCTGGTCCTTCAGACGTCGAACATTACTCAGTGGTTCTGAACTGCTGATCATCTGGGTCCAGATGGTAGTCGGTTCAGGAATTGCCTACACCGGACTTGCAAGGACCTTTCTGATAAACCTGACTGCTCCGGTTCACTTCGCCACCGTGGGCAACATGTGGCAGGAGACCTTTCAGCCGTTGCTGCCCAGGTCCCTGATGCCGACAGATATAAAGGCCATAGACCTGCTTTATAACGGCCTCCAGGGTGGACGGGACATGGGGTGGTTTGAGGTCGCCGTATCAATACCCTGGCAGGCCTGGATAGTGCCGCTATTACGCTGGGGATTCTTTATTCTGTTATGCTATCTGGTCATGCTGTTTTTGATCAATCTTATATCCAGGCAATGGATATTTAATGAACGGTTGAATTTTCCGCTTCTCAAAGTTCCGCTGCTCATTGGCTATTCAATTGATTCAGGCGGTTTTGCTAATCTTCTCCGAAACAGGTTTTTGCTGGTTGGTCTCTCCATTCCGGTATGTCTTCATCTCTTCAACGGATTGAATCTCTATTATCCGTCCATACCGCAAATGCCGACACTGGTCCTTGCCGGTTCGTATTTTCCCAAAGAAGGTCTGCTCTCCGGCTTCTATAAACTAAAAATCTACCTCTACCCGGTATTTATCGGATTTGCCTTCCTGACCTCCCGACAAATTTCATTCTCTTTCTGGTTTTTTTTTCTTACCGGTGGTCTGCTCTATGGAATTCTTAACATGATGGGGTATTCCATCCCCGCCTCCGAATTGGGAATAACCTTCGGGCCGACCCTGACAAGGCCGGAAGAAATGCAGATGATAGGTGCTTATGGCGTTTTTTTCCTGTTCCTCGTCTGGCTTGCCCGTCGCCACCTCTATGAAGTAGCACGACAGTCAGTGGGACTCCAGCCACCAAGAGAAGATGTTACCGAGTGGTTTGATGTACGAATCTCATTCTGGGGTCTGATCTTCACAATGATCGTACTGACAGGGTGGTTCGTCTGGCATGGCATGACTATGGTCTCGGCAACGCTTCTGGTCTGTGCCTTCATAATGATAACCCTGGTAGCAACCCGGATCATCTGTCAGGGCGGACTTGCATACTTTACTCTGACGGCCGCACCAATGGACGGAATTACAGCCCTGTTCGGTGCCAAGATGTTTGCCGGGGCAAATGGCTTGATAGCGGCGATCAGCCAGAAGGTGCTTTTCATTGACCTGCGGGAATCGTTAATGCCCTCCCTGCTTCATGCCAAAAAGATTCATCATACCAGGGGAACGCCGTTGCTGCTTTTCTCAGGACTGCTCCTGACCCTGATTATCTCGGTGTTCAGTTCAATCCTTGCCATGATGACGCTGTGCTATCGATTTGGAGTGCGAGAGCTTGACCTGGAATGGGCCAACCGTACAACAATGAATGTTTATGAAAATGCCTACCGTCTCATTGTCAATCCCCAGCCAAGCGGTGACTGGGTTTATTTTTTCACCATGGTCGGCGTGGTTGTCATGTTCATCCTGGTATTCTGTTATCAACGTCTCTACTGGTGGCCCATTCACCCGATCGGATATCTTACGGCATACAGTTCCGCCATGCGTATTCTCTGGGTCAGTTTTTTCCTTGGCTGGCTCTTTAACGCAGTCTGTATGAAATATGGTGGGGTTGTATTGTTCAGAAAGATGCAGTTTTTCTTCATTGGCATGATAATAGGTGATCTGCTCATGGGAGGGATCTGGGCTATTGTCGGTCAATTCAGCTATATAAGTTATATGGTATTACCGGATTAATACTATGTATGATGATAAAGAACTAAAAGAATATCGGGACCTGTTACCGCCGCCAGACCATTTCGAGGAAGGGTTCGACTGGAAGACGATCATCGGCGCCGTCTTTATCGGCTTCCTGATGATGCCGGGATCCATGTATCTCCAGCTTGTCATCGGTCAGGGTATCGGCCCTGCCGCACGCTGGGTGACAATCATTCTCTTTGCTGAAATCGCCAAACGGGCGCATTCCGACCTCAAACAGCAGGAAATATTTCTTCTCTACTATATGGCCGGTGCTGCTCTGGCATCACCCTTTTCCGGCCTGCTGTGGAATCAGTACCTGGTGCAGTCGGATGCCGCTAAAATGCTCGGTCTCGCGGAATATATTCCTGCCTGGGTCGCTCCCGGATCTGACTCGATGTCAATGATCGAGCGGACTTTTTTTCACCGCGACTGGATGATTCCGATACTGCTGCTGGTCGGTTCCCAGATTATTCAGCGCATTGATCAGTTTGGCCTCGGCTATGCGCTCTACCGAATAACCTCAGACGTTGAAAAACTGCCGTTCCCAATGGCCCCGGTCGCTGCACTTGGCACCATGGCCCTTGCTGAATCGACTGAAGACAAAAAGGACGGCTGGAAGTGGCGGGTATTTTCCATAGGTGGTGTCATTGGTCTCGGATTCGGGGCCGTTTATGTCTTGCTGCCCATTGCCTCAGGGCTTATTTTTACCGAGCAGATCCGTCTGATCCCTATTCCCTGGATCGAACTTACCAGCTATACCGAAGAGATTCTACCGGCGGTCGCTACCGGCCTGCAGCTTGACCTCGGTCTGCTTTTTATTGGCATGGTCCTGCCGTTCTGGGCTGTCATTGGTGGTTTGATCGGACTTATTATTACCATCATCCTTAATCCGATTCTCTATGCCCAGGGTATTCTGCACCGGTGGCATCCGGGCATGGCAACGGTTGATACGGTTTTCGCAAACAATTTTGATTTTTACATGAGCTTTGGCATCGGGCTCGGTCTGGCAATCGGTGTCATCGGCGTCTGGTCGGTGGCTAGATCATTACGTGATTCCTCAAGCGAGCGCGGAACCTGGAAAGACCTGTTTGAGCCACCAGCCGGACGGGGTGACTTCAACTTCTGGATATCAATAGCGATTTATGTCTTTTCAACACTGGCGTATGTGGCGCTCTGTGTCTGGCTGGTGCCATCCTTTCCATGGATATTTTTCCTTGCTTACGGCTTTATTTATACCCCGATTATCTCCTATATCACTGCCCGTATGGAAGGAATCGCCGGTCAGTTTGTCAGTCTGCCCCTTGTCAGGGAGGCGAGTTTTATTGCAGGGGCCCGTTTTTTCGGCTACCAGGGCATTGAGATCTGGTACGCTCCGATACCTATCCACAATTACGGTCAAGCTACGGTACAGTTTCGGGAGATTGAATTGACCGGCACTTCGATTCGCGGCATCATCAAGGCGGAAATTGTCGTTTTTCCGATCGTCATGATTGCCAGCCTACTGTTCTCCCAATTTATCTGGCGACTGGCGCCAATACCTTCATCGAGTTATCCATTTGCCCAGGAACTATGGCACCTGCAGGCGCTCAACACGCTGCTGATGCAGACCTCAACGCTGGAAGGGAACTCTCTTTTCTACCAGGCACTCAATGGCACAACTGTCTTCTCCGGGCTCGGTTTCGGCCTGCTCGCCTATTTTATTCTCAGCCTTTTTGGTCTTCCGGTTCTGCTGATTTATGGTGTTGTCAGAGGGCTCGGCCAGTCAACACCGCATGGCCTTGTTCTTGAAGTAGCCGGCGCTCTGCTTGGCAGATACTTCTTTCTGAAACGCTACGGCACCATGTGGCGGCAATATGCACCAGTCCTGCTGGCAGGTTTTTCCTGCGGCATGGGCCTCACCGGCATGTTTGCAATGGGATTTGCCCTTATCATGAAATCGCTCAACTATATGGCTTACTGACGAAAAGGATCAGAAAAACAACCATGCGACTTACTGAACGACCACTGTTTTACTGGGTGCTCAAGCGCTTCAGGGGACTTCAGTTTATCCTGCTGCTGGTTATTTTAATCAGCTTGTTTTTCAGGGTTTATCCACTGGAAATGCAGCGCCAGATCATCAATGTCGCCATCAATCTGAAGATGATCGACAAGCTCTACCTCTACTGCGGGCTGTACATGGGAGCCGTTCTTGTCGCCGGATTATTGAAGTATCTGACCAATACCATGCAGGCAGTCCTTGGCGAGAAAATTCTTGTTGGCATGCGTCAGGAAATCTATCAGCATATCCTGCAGCTTCCCCTGCCTTTTTTCCACCGAACTCAAACCGGAATGATCATCTCTTCAGTAACTGCCGAACTTAATCCGATCGCCAGCTTTCTCGGCAACGCCGTTGCCGTGCCAATTGCGGCTTTTTTAACGTTCGTCACCTTTGTCGGATTCATGATATATCTCAATCCGACCCTCGGACTGCTCAGCATGATTATTTACCCGTTCGAATTGACGATCATTCCGTTGCTGCAGCGCTGGTACAACAAATATAACCGTAAAAGGATATTGACAAACAGGCAGATAACAAGCCTGGTGAATGAATCGGTAACCGGAATCCATGAAGTCCAGGGAAATGCCGGCTATCTGCTTGAGAACAACAAACTAACCCGGTTGATAAAACGTCTCTACACGGTGGCGGTAAAACTGTCAGTAATAAAATATGGCATCAAATTCAGTAATAACCTTTTCCAGAGCATCGGCCCGTTCCTGTTGTTTCTCGTGGGAGGTTATCTTGCAATCAAAGGTGAATTTACTATCGGTGCCCTGGTTGCTTTTCTCTCCGCCTATGAAAAAGTCTATGATCCCTGGAAAGAGGTAATTGAATACTACCAGACATACCAGGATGCCCAGGTCCGCTATAAACAGATCATGGAACTGCTCGACCACTCACCTGACTTTCTCCTCGAGGCACCGGAAAGGACACCTGTTCAGTTTTCCGGAGCAATTGAAGCGAACAATGTAAACTACAATATCTCTGAATCGATCCAGCTGATCAATGACGTCTCCTTTCGACTGGAAGCCGGCCAGCACCTGGCACTCGTGGGTTTTTCAGGGTCCGGGAAATCGACCCTGAGTCTGATGATCAGTCAGCTCCTCAAATCGAGTTCAGGCTCTTTAACAATTGGCGGCCACGAAATCAATACCTTGAGCAAACTTGAAATGTCGCTCAACACCAGCAGTGTTGCCCAGCAGCCTTTCATCTTTACCGGAAGCGTTCGGGACAATCTGCTCTACTCATGCAATTCACTTTATCTCAACGGATTAATGAATGAGCTTCCCCGCCGTGAGGAAATTATAGAGATGGTCAAGGAGGTTGGGCTGGCGGAAGATGCTGTCAGGTGGGGGCTGCGCTCTTTTATTCCTCCAAAACGAGCTGAACCGATGATCAATAGCTTCATGCACATGCGCCAGATCATCCAGCAGGACTTGAGGGAGGAATTTTCTCAGGCTGTTGAATTTTATAACGCCTCTGAATTTCAACAATATCTCCCCATTGCCAAAAATATCATTTTCGGCACTTATGGCGGGACATTCAACAACAGGAAGCTTATTGGCAATAAGGAGTTCAGGCTCTTTTTAAAGAATATCGGCCTTGAGGACTCACTGACCGAGCTTGGGGTTGAAATCTCAGCTGCTACAATTAAGTTCCTCGGGGATTTCAGAAACGACGCCTTCTTTTTCCAGGGAAGTCCGATGAACCCCGAAACCTTTGATGATTATGAAGCACTCACCAGAAAGGTTCAGCTCTCTTCATTGAAAAAACTGAAAAAAGCAGAACGAGATCGGCTTCTCTTGCTGGCCCTTGATTTCACTCCAGGGATCCATAAGATAGCAACAATTACCTCAACCCTCCAAGAGGATATCCTGACAGCTCGTACCGCCTTTCTCAGTCAGGTGGCAGGTGTCGACATTGACCAATGTTCTAACGGCAATATTCAACTCGAAATCCGGCCATTTCTAGAGGAAAAGTCATCTTCTCAACCCCAGTTCACACCATTCTGTGTTAACCAATACCTCAACGCCCAATCTCTTGGTGACAATATCCTTTTCGGCACAATCATTAACCGGGACCTCATTCGGGACAGGCTCGGCCGCATCGCCTCAGAAGCATTTGAGCAGAACGGTCTGCTTGATGATATCATGGATATCGGTATCGATTTTCATGTGGGCAGCAGGGGAGACAACCTATCCGGTGGACAAAAACAGAAAATCGCCCTGGCCAGAGCGTTTCTGAAAAAAAGCCCCGTACTGATTCTCGATGAAGCAACGGCAAGCCTCGACAACAGCTCGCAGGCGAAGATTCAAAGATACATAGATACCCGACTCAAAGGCACTACCACGGTCATCTCAGTGGTTCATCGCCTTGACTTAATTTCAGGATATGACAATATTATAGTTATGAGAGATGGTAAAATTGTCGAGTCAGGAACGTACAATGAATTGCTCGACCAAAAAGGAACACTTTATGGCCTCATCAATGACAACTGATAAATACGTAAATCAGGAGAGCTGTCGCCTAACCTCTGACTTCACACTACTGAGGCAATCACCAATTTTTGCCGGTATCCATCACGAGGTTGTTAAGTTACTGGCATATTTATCAACTCGCCGCTCATTTCAGCCAGGTGACTACCTCATCCAACAGGGAAAAAGAGCGAACCAGGCGTTTATTTTGGCATGTGGAGCAGTTGAGATTACTATGCACTATAGAGATAGGGAAATTGTCCTGCAACAGTTGAAAGAGAATTCAGTTTTTGGTGAACTGGCACTGCTGGCTCAATTTGAATGGTTTTTTAATGCCCGTGCTGCAAGTGACGTCGAAGTCATGACGATTGACCAGACCGCATTTCAAAAAGTAATTGAAAAATTCCCGGAGCAAAAGGATCAACTCATCGAACGAGTCATTCAAACTCGTGTTCATCGGCTGGAAAGCCAGACAACCTACTTGCTGGACCAACTTCTTTCAGAAGGATGGCAGCCGACAGAAGTAACAATATAATGATTATTCGTACACTTTTATTTGCGATTATTTTTCCGATTTTTATCTCTGCAGCCGTTGTTTCCTCCATTGAAATTCCTCATGAGATCGGCGGCTTTCGCCTCGGGGAGGATATTACTGAATATTCGGAAATCGAATATTCTAACTACCTGAAAGAGGTTGTGGTAACCGACTGGTATGGTTTTCGTAATGGAATCATTTCTTATGGTATCTGCGCATTTCCAGGACGAATTGTCAGAATTTCAATGAAGTATGAAGATTCAAGCAAGGATTTTTTTGACGAACTTTTAAAAAAATACAGGGATAAATTTGGTAAACCGTCAATATGGGGTGGAGACGCCTTTGGTATTCTGTCAAAATGGAAATGGGTTTTCACGGATGAGAACAACCTCAGGGTTAACTTGATTCTCCAGCACAATCTTAAAAACGACAACGAAAATATCGGTAACATGGTCAAGCTCTATTACCCGGGTCGGGAACGAGAGGAACGAATCTGTTTCATCGAGCAATGCGAAATTAACAAAAGTGAAGAGCAGCAAAAGCAGATTCTTGAACGTAAGGAAAAGAACTGGGACTACCTGATTCCCCGATAACTCAATGGTTCCTCCTTCCCACGAGATCAGGCCGGTCAGCTGGAACGGTATTTATTGTAGCCTTCCCGTGCATTGGGATATCATCGTAAAGGGGAACTGCCATCTGATCATCGAACAGGACCTTCATCCCCTTCTCGAATTTCGCTGGCAAGACAAGACCCAGCCGGCAAAAAAAAAAAATAGCACCCATTTCATCCTCTCCCAGCTCAACAGAGAAACTGATAAACACTTAGAGATAATAAAGCCCCCTCAATTTCTCCAGACGCTCGATCAGCGCTTCGAGCTTACGAGTTTTACCCTTGATGATACGCACCCAGCAGGCGCAGTTATCACCTGCCGGCAGTGCCGAACAGCCATCCTCTTACAGTTTTTCAACACGACAGCCAGCTCAACTGCCCCCCATATCTCCTTTTTCGAGAGCTTCAGCTGCTGTCCCGAAGATAAACATGACAGTTACTGGGCGATAGAGGATCTGAAATTTAAAATACCCCTGCACTTTACCCTCGACAGTTATTCGTTCTCTTTCGGCCTGACAAAATTCTCTTTTAAAAACAGGGGAACCAATTTAAAATTCTGCAAACTTGCAGGTGCATCGAAACATCTGGGCCGCTATACGTTTACAAATTTATTTGCCAACTTTAACGGCAGTACCAGTGATGAATGCACCGTAATCGACAGCGATACACTGATTCTAGACACCCCACCGTCTCTTGGAGATCGGCTGTTCAGGATCATTAAGAGAAAAAAAATCTACCGGTGGGCAACATTTCGCCACTTTACAGATCAGGACAAGATTTTGGGAATCCACATGGAAAGCCGGCAGCCACTTGATAGACACCAGCTGGCACTCATCGAAAAAGACTATGGCTTTATTCAATAAGAAACAGAAACCTGCTGCAATGACCAGAGAACAGGCACTGTCCTGCACGCCTGTTCATAACAACATAATTTCCTGGGAAGAAGATAGTACAGGATCTGTACAAGTGGAATATGTATTATTGCTCAAGCCGTTTTTTCATTCGCTTTTTAAGCGATTTGCCCCCCAAACTGCCAATGTGCCAACCAGAACGATCCAACTTGATGAGCTGGGAAGCTGCGTCTGGAAGATGATCGATGGAAAACGCAATACTTCTGATATCATCATCGAGTTTTCATCTCTGCAGAATATAACTACCCAGGAATCTGAGCAATCGGTAACGACCTTTTTTCGGGAACTTGGAAAAAGAGGCCTGATTGGTTTGCGTTGACCTGTTTAACCACCAATCTTCCCTTTGATAGCCTGTAGATCTGCCCAGGTGGCCTGCTTCATCTCAGGGTTTTGCAGCAGGAACGTCGGGTGATAGGTCGGCATAACCGGAATCTGTAATCCCGAACCGGTTTTATAGGAATAAAAATGCCCCCGCTGCTGGGAGAGTGGCCTGGCCTGAGCAGTTAGCAGTCTCGAGGCAATAATCCCCATGCTGCATATCAGTTGCGGAGACAGCAGGTCAATCTGCATTTCCAGATAATGGCTGCAGCTCCTGATATGTTCTGAAGTGGGCTGACACATCTCTGAAATACTGCACTTGATAACGTTGGTTATGAATACCTCCGCTGGCGTCAAATCAATCGCCTCAATCATCCTTGCAAGCATCAGGTCCTGATCCTGGCCAAATATGTCACCCGCTTTGCCTGGTGATTGGCGGGTAACAGTCAACCAGTCACCAACAATCATCAACTTCAACGGAATTGCCCCGGTACCAGAGGTTCCGGCAGTACTTACCTGCCTCTCAAGGTGAAGGGCACAAATTTTACACCTGCCAATTTCTTCCTGCAGCTCTGTCATAGTAACAGAATTTTCCTTCTCCTGAAAAACGTCCCTGGAGCTCGTGGTCTTTTTAACCCCTGGCGTCTGGGGTATAGGCAGTTCACCCACCCGACTGGTATCTCCGGCCAGTTGAGCCAGGACATCCAAACCACTTTCAGCGGGATCACCAGCTGGATACCCTTCTATACCACATGATCGGTGATAGCTGATGAGTGACCTGAAGGAATTAAGAAATTCTAATTTATTCAATTGCTTATTTACAATTAAGATTAATTCAGGAAAGGGGAACGGTTAATTGTCTATGCTGGTAATAATACCCCGAATAGTTCTGCCTGCAATAATTTTCATTTTATAGCACAATGTTGGCCATTATCTACCTCCCTTACAAACGCATGGAGAAAGATAATCTTTTTTTAAAAGCATCAGAAAAACACAGGACATTTCCCCCATTTGTGGTATAACGAAATGAACATATACACTATTAATGGAAATTCATTTTCTTCTTGTCTTGGGGGTAGTACCGTGGAAAAATCAGAATTCAGCGTGATAAGGAAAAAATTAGCAAAAACCCAAAAGCAGCTTGCAGCCTTGCTTGGTATGTCGTTAAAAACCATTCACAGCTACGAGCAGGGCTGGCGTTCAATCCCGGCACACATTGAACGGCAACTCTTCTTCCTGTTGATCAATCAGAGAAAAAAACAGAACGAATTAGCTCCCTGCTGGGAGCAGAAAGAGTGCGACCAGAAGGAGGAGTGCCCCGCATGGGAGTTTCAGAGCGGCCATCTTTGCTGGTTTCTTTGCGGAACCTTGTGTGAATGTACAAGTGAATCGTCGTATAAAGACAAAATTAAGGTATGTCGATCATGTAAAATATTTAAGTCTTTAGTAGCATAGTCAATAGCGTTACTGCGGGCCTGTCCTTATGCGGGTTAGGTGATGCAGTAAGGTAAAGGAAAAGAGCACATCTGTTTACGTTTTTTATAAAGGTTTAAAAGGTAACGGCCATGCCTATCTACGAATTCAGCTGCAACGAATGTGGAGAAAATTTCGAACAGATCCTTTCATCCTCAGACATATCTTCTGTATCGTGCAGTAAGTGTAACAGCCCCGATATAAAAAAGATGATTTCCTCAGGCAGTTTCAGACTCGGAAATAATAGCGGACCACTGGCGTCTTGCCCTCCCTCTGGTCCGCCCTGCGGAAAGTCGGGCTTTTCCTGAGCATCATAAATTTCAGCCCGGTCCGGGCTTAACAAACGCAATCAAACCGAGCATCTTTACCATTCAGGCCAGAGCGCTCCCTAC
>CAZOWJ010000009.1:57137-66064 GCA_964583415.1 uncultured Desulfocapsaceae bacterium
CTACCCCGCCGCACGCGGACGGGATATTAATTCGAGCTAGGCAATAAAAAAACAGGAATTAATTAATTTTTCTGAGTTGTTTTCTGAGGTTTGGAGAAGTCAAATACCCGTTCATTTTTTTTGAGCATGCCATATTTTTCCCGGGCAATTTGCTCGAGATAGTCAGTATCGTTTTTAAGTCTGTCAATTTCTGCCCGCAACTCCTCGTTGATCACCGTCAGTTCCCTGGTCTGTTCCTCGAGCTCATAGGCCTGGTTTCTCAACTTTAACAGGCTGTATACCCCTGTGCCTGGTGCCAACAAAATCCAGAGAATCGAGAAAACAACCAGGCCGAGAATAATTTTCAAAAGCCGATTTTGCTGGAGTGGGGTAAGTGACTTCTTCGGTTTTTTTTTCACGCGAGTATCCACGAAATGATGTAAACCTTCTTCTGGTCAAATGTACCTGTTGTAATGATCTACTTCAACCCCGTTTAGGAATCAACCTGAAAAGAATGAGCGACACCTATGCCCCATAAAAAAACTGTCCTTGTGAGTAGCTGCCTGGCCGGTCTCTGTACCCGTTACGATAGCCAGACGCTAACCAGTGCCAGCTGTATGAAGCGCATCGAAACGACAACCTGGATACCTGTCTGTCCCGAGCAGCTCGGCGGTTTACCAACCCCCCGTGAACCAGCCAAGATCATTGGTGGAGAAGGCATTGATGTATTACGTGGCAGCGCACGAGTGATTTGCAAAGATGGTACAGATGTTACCGATTTATTTGTCAAGGGTGCCTACCAGGTGCTGGAGATCGCCCGCAGACAAAAAATCTCAAACGTCTTGCTCAAGGCACGCAGTCCGTCGTGCGGTGTCACCAAACAGGGGGTTACCGCGGCACTGCTCCTCCAACACGGAATTGAGCTGGAGGAGTTTGACTGATTCGTCAGCATTTCAGCTGATTCGATCAGGGAATACGCATGATTACCAGGATAATGATACCCGCTTCATAAAGCAGGTAAAGCGGACCTCCCATCAGCAGCATATTGACAATATCAGGAGTTGGTGTCAGTAAGGCGGCAACAATTGCTATCATCAGCAGGGCGTAACGCCGGTTGCGCGAAAAGAAACTGCGGGTTACCAGTCCGATTTTGGCCAGAAACACCATCATGATGGGCAGCTCAAAAATCAGCCCGAAGGCGAGGATGAAGACGGTTACAAAGTTAACAAACTTGCCGACTGATATTACCGGTTTCAACTCTTCTGAACCAAACCCCAATAAAAAATTAATACCGAACGGCAGGGTTATAAAATAGCAGAACAGGGTCCCGGCGTAAAAGAGGAGACAGGTGAAAAAGGTAAAAAGGACGAGCTGCATACGGGTAACTTTGAACGGTTTACCGATTGCCTTCAGGAAAACAGCCATTACCCAGGGCATCAATCCGTACAGAGCTCCAAACAGCGCCAGCTTCACATGAGCAAGAAACGGACCTGCAACAGAGAAAAAGTAGAGCTTTTCAGCAAGATGACTCTGGACGATCGCAAGAAGTTGTGGTGACAGGAAAAAGACCAGCACCGTTGAAGCAATGATGGTGATAAAAAGTGCCCGGATCGATTTTCTCAACTCGTTCAGGAAAACCGCGAGCGCTGGTGGTGATTCAATCATATCATACTATAGTATCAGATGAGAAGACGGCTGGCTGTACCATTCTCGTCTTCAGGTAATAATGCACACACGAGAAAATATCAGATGCGCAGCTGAAAAGCAATTTGATAGAGGTTGCGTTCACAATAAAGCCGTGATAAACAATGATTGCAAACTATTAGTGACGTTTTAACCAATAAACTATACAAAAAAATATCATGTTAGAACTACGATTCATCCGGGAAAATATCGACCTCGTCAAGACAAAAACGGCAAAAAGAGGTCTGAAGACAGACATGCTCGATCGGTTCATGGAGGTTGATGCAGCCCGCCTTTCCATCCTTGGCGAAGTTGAAGCTTTGAAGAACCGACGCAACAGCGTATCAAAAGAGATCGCACTGCTAAAGAAAGCAGGCGAAAATGATCAGGCAGAGCCCCTCATCAAAGAGATGAAAGAGGCCAACCAGCGAATTAAAGACCTCGATGAGCGACTGACAGGGGTAATGGATGAATTGCACGGAATCGTTATGACGATTCCAAACCTCTGTGACGATTCAGTTCCTGAAGGCCAGGATGACAGTGACAACATCGAGGTAAAAAGTTGGGGCGAGAAACCTTCATTTAATTTCCCCCCCCTGCCACACTGGGACATTGGCAATGAACTGGGCATTCTTGATTTTGAGCGGGCCGCAAAGCTTTCAGGTGCCCGTTTTTCCATACTCTCCGGTTTTGCCGCCAGAATGGAACGGGCGCTCGTCAACTTTATGCTTGACCTGCAAACGGAAATCCACGGTTATAAAGAAATATTGCCGCCATTTCTGGTCAACACACCGACTATGACAGCAACAGGTCAGCTGCCGAAATTTGAAGAGGATCTGTTCAAGATAAAAGGCTGGGATCTCTATCTCATTCCCACAGCTGAAGTTCCGGTAACAAACATTCACCGGGACGAAACAGTTGAAGAGGGTGATCTGCCCATCAAGTATACCGCCTTTACTCCCTGTTTTCGTTCCGAGGCCGGCTCCTATGGCCGCGACACCAGGGGACTGATCCGACAGCATCAGTTCAACAAGGTCGAGCTGGTAAAGTTTACGACTCCCGAAAAATCGTTTGATGAGCTCGAATCATTGCTCCAAGATGCCGAAAAAGTACTTCAGCTGTTGAACCTGCACTACCGGGTTGTGAACCTCTGTTCAGGAGATCTCGGTTTTTCGGCAACAAAAACCTATGACATCGAAGTATGGCTTCCGGGACAGGATGCCTACCGCGAGATTTCCTCCTGCTCCAACTTTCTCGATTTTCAGGCCCGCAGAGGTTCAATCCGCTATCGTCCCGATGGAGAAAAAAAGAGTAAACTGGTCCACACCCTGAACGGCTCCGGACTCGCCGTCGGCAGGACACTGCTCGCCATCATGGAGAATTATCAACAGGAAGATGGTACAATCGCTGTCCCTGAGGCGCTGAAGCCCTATTTTGAAAGCAGGATACCTGCCCCTTGATTTTATCGGCGGAAGGGTGAGGACAGTTATCGGTACCATCAATGGATACATAACCAGATTGAGGAGAAACAGGTGCGAATCCTAAACAAATATTGTTTCGATTGTTTTCTTTACCTTTCTTTTCTACTGACTGTTTTGGTATTACAGCCTTCAATCAGTTCTGCTGAGAATACACCTGAAGAATTACCAGCTCAATCCGAACAGGCAGCCTCCCTTATGGCCGGACTCAGTGATGAGCAGGTACGGCAGATGCTGATCGCCGAACTTCAAAGCGATGCCATGGAGGATCAGTATTCCCGGCAGGAGAAGATGGCAGGCCCTGCTGGAATGTTTCACCGGTTTCTGAGTAAGTTAAGTGGTGAACATGATGACAACGAAGAGCAGTTCAAAAAACTCTGGAGCGGAATCCCAAAGGTGATTCCCGATCTGCATAAAGTCTTTTTAACCTTGTGACCGTTTGGAACGGCGCAGGGGGCCCTGCTCAATGTTATCTTGGTTATTTTCTTCATCTCCATGGGATTACTGATTGAGTTCATTGTCAGGAGAGTCTTTATAAAGAAACTCTTTCTCGCCATTTCTGATAATGAAACCCAGAATATGAGTAATTCTGAGAAATTAACGGCAACAATTGCACGAGTTCTGCCTGATATTCTCGGAATAATCATTTTCGCCTCGGCAGCCTATATCTCGTTTAATATCTCACTGTATCCTTCTCTGTTGATGCCCGATATCTGGACCGATTCACCGTTCGTTCAGCTCTTTTTTCTGGCAACCGTTATCGCCATTACTGCCATCAGGCTGGTTACCGTTTGCTCAAATATCATTTTCTCCCCAAGAATCGTTTACTTCAGAGTTTTACCGATGCAGTGTCAGGATGCCCGGACGAGCAATAAACTGGTGGTCTTGACAACATCCTATTTCATCGTGGTTCTGATGTTTGTTGTGGTCACCAGAAACCTTGGCGCAACGTTTGAGACGACCCGTCTCCTGCAATTATTTTTCGCCACACTTTTACTTCTGGCCACCTTTGTCTCGATTATCATTAACAGGGATAAAGTCAAACAATATATCCTTGACGGTGGTGATGCCAAGGATCAGAGCCTCACCTGGGGACGAAAGCAATTTGCAGAAATCTGGCATATCCTTGCTCCTGTCTATCTCTTTATCCTCTGGCTGCTGCTGATTGACAATCTTGCTGATACCGACACCAGAAACGGTGGCGCATTCATGCTCAGTTTTTTTGTTGTTCCCATCTGGATGATTGCCGATAAAATTGTGCAGTGGATAATCAGATACGCCATGTCCATTCTAAAGATCCATCAGCAACAGTATGACGATCAGGACGTACCGACCAAGGAAGATCTTATCGAGCGCCAGAAGGGACGGAAATTGTATGTCAGAATCAAGGGTTTGGCCCGTATCGGCGTGGTTGCCGCCCTGTTTATCTGGGTTGCCAGCCTCTGGAATATTAACATTCCCTTCTTCTCAGGACTCGCCGCTGTAGCCCTTGACGCTCTGATCATCATGACAATTGCCCTCTTTTTCTGGCAGTTTATCAGCAACTTGATCGAACGAAAAATTGATGAATCACTGCCCGAAGAAGCAGAAGAAGAAAGCCATGGTGACGAATGGGGAGGCGCTGCCTCCCGGGGTCGTGCATACACCCTGCTGCCGATGATTCATAAATTTATCGGCACGGTTCTGGTGATCATGGTCACCATGACCATCCTCTCGTCCATGGGTGTCAATATCGGCCCACTGCTTGCCGGCGCCGGAGTTGTTGGTCTTGCCATCGGCTTTGGCGCCCAGAAGCTGGTCTCCGACATGTTTTCAGGGTTTTTCTACCTACTCGATGACGCCTTTCGGGTCGGTGAGTACCTCACCGCCGGCAATGTCTCGGGAACGGTTGAATCGATTACCTTGCGGAATTTAATGCTCAGACACCATCGGGGTATGCTGCAGATCGTTCCGCACAGTGATCTTGGTGCAATTACCAACTTCATGAGAGGCGGAATTATCGTCAAATTCAATCTCGACTTCCCGTATGATGCACCAATCGACAAGATCAGGAGAATCATTAAAAAGCTCGGGCAGCAGATGCTGGAGGATGAAATCTACGGCAAGGATTTTATTCAACCATTGAAATCCCAGGGTGTTCGTGCAATTACCAACTCTGTCATGACCATCAGGGTGAAATTCACTGCCCAGCCCGGAACTCATTTCGTCATTCGCCGAGAAGCGTACCGATTAATTACCGAAGCACTGAATGCCAAGGGAATCTATTACGCCCATCGTAAAGTCATTGTTGACCTGCCGGAAATCGACAGTTCAAAAGAAGAAGAGAACGTACAGAAGCAGATTGCCCAGGCGGCAGGAGCGGCTGCCCAGCGGGTAATTGAGGAAGAAGAAACAGTTCAGTCAGCGAAATCCTCAGACAATGGCGCAATGGGATAAGTAAAAAAAATGACAATTGATCTGCTCCTCAGGCACATCGAGTTTCAATCCTGACTGACGTTTGCACATGGTTCACGAAATCCAGATTTGATCATTCTTGAAGATGCAGGTGAACTTCACGGTAAGAGGCTCACTAAACATACTATTACCAGAAGATTTCTTTTCCTGCTGAAATACGGGTTTGAGTGAAAGCATCGAGGAGATGTCTTGTGTATTCTCCCGGATGCACAGAGACTATCAAGTGTCAGGCTCATCGTCAAAGCGGATACGCAGTTCTATCTCATCAACGCTGCCACCCAGCTTCAGACTGTTTATATAGCCCGTAACAGTGCCGGCCAGAGACTCCTGTATAAACGATTTCAGTACTATTTTCCGACCATTGACAAGCAGTGCGGCTTTTTCCTTTTGTTTCTGGTTTTTTTTAAGAAACCGTTTTTCAATAAAGAGTGCGATTTCTCTGGCCTCACCCAGTCTAAAAACATAATCTGCTGTAATCTGCAGATCTGTTGCTACGGCCAGTACCCCATGCACCTCCTTACGGAGCCGTTGCTCAGGATCCCGAACAACTTCAATTTTGGCAATATGCCGTGCCTCTTTGAACCCCTCGGCAATAACAATATCAACGTCAGGGAAATAGCGATGAGCCAGCGTTATCAGTGATAAATCCTTCTGTTTTGTCTGCAGGACCATCTGATCCGGCGCCACCAGCATTACCGAGTCAGCCCCAGCCTGTTTATGTTTGAAAGTGTCGGTCTCGGGAGTATCAAATTCAATATTTCTTTCACTGCTCGATTTGATTACCGCCACACGATAGCCCATCTGGTTGAGAGAGGCGACCACCCCGGTGGCCAGTGTGGTTTTACCGCAGTCATGCCAACCGATAAATGAAACAATTGCAGCCATTTTTGTTCCTGAAAGTGTAATTACGCTTTAAACGAGTAAATATCCGGGTCCAGAGGGCCCGGCATTAGTAGCCCCCAAAGGGGCTGTTGTTCAATTCCCATTGGCACGTAACTGAGCCTTATTTCTCCCACCTGGCCCAAACGACCAGTTTTTAACTGATAGAATAAATGAGCCTGTCCCCAATGAATAGTACCCTAACGAGCTTGTCTTCAATGTCAACCTTCACGGGATCGTGCCATTGTCAGATAGACCATTGGGGTGATGCCGGTGGGCTCCTGACGGCTTTAATTTGATATCTGCATGATAAAAGACTTGCTCTGTAGAACTTGATAGTTATGTTAGTATCTGCCATTTTACTCAACTGTTCTCACCTTGTAAATTCAACATATGCATAGTGCACCATGACCACTGAAGCATCAATTAGTTACTCTACGGTAATTTTAACTCCCGAAGGTCAAGAAGAAGCCCAGGAGCATGTTGCCATCGAAACACCCTATATAATCACACTCAACGAGATAGAAATTGGTGCTTCCATGGTTTTGCCGACCGGTCTTGAAGAATTTGGCGTCGGCTTCCTGTTCGGTCAGGGATATATCCAGCGCCCGGAGGAAGTCAAAGAGGTGATTGTCTGCCCCGAAGGAAGGATATCTGTTTATGCTGATGTGGAAAGCATGGAACCCAAGGATGTCATTATTACCTCGGGCTGTGGAGGAACCGGAAAAATCTCGCGCGAGATGCTCGAGGGGCATATTGATGCGCCCCATGAGATGTCAATGTCATTTGACCAGATAAAACAATTTATCCGCCAGGTCCTTCAAGCCTCACCCCTTGGCCCCATGACACATTGTGTTCACGGCTGCGGCCTGTGGTCTGACGGCCGGTTGCAGGCTTTTTTTGAGGATGTGGGACGACATAACGCCGTTGATAAGATTATGGGTGCCATTCTTCTCGGCAGGGCTTCGCCGCGAGCAGCAATCTACACAACCGGCAGACTGACCTCTGATATGGTCCTGAAATGTGCGCGCATGAGGATACCTGTGGTCATGTCACGTACAGCACCCTCATCGCTTGGACTGGCAATTGCGGCCAGAGCCGGACTGACCCTTGCCGCTTACTCCAGACCGGAAAGACTCAACATTTTTCACGGTCCGGAGCGTATCACCCGGTAAGATTCAGTTTATTACCCCCTGCCTTTTTTATGGGCTTCAATACCAAGTTCTATCAGACGCTCAAGAACTCGAGGATAATCAAGGCCGAATTCTTTTGCCGCCTGCGGAAAGAGACTTGTTTCCGTCATTCCGGGGATGGTGTTCGTCTCCAGGATATAGAGTGCCTTATCCTCATCAATAATTATGTCGGTACGGGAGTATCCTGAGAGCTGTAAAACCTTGTGAGCAGTAACGCCATATCGCTGGGCAGCCAGAGCAAGATCGGAATCAATTTGAGCAGGACAGATCTCTGTGGAGGCTCCGGGCAGGTATTTGGCATTATAATCAAAGAACTCATATTCCTCACCGGGAATGATTTCAATTACCGGCAGCGCAACAGGATCATCATTACCGAGAACGGACACGGTTATTTCTCGTCCTTTAATAAACCGCTCCACCATTACCCGATGATCATTTTTCAATGCCTGCTCAATACCGCTGGCAACCTGCTCTTCAGTCCTGGCAATGGTAAGGCCGAGGCTTGAACCATCCCGAACCGGTTTAATCACCAGCGGCAGTCCGTATTCTGCTATCATTTCAGTACACCTGACATCATCAACGTCATCGACTATACACCAGTCTGCTACCGGGATATCAACGGTGCGATATAAAATTTTGGCAAGGTTTTTGTCCATCGCTACGGCACTGCCGAGAATTCCTGATCCCTGGTAGGGGATATCAAGCAGGTCAAGCATACCCTGGACGGACCCATCCTCACCGAAAAGACCGTGCAGGAGGATAAAGGCAAAATCAATTTCCTGACTGTCGCGCGCAAGGAACTGGAGATCATACGCTGGATCATATCGTTTTATCAGGTATTTATCAGGGTCGAGCGCCTTCTCGAATATTGCCGCACCACTCAGGGAAACCTCACGTTCCCCTGATTTACCGCCTGCGAGTAAAGCCACACACAGTTTCTTGGTATCTGTCACGATGTCACCTTTAATCTGTAATTAATTGATAAATGGATGTTATACAACGGCAGCTGAACAACACCTGACTCAATTTCAAATCTGCCTGCACGATTCTCGCCACAACATTGGCGCTTTCAGACTAAAACGAAAACCCACACTCTGCAATATCTTCTCTCTATACTAACAGAAATAACAGTGTAAAATCTGATTACCATCAAGACTCAACTTAGCGCACGTAACTCTATTTCATCAACAAAATGAGGACACTGATTTTATTTTTCTGCATCCAAAATCGGGGACAGCTTGATTTTTCACAACAAACGTCA
>CAZOWJ010000010.1:0-64274 GCA_964583415.1 uncultured Desulfocapsaceae bacterium
TTGAGTGAAAAACTTTATCCTCCGGTATAATCGACAGATGATGTGGCCTGTAGTCGCTGCCAAGATAATCAAATCAAGAAACATTTCTGATGGTAACGTGAAACTCAGTGGCGTGTGGTTCTTGCGTGTCCAGAAGTTAAACTGCTTTAGATTATCTAAGTGACCTAGATGAAGCAGATACGTGATTTTTATGTGAGTTTCGACTCTACCTGTCATTTTGGGGCCTGCTGTCTCAGCCAATTTTCCAGAAATAATCATTAATCACGTCAGATCTCAAAACAATCACACTTTCGATGATTTTCTTGAAGCTATCTGGATTAAAGAAATTACTCCTTCAAAAATTCTGCCAGTCCCTCACTGTCATAGAAGGCTTTCTCGAAAAACAGGCCAGCGCCCGGTGCAGTATGATGAGATGGTAAAACATCAGAATGCCCTTCGAGCATATTTTGAATACTTTTCTCCGTTAGGCGGCGACAGCCTACCTCGACCATAATCCCAACCATCCGTCGAACCATATGCCAGAGAAAATGAGATCCGACAACCCGGATCTTGAGAATTTCCTTCTCTGTAAAAACCTCAACTTTATGAATCAATACCTTGGTTGATTTTTTCAGCTCCTTTTTTTCGGCAAAAGCTGCAAAATCATGCATGCCTGTCATCAGCGATCCGGCATGCTGCATAGCAGGCAGATCCAACTCCTCTTGCACCCACCAGTCATAACGTTTGCCAAAGGCCGATTTTTCTGTGCGGAGCTGATATACATAGCTTCTGGCTATACAGTTATGACGTGCATGAAAACGTAAGCCCGCCGCCTCAACTGACTTTACGGCAATATCTTTAGGCAGGGTCTCATTGAGCTTTCTTGCAACTTCATGCGGACCCATATCAGCTACGACCTCAAGATGGGCCACATATTCAAGAGCATGAACTCCTGAATCGGTTCGACCACAGCCTTGAAGATCCATCGGGACTTCACCAAAAACACGCACAGCACCCTTCAGGACATCCCCATGTACAGTCCGGGCATCCACTTGTTTCTGCCAGCCGCTGAAATTGGTACCGTCATACTCAAGTGTAAGTCTATAGCGTCGTCGTTTGTCTTTTCTACTCATGATCTATTCGTACGTTTCCTTACATGATGAATAACATGTAAGGATGGTCTGTTTTTTTTGCCCTTATGAGAATTCAAGTTCTCATTGATCTCTGATTCCGTCTTGAGCTTTACATAATTCTGATAGCGTTCCAGGTGCAGTGCCCCCTCTTTGATTGCCTGCAACACCGCGCAGCCACGTTCATTTACGTGGCCGCAATTGGTAAATCGGCACTGCAAAGCAAGATCATGGATATCATCAAAGTTGTCATCCATCCCATCGTTGATGGCAAGAATACCAACCTCTCGCATTCCCGGGGTATCTATTAACAAAGCACCCTGCTCAAGAACAAAAAGTTGACGACGAACCGTCGTATGTCGTCCTTCTCCGGAAGTACTTACTGTCTGTGTTCTCAAGGTATCATCGCCTCGGAGTTGGTTAATGAGCGTACTCTTACCAACTCCGGAGGAACCAACAAGACAGTATGTTTTTCCACATTCCATGCTCTCTTTTACCTGGTTCAAGCCAGCACCGGTGACATTACTGAGAGCAATAATCCTGGCGGTAATCCCTTCGTCACGAATTTCCGTTATGAGTTGTTGCAATGTATCTGTACTCACCAGATCCGTTTTGGTCAGAATAATTACTGGTTCAACATGGCCTTCAGTCGCCATTACCAGATACCGTTCAAGCCTGCTCACATTAAAATCATAGTGACACGATTGAACAATGAAGATCACATCAATATTTGCTGCGATCATCTGTAACTTGGTGCTCTTACCTGCTGATTTACGGCGCAAAAATGATTTCCTTGGCAGAACGGCATGGATGCTCGTATACTCTTCTGAATCCTGGTTATCCATACATACCCAATCACCGACACACGCCATATCAATTGACGATGTGGTCGCTTTCATGAATTTGCGTGTTGCCTTTGCAGGTACGTCTCCATGCTCAGATCTGACAGTATACTGCCCCCTTGCAACCACCGTCACCCTGGCAATTCGTTGTTCAGCTGAACACGATTCGCGAGCATGGTTTTTAAACCAACTATCCATTCCAAGTTCTGTCAATTCCATGGAAATACATCCCATTTTTCACCCTGAATGTTCATCTGTTATCCCCCTGTTCTTTTCTCATCTGACGAATTCATCAGATTTCAGACTTTGTTCATTCTGTGTCCTGGCTTTACTTGAATTTCAATACAAAATGACTCAACCTGCTGCTCTTTGGCTTGATCAATGTACGTATTCATCTCGGCAAGGTGAATCTCCTGCAACGTTTCAACAGTATAGCCGAATTTACAGTCAAAATCCCAATAATCGACACCCTCCGGCAGCGCTTTTTTACGCTCTCGTTTAAGGTATTTTTTAACATCGTGTCTTACACCTTCCACCAGTCTATCGACTTTAATTTTCGGGTGGGTCAATTTGTAAATTTTCCTCATTTTTGTCCTTTTGAAAATATGAAAAAATCTTTCAAGTGTCATTCACTTCTTCATAAATGTAATACAGTCGTATTACAGAATCCTGACGAATGGTCAAGAAGGATGGCCCTTGTAGTTTAGAAAAGGGATGGGTCAAGCTTACCATTAATATTTCCATCTCCAAGGTTAATTTTACCAAAAAGGCCTCTAAGAGCTTGTTCGAGAACAGCAATTTTTCCTCAAATCGAGGCATTCGGAAAAATTTAACACAGGCATATAGTTGCTATTCCAAGGATAAAGTTTTGCAAGTATCGAAGAGTTAGGAAAAAGGGCTGTCTTGGACTGCCTCCTAGAGGTGTCCGGTGGCAATATATACCACTTCCTGACAGGGGGAGGTTAAGATGTTTTCTGATAGCGTATTTTCAGCAACTGATAGTTGAATTTAACATTGCCACAACGAAGTTGATCGGTATCAGGGGGTAAGAATCTGCTGTTTAGCATCTGGAACCTGATACCCTGCTTGAAAGGCTGGTCGTTTTGCGAGCCTTAAATACCAATCAAGAACATTCGGAAAATTATGTAGATCTATTTTCTGGAATTGATAGCGGCTCACCCAGGGCCAAATAGCAATGTCAGCAATAGTTAACTCGTCGATGGCTACAAAATCTTGTCCTTCCAGTTGCTTCTCCAGGACACCATAAAGTCGTTTCGCTTCCTGAAGATAGCGTTCTTCAGCATATTTAGATGTACCTGGATTGAAATGAAGGAAGTGGTGAGCCTGTCCAAGCATCGGGCCTTGTCCGGCCATTTGCCACATCAACCACTGCATCACCTGCCATTTGTCATTGGTATTTTTTGGTAACAATTTTCCAGTTTTCTCAGCAAGGTACAGTAAAATAACACCGGATTCGAAAAAGGCTTGCCCGTTATCGTCATCAACAATTGCGGGGATTTTATTATTGGGGTTGATAGCTAAAAAGGCCTGCCCAAATTGGTCACCTTTGCTAATATCGATTGGTATCACTTGGTATGGCAACGCCACTTCTTCAAGCATTATCGAAATCTTACGTCCATTTGGTGTTCCCCATGTGTATAATTGTATCATGTTGGCCTCCGATTTTTCCTGTCAGTCAACGATGTGCAGGAAGAAGGTTAGTAAATATCCTGATAAAAGGGATTGAACTATCACCACACATAGCAGAGTATGGTACTGCCTATCGAATTATGGATTAAAAGAAATACATCTCTATACTATCCTCATTTTATCTCCATTTCGCTTAAAAAAAAATTATGAGCCGCTAGAAAGTTAGAGGTAATCGAATCACTCCTTTCCTTTGGATTACATGTCGATTGGTGCCAATCTTGCAAAGCTCTCACAAGTTATAAAGCCACAAGCATATCATGCTAACAAACTAAATAGCTATTATTACATACAAAAAACTATATGTTTTTTAAAAAAAAGTTCTTGATAATCCTGTCAACAGCATCAATTCTACCCTGACTGTTAAGTCTTCTCTATCCTCCAAATTAAATTTAATCAATAAATACTTTATCTTATGAGATCTTACTATAATCGACGATTATATATATATGCTTTATTATGTCTGTTTTTTGCTACTTTTTTTATACTGGAAGCAGGATTCCTCCTGGCAGCCGACCCTGATAGCAGGCTCTACTCAAATAACGTAAATGAACGATTTTCTGCTTATCAGGACAAAACACAACAATTGAACGAAGCCCTTGCTGTCGCAATGAACGAAAAAAGCAGAAAACAGATCATCCTGCAGCAGGAACTTTTGGCAAAGCTGAAGGAGTTTTCCAATAACGCCAGGCAACCAATGCCAGATTTTGGACTTCCAGACTCCGCTGGCAAATCATCGTTTACGTGGCAGCTTCTTGATCTGTACCTAGAACGATATGCCGATATCATGATAGAGATTAAAAAATCGGCTTCAGATATCGACATTGCCAATGGCCAATTTGAGGAGCTCTATAATAAATTGATTGCACTCGATCAAGAGCATCCTGACATACCGATTTTACAGTTACAGTATGCTATTCAGGCAATAAAACTTGACCAACAGAAGACGGTCGATGGATACCTGAAAGATGTATTGAAAAAGGCAAAGGATGAATACTCTCGGATACTTCAGCGTACTATAACTGTCTATGGGCAGAGTATCGAAGAGCAGGAGCGTGTTGTTAATCAAACTGCAAAGAAGATTGAACAATCAGAAGAGAAGGCTCGTGAAGAGTCCACCGGAACCAATGTGAAAATTCAAAAACTGGAGAGCCTGCTGGCTGGTTATCTTGGTCAGGAACGTTCTGATACTGAAAAGAAAACAATGCACTTTGAGCAGCTCAAGCTTTTGAACCTGCAACTGGAACAAGTCTCAACGGACAACCAGCCACTTAAGGGCAGAATCGAAAGTTTAGTTGAGCAACAGGTACTTATCTGGTTTCGCTTGTTGGGTAGTGACCCAGAATTTTTTCAACTTTCTGATATGTCAGGAGATTTAAAAAATATACTTCGATCACTGAGAGAACAAATCGTTCATCAGCAAGAATTAACCCATGCATACGAAAAGGACGTGTCCTCTCTTGGCGGCGGCAACGCAGTACTTGGGCCGAAGGCTCAGGAGCTGCTTACCTCACTTAATCAAAAAGTCCAAAGGGTTTTTGAGCAATTATCAGGCATGGACCAGCAGGCGGAGATGCTTGAGAACAAAGCTGTTTTATTAGAAAGGGCTATCAACCTGAAACAATCTGCTCTTGGTTCAGTAGTCACTAAAACCAAGGTGGCAACGGATGATATCTATGAAAAAATACTCAGCGTATTGAGGTATCCATTACTATCCTACAACGGCATAAATATATCCCTGCTTCTGATGCTGCAGCTAATCTCTTTACTGGCAGTAGGGATCGTCATAAATCGTGCGTATTGTCATATGATTATAGGCGTTGGCAAAAAAAGGAAATGGACGGAAAGGACGATACATCTCGTTCAGGCCGTTGGCAAGTATCCGTTTATTTTTCTAGTCGCAATGATCATTCTCTCAGTAGTCGGGATTAATACACGCTCTTTGGCTCTTGTCGCCGGAGCGCTTTCAGTCGGTGTTGGTTTCGGAATGCAAACGATAGCCAACAACCTGGTTTCCGGGATAATTCTATTGTTCGACAAGTCAATTAGCCCTGGAGATTTCATATCTCTTGGGGATGGGTTGCAGAAAGGGGGCACAAGGGGAAATGTCGTCCAGATGAACATCAGGGCAACGGTACTTCGCACAAATGACAATATTAACATAATTATTCCGAATGCCGATCTTATTGCTTCACAGGTCGTCAACTGGACTTACTCAGACGAGAAGATCAGACTAAGAATTCCCTTCTCTGTTGCCTATGGAACAGATATTAACAGGGTTAAGGCTGTCGTTGAAAAAGCTGTTATCGATCTGCCAATAGTTCTTTCAACTCCAAAACCACAGATATGGCTTGATAAACAAACAGGCCATTCACTTGGGTACCTGGCGACCATATGGGTCGAAGGACAGAACGCCAGGCAGCCTGCGAGAACCACTGATACCGTATTAAGTGCCATATTAGCAGCTCTTTATTCGCATAGTATTGCAATACCCAACCAGGCAATGGAGGGCACTGTCCAGGAATATAAATATGAACATTTGGCGGGAACAGTTAATTCAAATCAAACCGGACTCAGGTTGAGTCGTCAAATTGCGACCCAATGAAATCGGTTTAGTGCTCATCACTTTGATTAGTCCTTGATCATCATTCAGACTGTTTGAAACATTTGTTATTCATAGCCGCGATCTCAACAACAGACTCATGGAGTTACATCACCCCTTTGGTGGTCTTTCCAAACAGGGCAAGCCTTCCTTCTGGTGCCTGGTCTTGTCTCTGGCCCCAGCTATTGTTGGAGGAATATGCTCATTTACAACATGGAAATATTTTTGGTTCTAGAGATTTGTTCAAGCACTCAAAAGCCAATGCACTTTTTTTTATTATCATCGCCATTCAATGCTTATATTTTTGAGCGGTTTTAACATCTTAGTAATCGGAATTAATTTGTGAGATAAGAACGTAATTTTTTTGATTAGAAATACAGGTGGCACATTCAAACAATAGCAGGCCTTATAGCATCGATATTTGGTTTTACAATTCTGCAATGTGCGATGCTTCTAGGGCACCCTGGATAGATACGTATTTACTAAAAGTATGGGGGTTTATTTATGAACGTTTCTTTAAATATTTCTGATATTTTCAGCCATGATAAAAATTTTCAGGCTATCATGAAAAACATGCTGCAGACAGCTCTTGACATCTCTTTTGATGGCGTCATGATAACTGAAGCAGGGCCAGGATTTCCAATCATTTATGTCAACCCTACCTTTTGTGAGCTGACCGGTTATACCATCCAGGAATTACTCGGCAAATCACCAGCGATGCTCCAGGGAGAAAAATCTGACCAGAAGGTGCTTGATGAATTGAAAGAGAAAATTGAAAAAGGAGAAGTTTTTCACGGAAAGACTATTAACTACAGAAAAGATGGAGATGAATTCATGATGGAGTGGAAGATTGTTCCCATTCGAAATGATGATGGTGAAATATCTCATTATCTCGCTATTCAACGTGAGGTAAAAGGTGATAAACTGGATTACAACTCCGTTGGGTCTCGCTTGCCTTTAAGTCCTGAATAGCCCACAGATAATTCTCCTGGTTTTCATCAATCGATATGACAGATTCCAAAATTTCATTTCTGGAAAGTAATTATCAGCCTAATAAGTTCATATCTAACACGGATTACAAAGAAATTATCAATGAATTTATCGCCTATTTTGATTGGTAGTGTTGGGGCAAAAATAGCTCTGCTGCTCTTTCATTATTCAGGGCTGAAAAAGAATTGCTGCAACCATATCCATTATGAGCACTATAACTATCTGTTACTCGACACATCGTCCTGAGACACTCGATCTCACGGCTCGTATCATGCAGGAAAAAGATGTAATTATTCTTGAAGAGCCATTCCACCCTGACTTTACAGATGTACTTAATGGCAGTATCCAGATCGAAGAGCACCTGCTTGAGCTTGATGTGGGTTATCCTGCTTTCACTTCAGACCAATACCGATTGCTCCAACGATTTTCGAACGTCGGAAAACAAATACTACAGGTAGAACCATACCTGGAACATTTGCTCTCCATTCAATATTTTCTTGCTGAAGATCACCGTCCAGAAGAGATTGAACCAAACACGATAGATCATTCTGTCTATTGCGCGGAGAAAGAGGCTACTGCCAGGCTCATTGATTATTACAAAGACGTTCAGAGCAATAATTTCAAACAAATATTGACCAGCATGAACTCGTTTGCAATGGCTGATGCCGCAAGGTTTGTGCTTCGTGACTCCTTGCGGGCGAATCAAATCCTGAAGATACTAACTCCTGGGGAAAAAACATATATCGAAGCAGGCTCGATTCACCTTCTGCTCAGTAAATTGCTGGCAAAATATCTCTCTGAAGATTGGCACCTCCAAATTTATTCCGTTGACAGAGAGGCCGTCAGGATACTGAACCACAGAGGCAGTCTCTTTGGCCCCGGGGATGAATTGACGCTCGACTATATTTTTGGCCGAAATGTCAGCCGACGAAAGTGGGAGTTATTATGTGCCCAATCTCTGATTTATTCTAAGATTGTACGCAAAGATGAGATGTCGGGCAACAAAGGGGAATTACCACATACTCTTAATGAGATTGAGTCCATAGCTGCTGTAAAAGATCTCTCCGTTGACACCTGCAGAATTCTTTACCAGAAAATAAGACCACTCTCATCCGGGGAAGCGGCCGATTTTGTGAAAATGAATGTACAGAGAAATAACATTTAGGCACGTGATGATTGTCCTTGATAAAAAACGGATTTCCATCTGTAAAGAAATAGACGCTTCACCAATTATTGTTTGGGATATACTCACAGATACTCGTCTCTGGTCCACATGGGGCCCATCGCTCCTTGCTGTCGACTGCAGTGAACGGCATATCAAACATGGCAGCAGCGGACGGATAAAAACCATATTGTTCTTTTGGCTTCCTTTCTCGATCATCGAATTCAGACCGATGGACTATTGGAACTGGCGTGTTGGACCGCTACGAGCAACCGGCCATAAACTGATTCAGACAGGTGATAAATCCTGCAGCCTCTGCTTTGAGATGTCGCGCTGGGCAGTTTTCTATCTACCTGTCTGCTGGCTGGCTCTATTAAAAATTGCTAAAATTGCTGCATTAAAAAGTAACCCGACCTGCTGATTCCTTGAAATCAATGTGTCGATTTTCCGACGGGAGACAGATTAAATTTTTCTATATGGTGTCGAGGGGACTATTTTTTCACGTTTTTTGTGAAAACCAAATCTGTCCCCGATTTTGGCGGAAGAAAAATAAAATCAGTCCCCTCACTTTTGGTTAACGTTACCTCTTGGAACTTATTCTCCGTATTCGTCTATTACCAGCTATTACAATCTCATTCTAACTACTCAATTACTCATAGATATTTTGATTAATTTAGGGTAACTATTTGAGGTGCGTTTCTGTGCTCCAAAGCCCTAAAAACTATTGCTGTATACGGGAAGGGAAAAATGTCAAAACGAATCGTGATCTATGGAGGTTCAGGAGGGATAGGCTCTGCAGCAGCAAGGCTTCTGCATGAGCGCGGAGACCAACTGCATCTCGTTGGGAGAAACAAAAAAACACTTTCAGCGCTTGCTACTGAGCTTCACATTGGCTACACCTCAGGAGATGTCTGTGACGAGACCATTTTCCCCCAAGTAGCAAGTGACTTTGCTGCTCCGTGGGATGGACTTGTTTATAGTGTCGGTACCATTAATCTTGGCAGTATTCGAAGACTTACCATTGACGATTTCCTTAACGATTTCCGAGTCAATGCGATGGGTGCAGCTCTTGCTGTCAAAGCCGGTTTGTCATCACTGAAAAAAAGTAAGACTGCCCCATCGGTAGTTCTCTTCTCCAGTGTCGCTGCACTTCAGGGTTTCACGTTCCATACTTCAATTGGAATGGCAAAGGGAGCAGTAAATGGGCTGACACTTTCGCTTGCCGCAGAGCTGGCTCCAAAAATCCGTGTCAATGCCATTGCCCCATCTTTAACCCGGACCCCTCTGGCCGAATCGATATTGTCCAATGAAAATCTTGCTTCAACAGTTACTGAACTCCACGCCTTAAAGAAACTTGGAACAGCTGATGATATTGCCAATCTTGTGGTCTATTTACTTTCTGATCAAGCAGGATGGGTCTCCGGGCAAATTATCAGTATCGACGGAGGCCGTTCCACCCTGAGGCCAGGTGGCTGAAAACAGCTAAACATATAAAACTTTATTGATTAACTGCAGAATAGCGGAGTGAATCGGTTCATTCGTTTTAATTACAGGGAGAATAATTATGGACGTTGTTCTACTGTCCAGGCTTCAGTTTGCCTTCACGATCATGTTTCATTACATCTTTCCGCCTCTTGCAATTGGTCTTGGCGTTATACTGGCCTATCTCGAGACCAGGTTTTACCTAACCAGGAAACCGATTTTCGCAATAGCATGTCAATTTTGGACAAAAATCTTTGTTTTGAATTTCGCAATAGGGGTATCAACCGGAATCGTCATGGAATTCCAGTTCGGTACAAACTGGGCTACCTATTCGCGTTTTGTTGGTGATGTTTTCGGCAGTGCTCTTGCGGCTGAAGGTATTTTTGCCTTTTTCCTTGAGTCCGGCTTCCTTGCCATTGTTGCTTTTGGAAGAGAAAAGGTAAGCGCTGGGTTATACTTATTCAGCATGTACATGGTAGCGCTGGGTTCAGTTTTTTCCTCTATCTGGATTGTCGTTGCCAACAGCTGGCAGCAGACCCCCGCCGGCCATCATATCGTCGACATTCTGCGTGAGAGCCCTGGGGCAAACGGTAGCACGGAAATGATACCATGGGTTGTAGACGGTGTCGTTCAGCGCCGGGCAGAAATTGTCGATTTCCTGGCTATGGTCTTTAATCCTTCGACAGTGCAGCGACTCAGCCATGTACTTCTCGGATGCGCAGCTGTTGGCGGCTTCTTTGTGCTGAGTATTTCCGCCTACTATATCCTCAAAGACAAACATCATGAATTCGCCCGCCATTCGTTTAACGGTGCCCTTCTTTTTAGCCTGGCAGCCTCACTTGGTCTTGGCCTCAGCGGCCATAGCCAGGCGCAGAATGTATATAGAAACCAGCCCGCAAAACTGGCGGCATTTGAAGGTCACTATGAAACCGGCCGTGCAGATCTTAATCTGATCGGCTGGCCAAATGAGACTGAAGAACGCATCGATTTTGAAATTAGCGTCCCAGGCGGTCTCAGTTTTATGGTGTTTGATGATTTTACCTTCAGCAAGACCGTTGTGGGATTGGACAGATTTAGGCCGGAAGATAGACCCCCGCTGCTCATTCCATTTTTTTCATGGCGAATAATGGTTGGATTTGGCGGCTTGATGATCGGGCTATGCACACTTGGCCTCATTTACAATCGTAAAAACAAGCTTTACCAGAAGCGCTCACTTCTCTGGGCCTTCGTTTTTGCTGTGGGCTTTGTTATGATCGCAAATGAGAGCGGCTGGATAGCTGCAGAAGTTGGGCGACAGCCATGGACTGTTCATCCTCCCGTTATCTGGAACGAGGACGGCACTGACCTGGTGACTACTGCTGATGGTCTCTATGAATATGATGAAACGCTCGGTTTGCGGACGAGCAATTCTTTCAGCGCTGCTGTCAGCCGTCAAGAGGCAAGGACCTCATTGATCCTCTTCGCCATTCTTTATGCATCCTTGGCCGCAGTCTGGATAATTGTGCTGGACAGAAAGATACGCACGGGTCCGGAACCTCTACCATCGACGACAGATTCAGAGGGTTCAGGTTTGCTGCAGGCGGCAACTGACAGGCAACATTCCCGGCTGAACGCAGAAAAGAATGTTCAAGGAGGTGCCTCGTGAGTCCTGAACTTCTATGCATTATCTGGTTTATAATTTTAAACATCCTGCTGATAGGATATGCGATTCTTGATGGCTTTGATCTTGGAGTTGGTATCCTGCATCCCTTTGTTGCCAGAACTGACCATGAGAGGCGGCTTGTGATGAACAGTATCGGTCCACTCTGGGATGGGAACGAAGTGTGGCTTGTGACCTTTGGCGGAGTATTATTTGCTATGTTCCCAAATGCGTATGCATCTATCTTCAGTGCATTTTACATACCCTTTGTACTGCTGCTTTTTGCATTGATTTTTCGGGCGGTATCTCTGGAGTTTCGCTCTAAGCGCAAGAGTTCATTCTGGCGTAATTTTTGGGATATACTTTTTTTTATTGGTTCTACCCTGGCAACATTTCTTTTTGGAGTAGCGGTTGGTGCAGTCATGGAGGGGTTGCAACTTTCAGAACTTGGTGACTACCAGGGAACGCTGCTCGACATGCTTTCAGGGTTCAGTTTGAGTGTCGGACTTTTTGCCATTGCACTTTTTGCAATGCATGGTGCCATCTATCTTTACCTGAAAACCGAAGGAGAATTGCAAGAGCGCCTTGGCCGCTGGATGAAAGGAACGTACTACTTCTACCTCTCAATGTTTTTAATCGTTACCATATGGTCACTGCTCTTTGTTCCCGCGTCACTGCAGCACTTTGATGAATACCCCGTGCTCTGGCTGATACCCTTGTTGAATGTACTGGCAATTGCCAATATTCCCAGAGCAATCGCCAAAAAGAAACCCTTTTATGCCTTTATAAACAGCTGCTGTACCATCGCAGCTCTGGTATTCCTGTTCAGTGCCGCACTTTTTCCGGATCTTTTGCCTGCTTCCAATAATACAGCATTTTCCATTACAATCTATAACGCTGCATCCAGCACTCTCACCCAGAAAATTGGCCTTATCATTGTAGCTCTCGGCATGCCTATGGTTCTTTCCTATACTATCCTGGTATACTGGACGTTTCGCGGAAAGGTAACATTGGGTGAGACGAGCTACTAAGGATAGCGATATGAGATAAATTCAATACGTGAATCTCATATCATTGGTCCGGGTGTGGGCATTACTCAAACTGCGATTTAAATGTTTCGAATTCAAACTTCAGATTTTGTAATTCCTGGCGCAGGCAGTCTATTTGCTCTTGCAGTCCAGCTGGACGGTCATTATCTTTGGACACAATTACAGGATCAGATTCGTGCCCGGAGGCGACTTGAACAATAGTTTCATCCGGTTCTCCTTTTAAAAGATGCGTATAGCGAGATTCTTTGCGTCCTGGCTGCCGTGGGAGTTTTTTGACCAGCTTTGTATCTTCTAGTGCGTATAGTGTCTCCTGGACCTCGTCCAGACTTTCAAAGGAATAGAGCCGTTCAGTACGACTACGAATTTCACCTAAGGTCTGTGGGCCTCTCAGCAGAAGAATAGAAACGACCGCCTTCTCCTTTGGTATCATGTTCAGATAGTCTGAAAAAATTTGCTCGTATTTGGGAACCCGGCTAATATTGCTTTGCCTGACCATCTTGTACTCTTTCAAACCCTCGACGGCATGGAGTACCGTTTCTTCGTCAAAAAAAACAACCGGATTACGATTAGATTTCTGGTTGCTGGCATTTAACAAGGCATTAAGGGTCAGGGGGTAATAATCAGGTGTCGCCATCTCTTTTTCAATCAAGCAGCCGAGCAACCTCGCTTCGTTGTCTGTAAGTTGTATTTTCATTTTTTCACCGGCATTCAGCGTGCGTAAGTTTGGAATGATATTGTCCGTATACTCATTACTATATCATGGTTGAGTAATTGGACAGAAACGAAAATTCACCTCTAGACATAATCTGAAAGAGTAAATAAGATGATGGAGAATGTAATCCTTAACTTTGTAAATTGACAATTGTATGGAAGAACAACCTGCATTACAAATCATTGGCATCTTGCACGGTGATATTGCCAACTGTGAGGACGCACCCAAAAATTACAGTGAGTCAGAAAGAGTTGGCAACCTGGAAATTTTTTCTGACTATGAGGATGCGCTCGATGGCATTGTTTCCGGGCAAACCATCGTTGTCCTTTTCTGGCTTCACCAGGCCGTAAGAAACATTCTTAAAGTTCATCCTCGGGGAGATGAGTCAAAAAAGCTTTGCGGAGTTTTTGCCACCCGCAGCCCTGCCAGGCCAAACCCAATAGCGATTTCGGAACTGAAAGTTTTAGCAATTCAAGGTAATCGTCTGGAGGTTTCCGGGCTGGATATTCTGGACGGCACACCTATCATTGATATAAAGAAGAAGATCGGTTGATCTTACCCTGTTCTTGAACACGCTGTTACGCTTGAAATTCAGCGGTTGAATTGCCCCCCTGAATGTTGTTCTGCCATATTTGGGTTATACTGTCGATACAAGTCATCAATAGTACCGTTATTACGAGCTTCAAGAACTGGTTTGATCAGTTCATCGAATTCTTTTGCAAATTTAGGATATTTTTCTACAACGTGCGGATGCTCTTTAAAAAGAAAATAGAGACCAAGAGCACGAGCGCACAACGGTGGCTTTACACAGGAACATAGATAGGTTTCATAAAGTGCAACTTTGAGCATTCCGGGAGTATGTATATCAACATCATGCCTGGCCTCTGCTCTTCCCAGCCATGCATTTCCCAGCCAAACGTGGGGTTCTTCATGAGGCTGCTGTCTTTGCGATTTTTCATACATTGAAACTATTGTATCAACAGTTTGATCGCCAAGTGCCTCCTCGCTCATAGATTGATCGAAAAGATTTGTTGGTACCATACGGTGTTCCACCAGTGATTTGTATGTTTGGAATTCAGGAGACAGATAACTATTTTTACAGTTGCTGTAACTAACTACAAAGGTAAACTATAATTTGAATGGAGGCCATAAAAAAACCGGGAGCCTGCACTGCCACCGGGTTCCTGGAGATTTACTGGTTATCGGATGGTAACTATCGTGGTATCAGGCTTGCGGTAAACAAGTCACGTCAGTTATCTGGATTTAGAACATTCGGGACAGAGTTCAGGAATAAATCTCATATCAAATCGCTCATTAATACACTCATTCAGCGTGAACCAGTTCTGGTTCTCCCCTTCTATTTTCTGACACCTGTTGCATACCGGTACACTGCCCTGGAGGGTATCGACCATATCCAGTGCACTTTTTAATTCATCAACAGATTGCGAAAGTGAGGACTGGATGGTAACCATTTTCTCGGCAACCCTTACTCTGGCTCTGAGTTCATCGTCGTTGAAAGGTTTGGTCATATAATCATCAGCTCCGGCATCAAACCCCTGTAGAATATCTTTCTGACTGTCGCGACCTGTCAGTAAAATGACATATATAGGATTGGTCCGCCGTAGATCTTTTATCCGTTTGCAGAGTTCAAGGCCATCAACTTCAGGCATTTCCCAGTCAAGAATTGCCACATCGGGTGCTTCCGGTTTTTTTAAAATTTCCCAGGCTTCTTTACCATCGGCAACGCTGTTAACTGAATACCCCCAGTTTTCAAGACTTACCTGCACCATAAGCCGTGTGGTATATTCATCCTCTGCTATCAAAATTTTCACAATAAATATCCTGTTAAATGATGTGTGATATTCCTAACTTTAATAAAATAAAGTTCATGAATTTAATTATCTCGATTCAGAGCCCAATTGTCCAATTGAATTTCAGGAAAAATACGGATTATGTAAATATAGCACCATTTTTTGCTGTACTAATCTGATCATATTTATTCAATTCACCTGTAATGAACCTCAAAGAAGCATTAAAAGAGATCATTCCTTCAGCCGATCTGAAACAGCTCACCAAAAGTTTTGACATCATTGGTGATATAGCTGTTACAATTATTCCTGAGGGGTTGCGGCAGCATGAACTAGAGATAGCGCAGGCAATTTTAGCCATTCATAAAAATGTTAACGTCGTCCTTAAACGGGATGGAAACTATTCTGGCGAACACAGAACAATCCCTCTTGCTTATATTGCCGGTGAGAAGAGAACCGAAACGCTCTGCAGAGAATTTGGAGTCAGGTTACTCCTGGATCTTGAAAAGGTTTATTTTTCCGTTCGTTCCGGTACTGAACGAAAACGGGTAGCAGACCTTGTTGGGCCCGATGAAAACGTTCTTGTCATGTTTTCAGGAATAGCTCCATATCCTCTGATGATCTCAAAGTATAGCCGCGCAGCAACCATCACAGGTATTGAAATAAATGAATTTGCCCACAGCTACGCGGTGAAAAACCTCAGGTTGAATAAGGTTGGCAATATATCTCTTATCCATAACGATGTAATACGGGCAGTAGACGATACGGGAGAAAAATATGACAGGATTATCATGCCCCTGCCCACGAATTCTGAGGCATATCTTGAATGTGCACTTCGGGCACTTGTTCCGGACGGAACGATTCACTTTTATGATTTCAAATGCAGTTGTAATTTTGAAACAGCAGCGACATTAATTTCAAGTCAGGCTGAATTACTGGGCAGGAAGGTCGTATCTTCAAAGATAGTGGTTTGCGGTCATATCAGCCCACAAAGTTACAGGATCTGCGTTGATGCTGTTATTGAGTAGGCCACTAATATCATATGCTATCAGTATAAATGAGCCTTCAATTGTTGCTGTTGAGTATTGAAAGAATTTTTTCAATATCAGCATCAGGTTGATCTTCCAAAATTTGAACAACCTTGCTTGCAATGTAGGCTGTGGAAATTGAAGTCCCTGCGTAAACACCAGGACTGCCATTATGCCCCACAGGCATTTGAGCAACACCGGGACCATATACCGAAACAAAATCACCATAATTTGATTGTTCCCAGACAGTGCCATTCGGTGCCAGAGCGCCAACACCAATGACATTTTTATAAGCAGCCGGATATACCGGTTTACCTGTCGGGCTGTTGCCGGCAGCGGCTACCAGGATTAATCCTTTATCTGTTGCATATTGAACGACTGTTTCAAGCATCGGATTTGATTGTTCCGAGCCCCAGCTCATACTTATAACCTGCGCTTTCGCACCTATAGCATAATCGACACTTCTCATTAATGTGTAGTTGGACGTAAAACCATTATCGTCAAAGGCACGAATAGCAACGATTGCATTACCCTGTCCTTGATTTGCTGCAGCTCCAAACGGACTGACACTACCTGAAGCGATTAAAGACATCTGTGTACCATGGCCCACAGTGTCACTTGTTACTGTGCTGTTGGAAAAAGCATCATAAACGCCTGACACAAAAGGACTTCCAGCATATTGCTGAGAAAGACCGCTATCCAGTACTGCAACAAGAGCAGATTCAGAAGAATCAGTTTTATGCACCAACTCAGCTGAATGAGCAGTTGCTTCGATAATCCTGCCAGCTTCCAAGGGGTAGGCATAGTCAGGCTCAGCCATGCTAATCTCATCATAACCTGAGAGTATTTCAGCGAGTTCACGGGGATCTGCAGATTCAGGAAGCTGCAGCCTGACAATCCCAAGTTCCTGAAAGGAATCTAAAATGGAGGCACCAACTGAATGGATTATGTTCTTTAATCGTTCCTTATTTACCGGCGGGTTAAGTCGAATTAACAACCTGTTTTTTACAATGAGTACCCCATCAGCACCCTGAACAACCTGCAGGTTGTTGTCTTTCTGCAACGGTTCTATTCTATTTTCCTTTCCCTGCTGAAAGATTTGAATCTCAACCAGTGACATTGCTGATTCTGCTGTACCTCCTGCTCTTTCCCAGACCAGTGAATAATTGTAGGATTTAAGTATAGATGACAGCACCCTTTCTATGGGTTGTTGGTAAAATACTGCAGTAACCGTTGGATTTATCAGCGGGTCAACCTCAACGTTCACGCCTTTTCTCTGAAGATCTTTCAATATATCTGCCAGTGGAGTCTTCTCGGCGCGCAGGGTTATCTTTTCACCTTCAAGTCTAAGAAAAAAATCACCAGCACTGATTTGATTTGAAAAAACAGAGGAGAAAACAAGTAAACAGACACTAAGGGTTAATATTTTCATTAATTCTGTCAATTTTTGATTCACTTTTGACTCAAACCTCGCCTGGAAGTTATTAAGACAGGCCGACACATCACTCAACTATAACCAAAGGCTACTGAATTACAAAACTGATCAGGGACAACTGAATCTCTGTGAAGTTCAATATACCTGATTACCACTAATCTTCAGCTTCTCTATTTTGCAACGGGAGACAGATTAGATTTTTCTATATGGTGTCGAGGGGGCATGTCCGCGATTTTGGAGGTAGAAAAATAAAATCAGCACCCTTACTTTATTGTTTAAATTAAGTTACTTGCGCAAATTTGAGTTTTGATGATAATCAGAACTATATAATTTTTTGGATGTTTGGTCAGGTCATATTTAAGAAAATGTAGAAGCTGATTGATGAGCTTCTGAAGCGTGGAATGCTATGTTTTTAAAAAATGAAAAGCTGCTCTATCAAGGAGCGGTTTATCAATCCCGCTCAATCCTTATTTCCTTTATTAAACCATCATTTTTTTGAGTTACTCTAAGTCAACTTTGCTGTCCGGGACAAAAATTACCGGTCTGCCAAAATCATAGTATCCGGCCCTGTCAACGTATTGATCATAGTGTGCCCTGCCACTGTCACTTTGATATCCTGTATAGTTATCAGCGCAGCCGCTGAGAAATAAAAAAGCAGCACCAGCTAGCATCGTTACACTTAATCGAGCTATCATGCCTAACATAACCTGTCCCTCCTATGTTCAAATGATCCAATCAGAATTTATTGTATCATTATCACCTTTTTTAAGTTACTCTCATTACTACAATAAACATCATTAATGAAAAAACATTCATTGCGTAACCTATGAAAATTTCGATTGAATCACCTCTTGATATGCATCTCCATCTCAGACATGGAGAGATGCTCAAGCAGGTACTCCCCTTCTCAGCATCCAGTTTTGCCGGGGCTGTTATCATGCCCAATCTGGTTTCACCTGTTGACGATAAGGACAAACTGTTCAGGTATCTTGAAGAGATCACCTCACTGTGTGAAAATGAAATATTCAAACCCTACATGACTCTTTTCTTTCGCTCTTACACCAAGTCAGAACTGGAAGAACTCCTTAATCATATCATCGGAGTTAAACTTTATCCAGCAGGGGTTACAACCGGGAGTGAGTCTGGGGTCACCGACTTCAGCAAAATTGAAGAAACACTCTCCCATATGCAGGACCTGGGTATTCCGCTTCTTGTCCATGGTGAAAGCAACGGTTTCGTCTTGGAACGCGAGAAGGAATTTCTTCAGACTTATAATGATATAGCCAGGAATTTCTCAAAACTTCATATCGTCATGGAACACATTACCTCTGCCGATGCCGTCGAGTTTCTTGACAAATTCGATAATGTATCTGCAACGGTAACCGTACATCACCTGATGCTTACACTTGATGATGTCGTAGGTGATCTGATGGAACCGGATATGTTCTGTAAACCTATTGCCAAAACGCCACGTGACCGCCAGGCGCTGAGAAGTGCCGTTTTCGGTGGACATCAGAAGCTCATGTTCGGGTCCGACTCAGCTCCGCACCCGAGGCACAAAAAAGAATGTTGCGGATGCGCCGCTGGAATATTCACTGCTCCTGTTGCCCTGCCGCTTCTTGCAGAGCTTTTTGATAAGGCTGATAAACTCCATTTGCTCCAGGATTTTGTCAGTGGAATTGCCAGAAGACGTTACAATATTTCACCGCCTGAAAAAACAACGATACTCGAAGACAAACCGTTCCAGGTTCCACCTATTACCGGTGGAGTAAAACCATTTCTTGCGGGAAAAAAAATTGCCTGGCGATTTGTCTGATTTGTAAAATTGATTAATAACCCGGCTCTACAAAGGTACAGCCAGACGGTCATCATATATCTAGTGAACTACTTGAACCTGTCAAAAACACTCTCCTATATATATAGCAGGATCAAACAGGCAGCCACCGATCTGATGCCGCTCGTTTTTGTTATTGCATTTTTCCAGCTTGTTATCATCCGACAGCCACTCCCCCACCTCGAAGAGATAATCATCGGTTCAATCATGGTAGTCATTGGACTCAGCATGTTCATCGAGGGGTTGAATATGGCACTTTTCCCACTTGGGGAGAACATGGCTCAGGCCCTTACCCGGAAAGGAAATCTATTCTGGCTACTCCTGTTCGCCTTTGCTCTTGGTTTTTCCACAACCATTGCTGAGCCTGCCCTTATCGCCATTTCCAAAAAAGCAGCGGAGATCGCCGCCGGGGCAGATCTCATTGACAATAATCTGAACGACATTAATTCATACGCTCTTGGATTACGGCTGACGGTTGCATTCTCTGTAGGGTTTGCAATTTTACTGGGGGTCCTTCGTATTCTGCTCAACTGGCCGATTCACTACCTCATCATCGGCGGCTACATCCTGGTTATGATTATCACTGTTTTTGCTCCAGTTGAAATCATCGGGATAGCCTACGATGCTGGCGGTGTAACCACATCGACGATCACCGTTCCGCTGGTGACAGCGCTCGGCGTCGGGCTTGCTACGATTATCAAAGGGAGAAACCCGCTCCTTGATGGTTTTGGCCTGATCGCATTTGCCTCTCTACTTCCGATGATCTTCGTCATGATTTACGGTATAACTGTTTTTGGAGTGAGATAACAGTCATGGATATCATCAACGATCTTATTAAAACACTTCTGTTGACCGGGCGTGATCTTATACCGATCATCCTTCTGTTTGGATTTTTCCAGATAGTTGTATTGAAACAGCCAATTGCCAATCTGAAAAGAATAATTGCCGGCAGTATTTATGTTTTTATCGGTCTCACCCTGTTCCTGGCGGGACTGGATGGAGCTCTTTTTCCTATTGGAAAAATAATGGCCAGCCAGTTAACCGCACCCGGGTTTCTTGGGGCGGAAAACAACACTGTTTTATTAACTGACTGGAAGACCTATGGCTGGGTTTACCTCTTTGCTGCAGCTATAGGTTTTTCAACAACGATTGCCGAGCCATCTCTTATTGCGGTGGCATATAAAGCGTCTGAGGTTTCAGGCGGAACGATTAATCAGCGAGGACTTCGTATCACTGTTGCCATTGGAGTTGCCTTTGGGATCAGCCTCGGATCGTTCAGAATTATAACCGGCACCCCTCTCTACCTTTTTATTCTTGCAGGCTATATCATTGTCATAATTCAAACCTTTTTTGCACCCAAATCAATAATTCCCCTCGCCTATGATTCCGGCGGGGTCACCACTTCTACTGTCACCGTTCCTGTTGTTGCAGCGCTCGGATTAGGGTTATCTTCTTCAGTACCTGGAAGAAACCCGGCAATTGATGGTTTTGGCCTTATTGCCTTTGCCAGCCTCTTTCCTATCATTGCAGTTCTTGGCTACGGGCAGTTCGCCCAGTGGCGAATCAACAGGTCTACAATATCTAATAAAGGAGAATGATGATGAAGTTTAAAATCATTTTAGCTTCTGTGAAAACAGACTTAACCGACAGAATCGTTGACGCCGCCAAACAAGCAGGTGCGACAGGGGCTACTATTATACCAGCCCGAGGTACGGGAATACATGAAGCAAAGACATTTTTTGGCCTAAGTCTTGAAGCCCAGACTGACATTATCATGTTCCTTCTGGAGGAAACTCTTGCTGAAAAAATCCTGCAGACAATTGGCGAAGCCGGACAGTTTGATAAACCCGGCACGGGAATAGCCTTTGTACTCCCTGTTGACAGGGTAATTGGTCTGGAAAGCCAAATAGACAAATTTGCAGAAGCAGCGCGGGACCAATCTTAGTTATTTTAACCACAATCGATCATACGGGCTAAACATCAAATATCTGATACAAATAGTTTGACTGAGATCATAAATTTATTAAAAAGTCATCGTTCTATCCGAAAATTCACGGATCAGACGATTGACCAAGACCTGCTGGAATCACTGATTCATGCTGGACAGTGCGCCGCGACCTCAAGCTTTATGCAAGCCTGTACCGTCATTCAGGTCAGTGACCCCATCGTTCGAAAAAAATTATGTGAATATGCGGCGGGACAACCTTATGTGGAAGAGGCGCCCATCTTTCTTGTTTTCTGTGCAGATATGCAGCGACATCGACTTGCCTGTAAAATGCATAGATCAGCGATGCGTTCAGGTTTTACCGAACAGTTTCTGACCGCTTCAGTGGATTGTGCTCTTTTTGCCCAGAACGTCCTGATCGGTGCAGAGTCGGTCGGTCTTGGCGGTTGTTACATCGGCGCGATCAGAAATGAGATTGCAGCGGTCGACAATCTCCTTGGTCTTCCGGACCTGGTTTATCCTGTCTTCGGAATGTGCCTGGGATACCCCGCTCAAGATCCTGAAATAAAACCACGACTGCCTTTAGCCGTGGTCTTAAAGCAGGAACGCTACGATAACACAGGAGATAAAGAGGACATAAAGGGATACGATAAACGAGTGAGTAACTACTACAAGACAAGAACCGGCGGTACCAAAGACAACACCTGGAGTGCACAGATCTCCGATATGCTTGTCAAAGAAGCTCGCCCTCACATGCTCGAATACCTGAAAACAAAAGGATTTCTTTTAAGGTAAAGGCGACTCTTCACTGGTTTTTCAGATATTATATTGTACCATCAAGGACCTCTATAAACCGCTGCCAGGAATTTTTATCTGCCTCCTCACGATACCGCTCTGATCCAAAAACCGTAAATGCATGCGGCGCCCCGCTATAGGTGACCATCTCGTGGCTAACACCGGCAGTCTCAAGTTGTGCTGCAAGGGATGCAAAGTCTTCCATGGTGATAGCCGTATCTGCCGTACCGTGGAAAACAAAAATTGACCCTGCTGTTTTGCTGTAATCCTGACCCTCTGGGGTAGCTAATCCGCCGTGAAAGGTTATAAACGCCTTGGCCTCTGCTCCCGATCGAGCCATTTCAAGAACAGCTGCACCGCCAAAACAATAACCAAAAACCACAGAATTTGAGCCATCTCCCCCCTGTTTTACTCCTTCATCAAATGCAGCTTGCAAAAGGCTCCTCATCTTTGTTCGATCTTTATAAAGTTCTCCGGTATGCTGTTTTTTATCCTTGACCTCGGTAGGCCTCACCCCTTTTCCGAAGAGATCCGCAGCAAAAACAGAGTAGCCAAGATCAGCAAGCATATCTGCTCGCTTTATTTCATAATCGGTCAAACCATCCCAGTCATGAATGAGCAGCAGTAAAGGAGCACCTTCTTTCATGCTTGAATAATAGCCCTCATATTCTCCACCTTCAGCGGAATAGATGACAGCCTTGCCGGAAGCATGTGCATTTATCGTCAGCAGTATAGCTAGTAAAAATGGTAGTATTATTTTCATCTTTTACCTCATTGTGCTTTATAATTTTTTTCTGGACGTAATCCAGTTTTTTGAGAGACAAAAAATCACCAATCTCTTGTGTGATTCATTGATGCCCTACAACACTAATACCACTTTGTGGTATTTCAATATATGAGGGTAATATTCGTAGGGAGAGTAGTCTTCACCTGGCAGTAAAGAGTCCGGCCGCGCCAGGATCCAGAGTCTGCGTTAATAATGGAAATACCAGATAGGAGGGTGTGGTTGATTACTTTAAATCTATGGTATTAGCCATTGTTAGGTCGAGCACAATTTTCATCATTTGTCGTCCTGAACAATGGTAATCCGCTCAATGGCCGGATCAGTAAATCCGTCAAGACCATCTCGTACTGTGGTTGAAAAACTATAGAGCACTGCACCCAGGGGGCCAGCCTGAAACCAGTGCTTCTCATAAGGTTCGAAGGTAAGCTGATCACCGGGCTTCAGAATAAGCTCGTTTCGTAATGAATAGACATCCTTTTTTCCAGGCACAAAAAAACCTTCCTCCATGGTGTCAGGACCATCAACATAAAAACGAAGGTCACCCCGGATATGGCGAATCGTTTCCTGTTTACCCGGATCGTCTCCCACTCGAGGATGCCAGTGTTCGGGCTCTGTCTGGTTAGGAAAAAGAACAAGCACCTTTGCCGCCAGTCGATCAGTATTTACCAGGTTCAGGACCTGTATGCCCTCTGTCTCAAGACTGCTTAAACCGAAATCCACAACTTCTATTTTAGAGATTTCTTCTTCTGTTATATAAATCCCTGCTTGCCTCATCATTTCTGCTGCCCGCTTTTGTGCTTCAGTCTTCTGTTGTCTTGTAATCATATGAGTCTGTCTCCTGGAAATATCCTGCAATACGCTTATATTTAACGAACGATATAAAAAATATTTTCTCTCTGATAAATAAAGTACCTCACAATAAAAAAAGCTTTCATTTCACAATCGTTTAAAATTCAGTCAGCAAATAATGATTGACAGTCCATGAATTATTGAATATTGAATTTTGTATACAAAATACATCTCGCTGGCGTTTTATTCAATTAAAATGAATCAATCATGATTAAGCCTATCATCAAATCTGAAAATCTTGACCAGACGGCTTACCAGATTATCAAAGAGATGATCGAAAACAGGCAGCTCATGCCTGGCCAGAAAATACCTCAGGAAAAACTCGCTGCAGATCTTGGTATCTCCAGGACCCCTCTTATCAGTGCTCTCAAATTCCTTGAACAGGAGAAACTTGTTGAGACAAGACCAAGACGAGGTTTTTTTGTCAGATTGTTCACTATTGAAGAGATGATCTCCATTTTTGAAATTCGTGAAGTGTTGGAAGGATTGTCGGCCCGAAGAGCCGCAAACCTCATCACTGATCGCCAGATAATTGAGCTGAGAAAGATATTTAAACCTTTTCTCAAATCAAAGAATATTGATGATTTTCATGGTTACTCCAAAGCGGATCGTCAATTTCATAACACTATCGCTGAAATCGGATCAAAAGAATTTCTAACCAGTATTCTACAGACCTTTAATATTGTTTCACTTGCCTATCAATATCCAACTCGTGAAGGCCTTATTCGTAGTCCCGGCGAAACGATCAAAGAGCATACCGGGATCATTGAGGCCATTTGCAGTCATGACGAAAGAGCCTCTGAAACGCTCATGAGAGAACATCTCACCACAACCATTTATAAGTTGAGGGCTCATATTGAAGAAGAGGTGACCAACCAAAAGGAGGTGAACAGCTGAAACAACGGTACGCAGATGTTGAGAATCAAGGGTGTTCTCACCGCAGGTGATTACATGGTATCAGATAAATCAAATCAAAACCCAAAAAAAGAGAGGATGACAATGAGAAAAATTCTATTTATCGGTCTGGCAGTGTTCTTCGCACTGTCCTGTAGCGCCTATGCAGCAAAAAAATTCCCGACTCGAAACGTCACGAATGTGGTTGTTTGGGGTGCAGGTGGCGGTACTGATACATGCAACAGAATTATCAGTGCTGAAATGGCACCATTTCTCGGTGTAAACATCAACGTTATCAACAAAACCGGCGGTGTTGGCGGATCTGTTGGCATGAGTTATGTCTTTGGTAAGCCCCATGATGGTTATACGGTTGCCGGGCTCTCCGAATCAAATGTTACCGCAGCTGTTCAGGGTGGCTGGGATCAGAACTTTGACGTATGGGACCCCTTCATCGTCGGCGGCTCTCCTGACCTTATTTCCGTAACTGCAGACGCACCCTATAAAACCCTTAAAGATCTGATCGAGGCAGCTAAAAAAGATCCGGGTTCTATTAGGGCGGGAGCAAGTGCAGCCGGCTCTATTCATCATCTCAATCTGCTGGCGCTTGAGAAAGGATCTGGCGCCAAATTTAATTTTATCCCTTACAAAGGATCTGCACCGAGCCAGAATGCAGCCATGGCTGGTGAAATCACTGTCGTTGTCACCTCCCTGGCAGAACAACAGCAACTGCTGAGAGGCGGTAAGCTTCGTCCTCTGGCTATGCTGATTCCAGATTCTTTTGAGGTTGAGGGACTTGGTGCGATTCCTTCCGGTTTTGACGATTATCCTGGCCTTTCCGAATATCTGCCTATTTCACAGGCAATCGGTTTTGCTGTACCGGCAGACGCTCCCGCTGATGCAAAAGCGGCTCTAACCGACGCTTTCAATAAGGCAATTGCAACCGATAAAGTACAAAAATGGGCAAAAGAAAATTATTATCTGCTCTCTGGAAAATCAGGTGATGAAGCCCGGGCAATCTTTGCAGCGCTCCAGTCTAATTTTACCTGGACACTCTTTGAACTTGGTGCTGCCAAAGTAAGCCCCGAGACTCTTGGCATTAAAAAACCATAACCTGTGGTCTCGACAATAATCAATAATGTGTAACAGATAACTGAATGAGGCCGGGTAAAACAGGACGCCTATTGTTCTGCAACCCGGCCTCATTTTATTCCTAACTGGAAATTTTATCATGCTGGATACAGAGAAGCTCCGGAAAGCAGACATATTTTCGGGAACTGCTATTTTTATTCTTGGCCTGTTCATTATAAGTCAGGCCGTTCAGATGCCGATGAAGGACTCCTACGCCGGTGTTCAAAATGTCTGGTATGTATCGCCCGCACTTTTTCCGATGTTTATCGGGGCGATGCTCGCACTTCTTGGTGTCCTGTTAATGAGAATTGCAATTAAAGAAGTCGGAATGAGCGGCTTAAAGAGCGTCATCGTTTACTTCGGCAGCCCTGACTTCATTGTTTTTCTCAAGCGCAAAGATACGATACGATACTACGCAATCATTCTTAACCTTTTGGTCTATGTTTTTGTTCTCATACCAAGGGTAGACTTTTTTATCGCTTCGATCCTGTTTCTACTTATTTTCTTCTTCGAGTTTTATTGTGCCAGTCACCAGTACCTCATAAAATTGATTTACCTGGAGTTTCTCGGCTGTTTTCTGCTTATTGCACTTATGTTTTCAGGGATCAGCCAAAACCTTTCTGAGACGATCCTCTTTCCAATTGATATAGTCGTCTGTGGGTTTATTGCGGGTCTAATATTCATCACCTACAGACAGCTAAGAGATACCCCAAAACAGATAAAGAAATTCAATCTCAGTCTCATCATCGCCTTTGTGGCCCCGTTCACAATCGGCATAATCTTTAAGTATTTTCTACTCGTTCCTATGCCATTTGAGGGGCTTGTTGTCAGCGTGCTCGATGCCATCTGGTGGGCTGACTTCTGGTCATAAAGGAGTTTCATTTCATGTTGATTTTTGAACGGATACAGACATTCTTTGAAATAGCCGCAGGTATGGTTTCAGAACCTCTCTCACTGGCGATTCTTTTTGGCTCAGTGCTATTGGGTATTATTTTCGGTGCTATGCCAGGACTCACTTCAACGCTTGGTGTTGCGCTCCTGACTGCCTTGACCTACAGCATGGATACACCAATGGCGATGATCTGTCTGCTGTCCATCTACGTAGGCGGTACCTACGGAGGATCCTATGCTTCGATCCTGATAAATATACCCGGAACAGCGGCGGCGGCAGCAACTGCGCTGGATGGATATCCCCTTGCCTGCAAGGGAGAGGGTGGAAGAGCTATCGGTCTAACCACAACCGCATCTGCGATCGGTACCATTATCAGTATGCTCTTTGTTGTCAGTATTTCCCCGTTAATTTCTACATTTGCTTTAGAATTTACTTCCTTTGAATTTTTTCTCCTGGCATTTTTCGGGATTCTTATAAGTGGAACGCTGACAGCCCCGGATCTCGTGATCAAAGGCTGGATTGCTGGATTTCTCGGCCTGTTTCTCGCCTGTATTGGCAGAGATCAGCTCCAGTTTTACCCACGCTTTACCTTTGGCATCCCAGAGCTTGAAAGCGGCATTGAAGTTGTGCCAGTGCTCATCGGAGCTTTTGGTATTCCTCAGATCATTGAAGTACTCAAAGCTAAAACTCAGATGCCGAAAGCAAAAAAACTTCAGCGCATCATGCCTGAAATCGGCACGGTCCTTCGCAACATTCCAGCCATCGTGCGCTCGGCTTTGATTGGTGTCGGTATCGGTGCGGTTCCTGGAATTGGCGAGGACATCGCAGGCTGGGTTTCATACGGTACAGCCAAAAACACATCCAAGCATCCCGAGACATTTGGAAAAGGAGAACTCAAGGGAGTTATTGCCAGTGAGACCGCCAACAATGCCTGTGTCGGTGGTGCAATGATACCGCTGCTCAATCTTGGTATTCCCGGCAGTCCACCAGCAGCCATGCTGCTTGGAGCCCTTATGCTTCATGGTGTTACGCCGGGACCAATGATTACCTTTGAACACCCCACATTCATCCTCGAAGTTGCGGCCATATTGCTGCTTGCTTCAGTTGCAATGTGGATTACCGGCATGATACTAGCCAAACAGGTTGTTAAGGTTCTGAATATTCCAACCCCATTATTCATGCCGATTATTGGGGTACTCTGTATTATCGGCTCCTACTCGCTTGGCCTCAATATATTCAACCTCTTTCTGATGCTGCCGGTCGGCATTATCTGTTACTTTTTAACAAACATGGGATACCCTATCGCACCTCTGGTGATCGGAGTAATCCTTGGCCCGATGGCCGATGAAAACCTGCGCCGTGCATTGATGGTCTCGCAAGGCAGTTTTGCCCCTGTCTTTACGAGGCCGGTATCGCTCATCCTGTTTATTATTATCGTCTGGACCATTGTCAGTCAGTTTGGATGGTACAAGAACATACTTAACCGTTTAAAAAACAAACTGTTTAAAAACACATCTAACAATTAACCTGTTTTTCAATAAAAACTAAATTTGGGAGATCCATCATGCTTAAGCTTGCAATCATTACCAGTTTTTTGTCCAAAACAAAAGACCGCTTCCATGAGTATAACGAACCGCTTGATCTTGACGGAAAATTTAAATTATTGTCCCAGATTGAAGGTTACTCAGGCGTTGAAATCGTTCACCCGTATGAGGTTAATGACGCAAAAGAAACGAAAGCTGCATTGGAAAAATACAAGCTCAATGTAGCTGCAGTAAACGTCAACGTCAAAGCCGAGCCGGAGTTTCGCAACGGCGGACTCACCTCTCTTGAACAGCAGGTAAGGGAAAAAGCGGTACAATTTATTAAAAATGCCAAGGATTTTGCAGCCGACATCGGTGCTGACAAGGTTACCTGCTGCCCCCTCGGCGACGGTTATGAATTTGCTTTTCAAAACGATTATGCGGTGGCCTGGAAACATTTGATCGAAACATTTTCTGAAGCTGGCGACTATCGCAAAGAGATACCACTTTATATCGAGTATAAACCGAGCGAAACAAGAGGTCGCTGTTTTGTCGATACCGCAGCAAAAACCCTCTGCCTGCTCAACGATATCAAGATTGAAGATATTGGCATAACGCTCGATTTTGGTCACTCCATGTATGGCAATGAGAATCCGGCGGAAGCAGTTTCCCTGCTTGAGGCCAGCCCTTACAAATACTACATCCATATCAATGATAATGACGGCAAATGGGACTGGGACTATTTTACCGGAACCAAGCACTATCTCGATTATGTTGAATTTCTCTATTATTTGAAAAAATATAATTATAAGGATTATTTCACCTCGGACACATCACCCACCCGCTGGGATATTAAAGGAACATTTGAGGTAAACAGCCGGATGACCACCAAAATCTGGCAGATGTTTGACAGAATCGATACTGCCCATCTAGAGACCCTGATGGTTGAAGGCGATTACATTAAAACATGGAGATTCATAGAAGAAAATATTTTCAGGCTGTAGCACCGCTATCACCAGGAGTGTTATTTTCATCCCTCTCACAAAAACCAGGAAGGATTAAAATTCATTAATTATTCTGTTCTTAAACCAGAGCCTACCAGTAAAAGTTATAGAAGGAGAACATTGTGGCAAAACATACTGTTAAAACAATACAGGCGATGCGGGACAACAAAGAAATAATCACCATGCTCACTGCATATGATTATCCCACCGCCAAAAAAGTAAACGATTCCGGGATTGATACAATTCTCGTTGGTGACTCTTGTGCTATGGTTGTTCACGGCCATGAAAACACCCTGACAGCGACAATGGATATGATGGTACTCCATTGTGCAGCGGTTGCTCGTGCCTGTGACAGGACCATGGTTATTGCTGATATGCCCTTTGGTTCTTTCCAGTATGGTATCGAGGAAACCATGCGCAATGCCGCACGCTTTGTAACAGAGGCCAGGGTGGATGGGGTTAAATTCGAGGCAACCCCTCATCACATAGAGAAGACAGAAGCCATCGTCCAGATGGGGATTCCTGTTGTCGGACATGTCGGGCTTCACCCTCAGGCAGTTGGTGCGCTTGGCGGTCTCAAAGTACAGGGCAAGGACATGGAATCTGCAAGAAAGGTGGTCTCGGAGGCTTTGGCCCTTCAGGAAGCTGGTGCCTTTGCCATCATCTTCGAAGCGGTTCCAGCCAAACTCTCTACCTATGTCACCGAAAAACTCGATATTCCGACTATCAGCATCGGTGGCGGACCAGGATGTTCAGGACAACTCCTGGTTACCCCTGATGTACTTGGCCTGTATGATAATTTCACTCCGTCATTTGCCAAGCAATACCAGAACTTTGGTGAGGTAATGATTGAAACCTTCAAGCAGTATAGAAAAGAGGTACTCAGCGGTGAGTTTCCTGGTGAAAAACACAGCTATAAAATGTCTGATGAAGTTCTAGAAGCAATCGTCAAGGAATTTGGCTAACCATCATTCAAAGGTAAACCGCATAGTTCGGCATGTTATTGTAGGCGTGCCGAACTATGCGCTGATCAATCTCTTATTGCTTTAAAAAGCACGCCAATTGCTGAAAAACAATGTGCTGAGAGTATAGAAAATCAACTGCTTAGAATCAAGCACATGATAGCTGATCAGTAAAACCTGAAGATTCGGTGTTTAAACGAAAAAAGCTGGGTGGTACCTTACGTTTCCTTCGGGTATTTCAGGCAAGAGAGCTAGCGCCTGAAAGTATTCTGCAGATGCATCAGCAAGCGTCAGCCCATATTCATGCCTGAAGCCGAATCGACGGTAATATTCAGGCTCACCGAGTACTACTATTCCAGCAGCCCCCTGGCTCTTTAGACGTTTTATTCCCTCCGCTATAAGCGCTGTTCCGACCCCCCTGTTTTGAAATGTCGGGAGTACTGCCACCGGTCCCAAACCATACCAGTTTTTGTTCCTTTCATTGATTTTCACCGGCGAGAATGCCGCATGTCCAACTACTTTGTTTCCCTCAAATGCCACCAGAGATAGACTCAGGGCGCCATGGTCCCTGAGTTCATCAACAATCCTATGATTCAGTGGGCTCGGCGCCCGGTTCATGATATGGGTGCCCCTTAAAGGCCGTATAGTGAACTTCCCTTATTTCCTCTCTATATCGATCAGTTTCAAGTTCTATCCGATACATAATACGACTCTCAAACGAGCAAAAACAGTTCTAAGAGTTATTATATATATATTATTATAGGGTTATTACGCCTTGGAACTCGCTGATATTTGTATTTTGGATACCCTGCCATGATTGCACCATGAAGCTGCTCGTCTTGGCCGATACCAAGAAATTCCTGAAGGGGAAGCCATTGGCTAACACCATTGGTCACATATCCGGCCCAGCAGCTACCGAGCCCGAACGACGGCATTACCAGTTCAAGATATGCAAGCGCTGTGTCGCAATCCGCTTTGCCGCTGCCAACATCTTTTGAGGTATAGGTAAATATCAAATGAGGGGCGTCCCGGCAAATTCTGTCAAGACCGTCTTCCCAGGATTTGATGAGTAATTCCATATTGTAACTTACTGCAGCCTCAGAATGATGTTTCACCATATAACGCATCCAGTCAATCACCAGACTTGTCACAGTGCGGACCTTTTCTCTCTGGTAGAGTATAATCCACTTTAGCGGTTGCCGATTGCTTGCAGTTGGAGCAGACGAAGCACACGTTACCACTTTTTTGAGCAGGTCTCTTGAAACCTCTTTTTTCCGGTAGGTTCTGATTGATCTTCGGGATCTTAAAAAATGGACGGCCTGTTGAGCATCAAACTGCAGGCTCTCATCAATGGGGAAACACTCATCAGGATTGAGAAAATCAACAGAGAGCGCACCCTCAGGACATACCGCAACACAGTGGCCACAGTGAATGCAGATTTTTTCCGCTCCATCAACAGCACTCGGCCCTTCATCATTCATTTCGATTATCCGGGCCGGACATTCATCTACACAGAGTCCATCCCTGTTACATTTAGAGTAATCAACTTCGAGAAACATCAGAGCATTCTCCTTTTGTGCTGAGGCCACTCAAAGTGAGCAGCAGCTATCATCTCTTATGGTGTTTTTCTATTTTATGACCGGTTCTCTTGCCATGTGGATAATTTCTCAGGACTGGCATGATAAAATCATCGTTATGGGTTGGCTGGGTAATCTTTCCGCGACCATTACAATCTTGTTCTGGCTGGGGATTAATCGATTTTTGACAGTCAAACTTCCCTGATATCTGACAAGCAGCATCAGGTTCAAATGTCCCCTGACACCATTTATTGTTAAACTGAAAACGGATAGTTGATTCCTGGATGATGTTTATAATTAATGAGCTCAAAATCATCTGGAGTTACCCATGTCTCCAGATCCTCAAGACTCTTGATCTCTGGATGTATCACCAGCTTTGGCAACGGATAGGGCGTCCGTTTCATTTGTACATCACGTAACAGTTGGATCTGATCCTCATAAACGTGCACGTTAACGATCTTGTGATACGCTTTCGCCGCCTTGAGACCAGTAATTTGGGCCATAATCATCAGCAGCCAGCCGACCTGGACCTGATTGAAACCATGTCCAAGCGGAAGATCGTCTGAACGCTGATACGATGTCAGATACAGTTTATCTCCGAGTTTACTGAAGGTGTGGGTGTGCATGCATGCATTCAGGCAGGCACGGTCCCGTTCACCAGGATTCATGAAAGTCATGATTTCACAACGGTTATCGATGCCATTCTTGAGATCATTATAAACGTTGAGCAACTGATCGATTTTTTCATTTTCCGGGTTCCGCCAGTCACGCCCCTGAGCACCATAACAGCGTCCCATGTCATCAGTCCCCTTCCTGAACGGGTTGGCAAGCCATTCCTCATTCTCATTGGCATTCTCATTCCAGGTATTACAACCAATAGACCTGAATTCAGCAGCACTTGTGTAGCCTCTGAGATATCCGAGCATCTCACCAATTGCGGCTTTCCAGAATAGTTTTTTCGTTGTTAAGACAGGAAGATTGCCATCACTGACATCATATACCAGATCTGCATTGATAATTGTTAAACATCGTTTACCGGTACGGCTGTTTTCAACCCACTCTCCGTGATCAATCAGTCGCTGACACAGCTCAAGATATTCTTTCATTTCAAATTATTGTGTTTATTAAATATTATTCTTGCCGGCAGATATTTATTACCGCCTCTGGTACGCAGGGGAACATGGTATTCAGGCGCTGCCATCTTCAGGTGAACAACACTATAATAACTGACTATCACTATTCCAGCAGAATCTGCACAGAATTTAGGGGCAGAAAGACAAACCAATGCTGGGAATAATTGTTCGACAATAAACGAACTGCTCATTACCAGCAATCAAACGTTAGACTCTTTTTATGTTTTGACTATCTTGTCTGAAAAAATAATTTCTGAAATTTATACAGGTGATGGGGTATTACTTTGTATCTGGATTTTATTATCATGGCAAATTATATTTCTCATGATCGATATTTTTCTTTGGTACCGATTGCATGCCGGCTAAAGCAGCAGACGATTATCGATAAAAGGATCATGGGAGAATCATAATCGTTGTTGATACCCCCTGGTCTGCAATTACTGATAGCGCATAAAACAGTAGGCTGTTATTGCTAAATGATGTCCAACTATTTCAAGCCGCACTATAAAAAAGGAGCTATTCGTCCATGTCACAACTGCCAACCAGAGATGAAGCATTTCAGTTGCTCAAAAAATACAATAAGTCAGAAAGCCTCATTAAGCATGGCCTGGCGGTAGAAGGAGTAATGCGCTATTGTGCCAGGAAAAGAAATGCTGATGAGGAGCAATGGGGGATCATCGGCTTGATCCATGACCTCGATTATGAGCAATTCCCTGAACAGCACTGCCAGAAGACTGAAGCTATTCTTAAAGAAAATAACTGGCCTGAAGCGTATATTCGTGCAGTAGTAAGTCATGGGTGGGGAATATGCAGTGATGTTGAGCCTCTGAGTGAAATGGAAAAAGTTCTTTTTGCCATTGATGAGCTAACCGGTCTTGTCACCACAACCGCGCTGGTTCGACCGTCAAAAAGTGTCCTCGATATGAAACCAAAGTCTGTTAAGAAAAAGTGGAAGGATAAACGTTTTGCCGCTGGAGTGGATCGATCGATCATTGAAAAAGGTGCTGAGATGCTTGACGTTCAGGTCTCGGATCTGATTCTTGATACCATTATGGGAATGCGTGAAGTTGCAGAAGAGATTGGTTTGAAAGGCAACGTAACTTCTTGATTCTATTTTATTGTCTCAACCTCTTGCAGGTCTTTATGGCTATTTTCCCCGTTCTCCCCGCCGATATCAAAAGCAGGGAGCTTTATCTTAGCAGCCGAACGCTTCCCGTTACCTATATGGAAGATTTCTCATTAATGGGTTTTGTTGTCGACCGCTACAAAGAAGCATGTGCACTCCTGCTGGCAGCAGGTTACCATCTGAACCAGCATCAATACGGAACCGATCTTTTTATCGAAGGGCCAGCTAATATTCTGGAAATCAGCACGTTATTGCTGTCAAATAATATAAACTGCACGTTCTCAGATATTGCCGACACCTTATACCAGGCCTGATGACCACTAAGAATCCCGGAGGGATGTCAGCTGCCAAAATGACGGAGATCTCAAGACACTCCAACCTATTCTAGTGAGGTTATGATTTGATTATCCCAGAAGAGCTGCAGAACAGAGATGACTATAAGGCATGTGTCCAATTTCATGGCCATACCTGTATGGGACTGACCCTTGGATATTTTGCAGCCAAACTCGGCATGCACTATCTGTCTGAACACCGAGCCCTTGATGAGGAGGTGGTCTGCATCAGTGAAACCGATGCCTGCTGCTGTGATGCCATTCAGGTGCTCACAGGATGCACCTTTGGTAAAGGTAATTTCATCTATAAAGACATCGGGAAAATGGCATTTACCTTTATCAGCAGAACGAGCAGTATTGGTGTTCGTTTGTCCATGAAACCGGGTGTAATGGATATACCGGAGGACGAACAGAATCTTTTAAATAAAATTCGATCACAGAGCGCATCTCCTGATGACATCAAAGCATATGAACAACTGCATGAAAATCGATCGAAGAGTCTTTTTGAAAAAGGGGCTGGTGCATTTTTTTCAATGGAAGAGCTGCAGATAGCTATGCCGCAAAAGGCCAGAATGGCCCCCTCACAACCATGTGAGAACTGCAGAGAGCCTGTCATGGAAACAAAATTAGAGGATATCGGCGGCAAAAAACTATGTCGAAGCTGTTATAGCCACGACAGTTAGATTCTGAAGGATACAAATATGAATGTTGATAATTTAACGAAAGTCACCGTTGAAATACAATTTAGCGACAAGACTGCAGAATCGGTCCCTGGCCAAAACAAGATGATTCGTTTCGACTTTATCTTTGGCGTTGCACGTTCCGGTTTGAGTACTTTTGAACGGGAAATTTACAAGAAATCTTCCGGTGATACTGTTTCCATCTCAGTACCCCGAACGCTGGCACCGGAATACTTTGGCCATGTTTACCAACGCTTATATCAACAGGTTAAATCAGGAATTATACCAGACGTCTTTAATCTCAACGTCTTGATTTCAGCTGTTCAGCAGAGTGATGAAAGAGAGGTTGTTAAGGCAATGACTCAATCTACAGGTCACAGCTGTGGCGGCGGTAGCTGCGATTGCGGCTGCAGCTGAGGTAATCAGTCCACGATCGATATGTTTTTAACCCTGGTTACAATTTTCAGCTCGTCTTTTGTTCTCGCCCTGTCCGGCGCCCTTATGCCTGGCCCAGTCCTGACAGTCACAATAAGCGAAAGTGCCCGCCGTGGAGCGATCGTCGGCCCACTGATCATTCTGGGCCATGGAATGCTCGAGTTACTACTCGTACTTGCCCTTCTCGCAGGACTTGCTCCGCTTCTCACTAGAAATGAGGTGTTTGCGTTCATTTCACTATCAGGAGGTGGAATCCTTCTCTGGATGAGTTACACCATGTTTCGAAACTTGCCGGGTATGAAACTCAATTTCCATGCGACAGACGAAAAGCCCCGGAATCTTGTACTGGCAGGTATATTACTGAGTATAGCCAACCCTTACTGGACCATATGGTGGGCAACCATTGGTATAGGCTATATTGTTTATTCGATTAAATTTGGGCTCGCCGGGATTATTGCTTTTTATACCGGACATATCCTCGCCGATCTCGCCTGGTACAGTATCATTTCATTGGGTATTGCCAAAGGTCGGCACTTTTTTACTGATGCCTTTTACCGCAGGCTGATTGCCTTCTGCGCCAGTTTTCTGCTGCTATTCTCACTTTATTTGTTTTATAGCGGCATCGAAAAAATCGTCTGATCCTATCTGTTGCTTTCACAGAGGAATAGACTTTCATTTATCAGACACATTATAGAGATTTTTTGGTCTTTGGTTTTTCAGAGACTGACGATAGCATAAAGTAAGAGATGCCTAACAACTATTTCCTTGAGATCCACCATTTATATGTTATTAATGAATATTACTCCAAAAACATCTCATATAGCTATTGGAGCATACCACGATGGCATCAAAAAACTCGAACCGTTGGGGGTTGATCCTGCTTACGGTTGTCTGTCTCGTATGTACTGGTGGGTTTATTTACCAAAGTAATTCCTCTCTCTTACAACCAAAATCTCCCACTCCCTTGAAGCCACATGGTACCGGGTAGAAACTGCACGCGGTGAGATAGTAAAAAACAAGTCAATAGTTGGCAACTGCCATATCTGCCATGCTTACTGGGTTCCAATACCACGATCAGAGCAGACCAGTAATCCTCGATTTGCCCACGCTAACATCCAGCTCAATCATGGCAATAATGATCGCTGTTACAATTGCCATCAGATCAGTGATCGAAACAACTACGTGGCCAACGACGGCTCCGGAATAATGGTTAGAACCGTTGAGAAACTTTGTGCTCGCTGCCATGGATTGATCTACAATGACTGGTTGTCCGGCACCCATGGTAAATGGATAGGAACATGGAACTCTGCCAGTACCATGGATCGGGAGACATTTAGCTGTACACAATGCCATGACCCTCATGATCCGATGTTTAAATATGATGTAAGCGCTCCATCGCCCGTCTGGGCAGAAAAGTTTATCCGTTCAAAAACTGAAAATGATCACCCAGGGCCATTGTCTAATTTCCTGGTATCTGAAGCACCAGAGGAGATCTTTTAATGGTTGATGATAGTGATGATAATCCCCTGACGCCACCACAGGATGTACCCCAAAATGACTCACGTCGTAACTTTATCGCAAAAGGAGCTCTGGCAGTGGCCGGGCTTGCTGCAGGAGGTGCCGCTTAAAGTCCTCTTATCAATGCAGAGGAGATTCCATCAATAGATGAACTCGCTGAAAATGCAGGTGAGGCAAAGCAGCTGGGGCAGGAACATGTGCCACTGGCCATTGATATGGCCCCCGTTCAACCTCACACCGCCCAGAGAAAGGCTCGAACCTGCGAATCCTGTCACACCAATCCCAAGGTTGCAGGGCTGGGTATTGGTAATGGCACCTTTGGTCAGCGTCAGGCTGAAGATATAGTAGTGGACCTCATGGATGCGACGACCCGCGAAATTATTCCGGCAAAATACAGCGTCCAGATCCCGGCCATACCCAAACTGACCTTCGACTGGTCTCAGATCGTCACCCGCGAAGGCACGCAGATAGCAACCGTTGGCACACACTGGCCGATGTCTCGATCCTTCAATAAACAGGAACTTGACAATTTCCTTCGAGCCGGAACCTGTATGGGCTGTCATCAAAACATGAGTGAAACTGAGCTTTGGAAAAAAGTTTCAACAGAAGGGACTCTTGATCCAAAAGCACATCTTGAAGCGATGAACCAGATGATAAAATTCATGGCAGAGCAAGGTGTAAAACCGGCTGAACTTAAACAATAATACTACAACTCTTTCTAACACTTAAGAGCGTCTTGTCGTGTATTTCGACGAGACGCTCTTGCTATTTCAGACCATCAGCATAGAGATACCGAAGACAGCAATTGCAGCACCTGCAAATGATCTGAAGGAAACAGATTCTTTATGAATAAAAATTGAAAAAGGTATGATAGCAATAGGAACCAGGGATAAAAATGTGGCCGCTATACCTACTGCCAGATAGTGAAGCACCAGCAATGATAGTGAAACCCCGATAAATGGTCCAAGAAAGGAACCAACGGCAGTGTAGGCAACGGCCCTTCCGTTTTTAAGCGCATTCAAAACGTCCCGCCATCTGCCGGTAACGGTAAAGTAGAGGATAAAACAGACAAAGGCAGCTATTGTTCTGATCTCTGTTGCTGCAAAAGCATCAAGATAGCCGGATTCGGTCTGCATCCCAGCTTTGCTCAAAATATAGCCGACTGCCTGACCAAGCATGCCCAGAAAACCGTATAAAACTCCCGTCCGGAAAATCCTCCCAGCTGATAATTTTCGGACTATGGGAGTTTTTGTTTTTTTCTCAAGAATAACGAGACTGACTCCTGTTAAAGTAACAAAAATACCAAACCATTGATGCCATGCATACTGCTCTTTCAGAAATAGCCAGCCAATGATTGCAGCAGTTGGGGCTGCGAGACTGTGAATTAACATTGCAACCCGTGGTCCAAGTTCGACAAGGGCTTTAAAAAGGAAAATATCGCCAATAAAAAAACCGATAATACCTGATAAACCTAACAGCAACCAACTGTGCAAGGGAAAATCAGTCGGAACGATGGAGCCATCTCTTACCAATAAGAAGATACTGAACAGCAGAAGAGCCACTCCAATCCTGATAAGGTTTACCGGGATCGCACCAACCATTTTTGAAGCAGCGCCAAAAAATTGAACACTGATTGTCCAGCAAAGTACGGTTGTTATGGCAATGAGCTCTCCAGTAAACACAATAAAATCTCCAAGAAAATAGGGCTAGTTCTTCAAAGGCAACATCGATCAATGGCCTTCAAGGTCTGGCCCTACAAAAGAATAACGATAATTTTAGATGAAAGAGAAGGTATACAAAAGCAGGACTAATGTAACAACAGCAAAAACGTCATGTTCACTATGTACGGGTGCAAATAGAGAACAGCTCTTTATCCCACCATTCATTATGACAAGGACAGGGCCTCAACCATTCCGGTTTCGTCAGACAATAGCCCACTACATCAATACTACTTTCTCTATTTAGCCTGAGGTATATGCTCTATGTGTCTTTTTTTTCGTCCTATGTGGCGGTATCCTGATGTTGCTATAAAAAAAGTCCAAAGGAAATATCGAAAAAATAAAGCGTTCGCTCCCCGCCATCAACTGCCTGTCATGGCGGCAATTTGATCCGAAACGACAGTGTTTCCTGTTGCACTCATACATCCATTCAAGGATTTCAGAATCTCTCGAATGATTTCTGTTTTTGGTTTTGGTGAAAGAAGCTGTAACTCAACAGTTTTGATATCAATCACTATTTCCTCAAGGTTTTGGTATGAAGCATCATTGCCTGTAACACACCCCTTGATCATTGCCAGCATCTCCTCAACAGCTTTCACACCATCTTCACCCAGGATTTTTTCAGCACCCAACGTATGAACAGATGTCTCCGGTGCTTCTTCGGGAGCAATATTCAGTTCTTTCAGACCATTTAAAGTAATACTTATGCCACCGGACAAGGTGACCAGCTCTGCATAGCCATCCACAATCAGTTCCTCGGCAACAGCTCCAGCACTGCTCTTTTCAAGACCGAGCACGGCACCAATATCATACATGGAAACCTGCCGGGAGGTATCACCGGCGGTGCTATTGTACAGTTCAGTTAAAAAATTGAGTGTTTCCTGCTCTTCAATACTCATAATATATCCTTAGGCTATTTCCTCGGTTGCTGGTGAGATTGACCGCAGACTATTCAGCGATACATGCGGCCATTGTGTTTCAGCCATCCGCCAGTATGTTTTTTTCTGGGGTCATGGTGAGTCCAATGAACCACTCCTCCCTTATCGTTCCACTCATATTCACCATAGAAACCGACCTTGTCCCCCTTGCTGATAGTATCTATCCGAGGTGCCAGATCTATATTGTGAGAAATGAGTACCGTCATACCAGATGGCAGTGTCAAAATAAATTTCTGGTGTCGGCTCCCTTTCAAATCATCTCTCAGTATTGCCTTAACAAACCCTGCACCTTCAACCTGCACATTACTGATTTTATTTTCAAATAAATGGCTGACAGTATCAGACTGTCCAGCAGTATTTTGGATCGAAGGTTCAAGAAACCATTCATTTCTTTCAATTAAAGCATAGAGCCCAAGTAACACGGCTAAAACGAGAATAATTTTCTGTCTCATGTATCTTATATCACTTTTAAAAAATAAATTGTTATCGGTTGGGGACAATAACCCTCTCCCCCTTCACAATCAGTTTTTCACAGCTATCTTTTCTGAATTGTGATTAACTGGAAGCTATTATCCGGGTCAAAATTCCGCCAGATAATACCATATTCTAATCATAAGGTCTTTCTTCGTTCAAAATCGCCATGCAAAGAGATTACACTATATCAGTCGGGCAGCAGCTCAATATCAACCCTTTGAGCGTTAAAGAAGTATCCCAGTTACTCCATGATGGTGCAACTATTCCATTTATTGCCCGTTACCGCAAGGAGGTAACCGGCTCACTTGATGAAGTTGCAATCCTGGCCATTAAAAATCTGTCAGACAAACTTACAGAGCTGGACACGCGACGCCAAACAATTATCACCTCACTGGAAAAAAACAACCTGCTCTCTGATGAACTGTTAAGTAAGCTCAATAACGCTGATAACCTATGTGTCCTTGAAGATCTTTATCTTCCACATCGACCGAAAAGAAGGACACGTGCTGCCATCGCTCGAGAGCGAGGGCTTTTACCCCTCGCAGAACAGCTGTTTAAGCAGGACAATGGAAAAATTTCGGTAGAATTTTTTCTTTCCGAAAAAAACCAGGTCAATTCATTGGCAGAGGCACTCTCTGGAGCCCTTGATATCATTGCGGAAATGATCAACGAAGACCAGCAAACAAGAGCAGAGCTGCGCTCTATTTTTCAAAAACAAGGGATAATCCAATCACGGGTTGTTGTTAAAAACAAAGATAAAGCACTCAAGTTCAATGATTATTTTGATTGGCAGGAACCCGTCTCTCGAATTGCCGGACATCGTTTACTTGCTCTTTACAGAGGTGAGTCTCTTGGCCTGTTGAGGGTGTCGATCAGGCCAAAAGAGGAGGTGTCATTAACCTGTCTGTTCCGTCGTCATCTAAAACCATCACCACATCAGGAACAAATTAAAACTGCCATTGGAGACAGCTATAAACGCCTCCTGGCCCCTTCCCTTGAAAATGATTTAAGAAACGAACTCAAAGCGCAGGTAGACATTGAAGCTATAGAGGTATTTTCAAAAAATCTCAGGGAACTTCTTCTTGCCTCGCCACTTGGAGAGAAACGTGTCCTGGCCCTGGATCCAGGCTATCGAACGGGAGCGAAGCTGGTCTGTCTGGATTCTCAGGGCCGGCTTCTCCATACCACGACTATCTACCCGACCCACGGAAAAGACCAGCAGAATCAGGCTGCAAAAATGGTTATCGGCCTGGTAAAGAAATATGACATTCAAGCTATCGCCATAGGCAATGGTACTGCCAGCCGCGAAACAGAACAATTCATCAGAAAACTCCAGCTCGACAACCAGCCGATAATAACACTGGTAAACGAGGATGGAGCATCAATTTATTCAGCCTCAGAAACAGCTCGACAAGAGTTTCCTGACCTCGATCTCACGGTGCGCGGTGCAATTTCCATTGGCAGAAGACTTCAGGACCCACTTGCTGAACTGGTTAAAACTGACCCTAAATCAATTGGGGTTGGCCAATATCAGCATGACGTTGACCAGGCCGCTCTCAGGAACAGTCTTGATGAAGTTGTGACGAGCTGTGTAAACGGAGTCGGTGTGGAACTGAACAGCGCCAGTGCTGAACTGCTGTCGCATGTCTCCGGACTTGGCCCTGCTCTTGCGCATAACATCATCAGCTGGAGGAACGGCAATGGGCCTTTTAATAGTAGAAAAGAACTCCTTAAAGTACCAAGGCTTGGTGCAAAAGCCTTCGAGCTGGCTGCTGGATTTTTAAGGATTCGGCACGCCCATAATCCTCTGGATTCAAGTGGAGTGCACCCAGAGCGATATGGACTGGTAAATACCATGGCAAACGATCTCGGCACCACAGTGGATTCGTTGATTCAGTCTCAAGAGTTCAGAAACAAAATTCAAATTGAAAAATATATATCTCCAGACATTGGTCGTCCGACACTTGTCGACATCATGGCCGAACTCGACAAACCTGGAAGAGATCCGCGTAGCCGTTTTCAGGAATTTGCCTACGCTGAAAATATCCAGGCTATCGAAGACCTGCAACCAGGAATGAAATTACCTGCCATCATAACCAATGTCACAAATTTTGGTGCTTTTGCCGATATCGGTATACACCAGGACGGACTCATACATATCAGTCAGCTTGCAGATCGTTTTGTTCGCGATCCAGCTGACGTTGTAAAGGTAAGACAGCATGTTGAGGTCAGAGTCTTGGATGTTGATCTGGTTCGTAAAAGAATCAGCCTGTCCATGAAATCTGAGTAACGGCTTAACTTCAGCGAATGATAAACGATGAGAAAGACAACCCCGGCCTGAGGTTTTCTGTGTATTCTCCTGTTTTAACAGATAAAATAAGAGATAATGATCCTGGTCCGAGTACATGCCTCCAGTCAGTACCGTTAGCCACCCTGTAAGTTTCTAATAACTCAGTACGATTCCGAGTAGATGCAGAGCCTCTTCCATACCAATTTTCTGATCCCCACCTATGTCAGCATCACTCAGCACTGATTCCGGGGATAAACCTGCAGTAACCTGCAGGGACAGAATGATATCAGCGAGATCAATACTGCCGCTGTTATCGACATCACCAGCTAAAATATGCCAATATTCAAAGGCTCCGACATCAACAGAGCCATCATCATGTCGTTCCTCACTCTCTGTATGGGAAACATACTGAGTGGTAAGTGGATGGGTTAAAAGTACTTCAGGGGGGAGCGCTGTCCCCGCATCCTTTGCCCCTGAATTTTCCTGAAGATGATAATTGTTTTGTGTCAGATCTTCAAAAGCCGGATCAGCCCCGACAATTGAACTGCTGTTGTCAGTGAGAATACCGGTAAAGCTATCATGGGAGACCCTGTATCCTGTTTTAAACCAGTTATTCCTGATTTCCAGTTGCCCGTTACTGGCAACCAGGGCCAGGCGGCTGCCCGGTGCTGATACGTGGACTATATTATTGTGTACATCTGCAAATTCATCATCAGTTGACAGACGAATCATGGTTGTATTTCCGGTCCGTGTAGACATCAGGGTATTATTGTAAAAATAGAGTGTCCCTTTCCGGTAAATGGATTCATTGCCGCTATCTCCGCCATAGTGCACCATCTGGCTGTTGCCTTCTCCATCCCCTTCCAAGAGGATGTTGCCATAGACATACGTTTTTCCATAAGCGGGATGATTTACCAAATTGTCTGAATCCTCCGCATCAACAAGGTCTAATTGGCGATTACCGTTTTCTATCCAATTATACCGAACGATCAGACCTGCAGAACGGTCCTTCAGGTTATTTCCTCCAGCATCCCCACGCAGTGCTCCCATGTAGTTGTATTGATAGGTGACATTAATACCTGCAGTATAGGTATTATGCTGGTAATAACTGTTCTCTATGCCATTACCAAAAATTCTGTTTCCCTCTATGAGGATATCTTGAGTAGCACCATCAAAGGCACCGATGAAGATTCCATTTCCAGAATCCTGGATTATGCAGTTTCGTACCGTAAGATGCTGCGCCTTTTCCACGTAAACAGATGCGGCGTTATTGCTGTATGTCTCCAGCTGTCCATGATCATTGGTAAAGGTAAACGGAGGCCTGGCTGAACGCAGGTCAAGATTTTCTATGACAAGGTATGTTGGCGTTGTATCTGCAGGTATATTTGAACTCCCAACCTTGATAAGTCCACGGCTCTCATTGGTATAATTAAGAGCAGGCCGAGTGGTTGCATTCTCGCCGCTGATTACAGGCAATTCTCCGTTTGGACCCTTCACACCGCTGACAATAATCGGAGCGAGCTCGGTACCGCTTCGACCAATGACCCATTTTTCATGATAAGCATCAGTTCGCCAATGGATATAGACTAAATCACCCGGATCAAGTGATTCCCAGGCCACATCACCAATAGCAGGATACGTCTGCCCTGGTCCAACATGGAATTCCGCACCATAAGCACATGAGTAAAAAAAGAATAGCGGTACTGCTACAAAGATTAAAAAATTATTTATTTTCATATTCACCGTCGTGCTGAACTTTTACAGTATTTGCTCCAGGTATACTGCCATGACGACATAGTCAATGTTCTATAATTCATTATCACTCACTAAAGTTTAGTTTACAAGGGTCCCAGTAGCCAAAATTTCTGACCATTGGGAATGACAGGTTTGCAGGAGAGACAGGAACGTTTTAAAATATGAGCGAAAAAAGGACTTTCAGACCATGCAGCAAATCTTTTTTTCCATATATCTACAAAGAAAATCCATATCTAGTTAAATTAGTGCTGATAAATTCACTCAAATAATGAGATTAAAACGAAAATCTCAATCCACTTCCGGGTCGAAACCAACAACTATTTTTCCATTAATTTGGAATTTTTTCCAGTATTCCGTTCGAATTAAAAGAAATATTCCAATCCACCGACGAGAAAATCTCAATAATTTCATGTAATACTTGATATTTAAGCATATTACCACATTGTGGTATATTAATTGCAATACAGAATGTTAGATGTTCCTAACTTTCTGTCTGTTACTTCTGTATTAAGAGAATAAAACATTGCTAATTATAGCTTGGGAGTTTTATAAGATGAAAAAAATATCCTTTTCAATTGCATGCGCAATGTTCTTGTCGATCGGCAGTTTGGCAGCTGCCGACTCGTTGCCGTTAACCAGTACACTGAAGTTTCATGGAGCTGGTATTTATTTGGGCGGTGATGAACCGCAATTTGGATCTTCCTGGGGCTTTGGCTTTATCCATCATGAAATGGAGGTAGCCAATCTAGACTGGGATACAATATACGACTGGACGCTTGATTATAAAATCGGCGTAAAAGGTTTCTCTAAATTTAAAGATGGACCTTATCAGGCCTTCGATATCAGGAAGACCGATTACGGTATTAAGCTTGGCACCTTTTCATTAGCTGGCGGCTCTGGTGATAAGTTGCTTGATGCCAGTAACCATATTGCAAGAAGCATATCTAGCACCGGTATCTTTTCAGGAATCAGTTCTATGCATTTTGGTGATTGGGATGAGGGCACATTGCTGCTTGGTTTATCTGAACCTATAGCTGGCCTGCAGGGTGCAATTGCAGGTATTAAGGGTGAGATTCGAATAAATGCAAATGCAGTTGCCCCGGTGCCTGAACCAGCCACAATGTTATTGTTCGGCACTGGTCTCGCTGGGCTTGCAGGTTTCTCTTTTAAAAGAAAAAAGAAGTAGGATACTATTGATTAGTAATAATTGGCAGGATTCAATACCATCCTGCCGATTATTTTGGCCTAATTGAGTTAAAACTTGGGTTATTTATTGTGCCAAACACTGCTGACCCTAGAGAACATCGCAGACAAAATTTGAGCAACACTCTGGTGGTTGACCACCAGGGGACTTGCAGAGTGTTTAATCTCAGTTCAAGCGGAGTGGCTTTTGGGTGTACTGGATATAGAGCTATTCCTGAGAGATTAATTATCGATATTGTGGATGACAAAGGATTACACCTGCTTGACCTCCCTATCGACAGAGTCTGGGCTGCAAAAAACCAGGATGTCAGCACCGCGGCCATTTATGAAACCGTCGTGGGAGCCAAGTTCAGTGATGATTTATCTCCAGTTCAACAATCAGCCCTCAATCAATTGTTAGAATTTTTCAACAAAAATAGTCTACAATAATCATTTTTGTCAGACATCAGCTCTCTTTCTAGAGTTTCAGTAACCTTCGAATTCAAAATCAATACGTTAACAGGACTGTCTTGCCGAAGAGCTTCGGTTCCTCAATCTGGTTCAGAATAAAGTCGGCAACATCCATACGGGAAATCCGTTTCGAAACGATTCCATCAAGGTTTTCTATGACGCTATATCTGCCGGTTTGAGGCCCATTGGTCAAGCCGGCAGGCCTGACGATGAGCCAGTCAAGGGTACTCGCCTGTATAATCTCTTCTTCCCGGTCCTTATCCTGATAGATTGTACTCAGAAAAATCGGCTTAAATATTTTGTCGTAAAGAAATCCTCCATGGCCCTTACTGTTACCAGCGCCAATGCCGGTGATGGCAATGAGCTTCTGGTCTGTATTGTTTTTCATGACTTCAACAATGTTTTCAGCGGCTCTTGAGAACAGGGAAACCGGTTTAAACGTTATTGGTACACCGATACAGGAACATACTGCATCCTGTCCATGTAGTGCTGATTTGAGGTCTTCCCTGTTAAGGACATCTCCCTTTATGATGTTTACTTTGGAATCATTCATATCCACTTTTTCAGGATATCTCGCCAGCACGGTAACATCGAAATCCCTCTTAACGGAACTTTCAAGCAGCGCTTTACCGATCCCTCTTGACCCGCCTATTATCAATAGTTTCACTGAATACTCCCCTTACAAAAAGTTTCTCTGATTATAATCAATTAACAGTTCATACTGCTCATTCACACCACCAGCGAGAAACTGGCGCTCTATCTGCGTATAAAATAATACCGATATCGTGCGACGGCAATTGAGCGCCTGAACGATACTGGGAGATCAGGGGATCGCTAACATTAAAATTCTAAATCAACCGGTTGGTTTCACCTAGTGAGAGGATATAAATGATTTTATGGCAGTATGGTACATCGGGTTTGTGTCGATGGTGTTGTGATTAGTTCCCGAGATAACCTGCACTGATGTTCGTGTTGGGTCGAGTGCTGATACAAGACGATCACTGTTCCTGCGTGGGATGACTTCATCGTGCTCCGCGATGAGTGCCAGCGTCGGAATAGTAATATCTGCTGCCCGGGAAATTGACTCAAATTTGTCCTTGAGTAATAGCGACACAGGTACAAGCGGATAATAGCTTGAGGCCAGTCGGGTCATACTGTCAAACGGGGTTACCAGTATAAGGCTGCTCACTCTTTTCTGTGAAGCAAGGTACACGGCTATACTACTACCGAGGCTCCTTCCCATGACAACGATTGAATCGTTATATTTTGCTGCTTCCTGATAGAGAGCCACCGCATCGGAACAGAGCGCCTCCTCAGTAGCCCGTCCACTGCTTCCTCCATAGCCGCGATAGTGAGGAATATAAAGAGCGTATCCTGGAAATATCCTGATTAATTCGGCTACGCTGAGTGCAACATCCTCTGCATTTCCGCCAAAATAGAGCACTGCAATTCTGCTTTTTGATTGTACATGCCAGACTTTAAGCGACTGGCCTTCGTTTTCAAGCCAGAATGCGTCTGCCTGGGCTGAAGCCGTGCGAGGGGTCGGGTAGTAAAGCATTGAGCGCTGCTTGGTGTAGAGCATTGCGCAAAACAATACATAACTGGTGGAGGCCAGAAACAATATCCAGACTACAACTTTAAGCATCGTCTCAGAAAACTATTGTCTTTTTATTCAGATTATAGCGATTCCAGTATTTCAGGCTTCTGCCTCCACTGATTCAATATATCGCTTTCCCCATGCTAATCAGCAATAATTCTTTTACCAAGCCCGACCACTTCATCGACTTCGTATCCAAGCGATCTGTAAAAGGCCATTACCTTCTTGTTTCCGGTTCGAACCATGAGGTTGATTTTGGGACAGCCACACTTTTTAATCCTGCTCTCTGCTTCGTTGACCAGCAATGTACCGATTTTTTGCTGCTGCCAGTCGGGATGTACTGCCAGATAGTAGAGCCAGCCACGGTGGCCATCATAACCGCCCATTACCGAACCAATTATACTGCCATCCTTTTCACCGACAATAAAAAGGTCCGGCTGCACATCGAGCTTTCGTTTTATGTCTTTTCTCGGATTATTCCAGGGCACCGTAAGCGAACACTGCTCCCACAGAGACACAACCCTTTCGGTGTCCGCTTCTTTAAATGTCCTGATTTTCATTTATCAGTTTTTTTCTTTTTTCTTCTCGCAGATAGTGCCTCAACGGTATGCTGTACTTTTATTGTTGATCCACGTTTTTTCAGTCCGCCCCTGAGTTGCATAACGCAGCCGGGACAATCTGTTAACAGTAAATCAGCCCCAGTCGACTCAACATTATCGAGTTTATTTTTTAAAAGTTGCTGGGATAACTCTGGAAACTTAGCAGAGTACGTTCCGCCAAAACCACAGCAGACTTCCTCTTCAGGTGCTTCACGATAATCCATGCCGGCGAATTTTATCAGATTCCGTGGCGCCTCATGAACCCCGAGGCCCCGACAGAGATGGCAGGGCGAGTGAAATGTGGCCTTCATGCCATCACCTTCAAAATCATCAGGTTTCACTTTCAGGACGTCGTGAATAAAAGATGAAAGATCGATCACCTTTTCAGAAAACGAGGCTATCTTTTCCTTCAGTTTTATATCATCTGCAAGTAATACCGGATAGTTATGTTTCAGGTGGGAGGCGCAAGAGGCACACAGCGTGATAATATAATCGACATTTTCTTTCTCAAATGCCCGGAAATTTTGTAATGCTACATCGCGGGAGGATTTCATCTCCCCCATCATCTGTACCGGAAGCCCGCAACATGACTGGGCCATTGGAAAGGTCATATCGACGCCATGCTCTCCGAAGAGTTCAACGGCGGCAGCCATCTGCTCGGGATAAACAAAATCCTGGACACATCCGGAGAACAGTCCGACTCGAAAGCGGGGATTATCCACCTGCGGCTTCAGTTCTGGCCAGAGATCACGAAACGGTTTTTCTGCAATCGTCGGCAATGCCTTGAAGTCATGTTCTTTGAAGAACATCATCGGCAGGTGGCGCATAAAACCGTCATCACCCGCAACAGGTTTCTGTGCCCACTTGGCGGCGCGCAGCAGGGTGTGAAACAGCTTTCTGTTTCTCAGGACTTTCCCAAGCAGCAGGCTCGGCAACGGATGACCTTCCTCATCCTGAATTCTGGTGTGCACTGCTTTTATCAGCCTCGGCAGGTCAATTCCTCCTGCACAGATATCTTTGCAGGCTTCACAATTGATACAGTTCTGAACAATGTTTTTTGCCTTTTCAGGGCCATGAAAGAAGTAAGTGAGAATAAGACCGATTGCTCCAATATAGATGTGACCCATTTTGTGTCCGCCGACCAGCCGATAAACAGGGCAGACATTGGCGCAGGCGCCGCAGCGTACGCATCTGAATACCTGCGAAAATAATGGATCGTTGGCCATCTCTTTTCGGCCATTGTCAAGCATCACGAAATGTACGTCTTTTCTGTTGTCTGCTACAGCCGCACACTCGTTTGAGCCGGTAACCCAGGTAACATAGGAGGTAATCTGCTGAGCCGTGGCATTTCTTGTCAGCACTTTCAGTGTTTTCAGGGCGTCACCGATTGTCGGCACCAATTTGTCGATCCCCATCAAGGCCACATGAACCCGCGGCAGCGTTGTGCATAGCCGAGCATTGCCCTCGTTTGTAACGACGCCAATCGTACCGGTCTCAGCAACCGCAAAATTTGCGCCGGTAATTCCCATATCGGCATCAACAAATTTTTGACGCAGCTCCCGACGGGCCACCTTCACCAGTTTTTCAATGTCATCTTCCTGCTGAGCACCGGTAACATCGGTGAACAGATCTTTAACCTGATAGCGGGAAAGGTGTATTGCCGGCATTACCATATGGGATGGCCCTTCATGGCGCAATTGAATGATCCATTCGCCAAGATCGGTTTCTGTTACCTCCAGATCTTCGTCTTCAAGGGCATGGTTGAGCAAGGTTTCTTCAGCAGTCATCGATTTTGATTTGGCAACCCGCTGACAACCACTTTCTTTGGCAATATCAGTGATGATTTTATTTGCTTCATCAGCATCTTTTGCATAGTGAACGGTGACGCCACCCTCTTCTGCCTTTTTCTTGAATTGTTCATAGAGTTCTTCAAGATTGAGCAGTACGTCATCCTTCATGTCAGCAATTTCATCAATCAAGTGCTCTACATCAAAATCAGCAAAGGCTTGGGTGCGGCTTTCTTTGTAAGCAACTGCAAATTTATCAAGCGCAGTTCGCAGGTAGTCATTTTCAAGTGACTCATTACATTCCTGGCGATACATTTTCAAATTTTTAGCTTCCTGCATAATTTCAACCCTCCATGACAAGGATATGAAGTTCCAGCGGACCGTGGACACCAATCGTCAATACTCTTTCAATATCTGCCGTCCTGCTTGGTCCTGTAATAAATGCGGTGTAATCAGAAGGATTACTCATATACTCCCGAAGTTGTGGTTCCGCTTCTAATGCATCTTCAACAATTCTTGATTTAGGCAGGATACATATATGATACTCACAGATCATTGTGGCGAGCCTCAGTTCCTCGCCTGGACAGTTGAGTACCAGAGTGCCGGTTTCGGCAATACCGATATCAGCGTAGGTAAAGCCGATGTCAACACCTGCAAGATTAGATCTCATTCCAGATTCAATGCAATCAAAGCCATGGGAACTGCACGAATCTGACAGCACCTGGTACTCGCCTTCAGACAATCCCGGGGCTGCAACAATCTTCCCTTGCTTAATGTCACAGAGTTGTTCAGCACCTTCACTTAAATGTTCTTCACACCCAGACACCTTGAGCCTGCATGCTCCCTGCCTGCCGCAGAGATCAACGGCATAATCAACTGCTTCCTCAAAATTCGATACTTCCGTCACAAAAGCCGCTGCAACCCTGGCATTTTTAACGAATTTATAAAGATCTGTTTCTTTTTCAACCGTCGTTGTCTGTTCAGTCATAAACGTCATCCCTGCTGAATTATAGTATTTAACGGGCAGTGAGAACTGACATACTCTCACGGGCGATCGCTAACTCCTCGTTAGTTGGAATAACCCACACCTTTACCCTGCTGTTTGAACTGCTTATCAGAAAGGGTTCATTCAATCTTCTCCCATTTAAATCGTTATCTATCTCAATGCCGAAACCGGAGAGTCCACGAAGCGATCGGGCTCTGACAATTTCATCATTTTCACCGATACCTGCTGTGAAAACAAGGGCATCAACCCTGCCCAGCACCGCCATATAAGCGCCTATATATTTGCGATTGCGGTACGTCTGAACTTCAAGGGCAAGCGCTGCCTTCTCATCGCCCTGAGCTGCAGCCTCGTGAATATCACGCATATCACTCATACCGCAGATACCTCTCAAACCTGACTCCTTGTTAAGCATACGATCGATCTGCTCTATATCCATTTTGTTGTTTCTGCACAAAAAGGAATGAATAGCCGGGTCGATGTCACCACTGCGGGTTCCCATCACCAATCCCTCGAGCGGCGTCATTCCGAGTGTGGTATCAACACTCTGACCATTTTTAATCGCCGTCATTGAGCAGCCATTGCCGAGATGAATGGTAATCAGGTTGCATTCATTGATCGGTTTATTGAGGAGCCTGGCACACTCACCTGCTACGAACTTATGAGAGGTACCATGAAACCCATAGCGACGAACCCGATGTTTTTCATATAACTCATACGGCAGCGCATAGATATGTGCTCTTTCGGGTATGGTCTGGTGATAAGCAGTATCAAATACTGCAACCTGTGGCGTACCTGGAAAAAGTTCCCTGGCGATCCTGATACCATCAAGATTTGCAGGATTGTGGAGCGGAGCCAGTGGAATATTGTTATGAATCGCGGCAACCACCATATCATCAATTAACTGAGGTTGATGAAAATCTTCCCCCCCATGCACAACACGGTGACCAATTGCGCTGATATCACCACGATTTTCAACAACACCACGTTCAGCATCAGTAAGCAGATCTACCGCTTTTCTCATGCCAGACTGGTGATCGACTACCTTCACTTCTTCTTTTATTTTTAATTCCCTGGGAGTCCCGGGTCTTGCAGTAAATTTTATCAGACTATCCGGTTCCCCAATACGTTCGACCAGCCCGGATGCAAGCACATATTCATCCTCCATGTTAATCAGCTGGAATTTGATCGAAGAACTGCCTGAATTGATAATCAGAATATTCATTTTTTTGTCTTTTTTTCAGCCTGCGCCTGTACGGCAGTGATGGCTACGGTGTTAACAATATCATCGACGGTACACCCTCTTGAAAGATCATTAACCGGTTTATTAAGGCCCTGGACAATTGGCCCTATGGCGACTGCATTAGCAGCCCGCTGTACTGCTTTATAGGTATTATTTCCGGTATTCAGATCGGGGAAGACGAATACTGTAGCCTTACCGGCAACTTTTGATCCAGGTAATTTTGTCTGTGCAACTTCAGGATCAATGGCAGCATCATATTGTAATGGTCCTTCCAGCACTATATCCAGTCCCCGCTCTTTAATCATTTTTTGTGCAATCTCAGTAGCCTGAACAATATTATCAACATCTTCGCCCTTTCCCGATTTACCCGTTGAGTAACTGAGCATCGCAACTCTTGGCTCAATCCCGAAGGTGCGTGCGGTTTCTGCAGAACTGATCGCTATCTCGGCAAGTTCCTGGGCATTTGGGTTTGGATTAACAGCACAATCACCATACACCAGTATTCGATCACGCAAGCACATCAGAAAAACCGAAGAGGCAATAGTAATTCCTGGTTTTGTTTTAATAAATTCAAACGCTGGTCTGAGTGTATGGGCGGTCGTGTTCATCGCTCCGGAGACCATACCATCAGCATAACCTTTATACACCATCATGGTACCGAAATAGGTCGTGTCCGACATTCGATCCCTGGCAATATCTTCTATGATTCCCTTATGTTTTCGAAGCTCCAGATAGGTATTGACAAAATCGCCAAACATTGATGATTTCTGAGGGTCAATAACCTCAACCCATTTCAGATCCAGCCCGCAGCTGGCAGCCTTTGCCCTGACCTCATCTTCTCTTCCAAGAATAGTCAGATCAGCGACCCCTCGACGAAGCAGGATATCTGCGGCTTTAAGAATTCGCTCACAGGTTCCTTCCGGCAGTACAATACGCTGACGGTTCTCTGAAGCCGTTTCCATCAGCCCGTATTCAAACATCTTGGGCGTAATCCTTGTCGGAGCGGTCGTGACAACCCGCTCGCTTAGTTCCTGTACTTTGACATATTTGAAAAAGTCACCAAGGGCGGTGGCAATTCGCTTGGAATCATCAGGCTCTATGTGGCCGTAGAGTTCGTTTAGTAATTGAATGATCTGAAAGGTATGCCCTTTTACAGACATGATCGGAACCGGCGCCCCTGCCCATCCCTCTATGAGTTTTCGAACACTTGATGATGGAACCAGGCCACCGGTAAGTACGATACCGGATATTTCGGGATACGATTTTGATGAGCGGGCAGATAAACTGCCAAGAATAATATCTGACCTATCCCCAGGGGTTATTACCAGACAGCCAGGCTCGAGGTAATCGAGAAAGTTTTCAACCCGCATGGCAGCGATCAGATAACTGCTGACTAATGTGGTCATGTTTTTCATACCATACATCACCGCTGCATTGAGCCAGTTTCTCACATCCCCGACGGTCGGATTGGCCAAGGCAGGATTTTCAGGTATTACATAAAACGGTAATGGGTCGCCGGGATGGTTATGATCCCTGACATCAGTTAAGGTTTTCGGTGTAACACCTTCCGGCGCCCTGTTAATGATACATGCAGCAAGCGAAACTCCTCTTCCTGCATGAGTTTCAACAGACAATTGGGTCTGCCTGACCATCTGCTTAACTGTTTTTTTTCGTCCTGAAGATATTAAAACAACAGGAGCGCCAAGGTTAGCAGCAATATCTCCGTTAATCTCAGATTCAAAGGTCGTATCCTGTCCCCTGAAGTCTGTGCCTTCACAGAGAATAAAATCGTAGTCATCTTCAAGCTTTTTATATCGTTCCAATATCAGGTCATGGAGATCATCCACTCTTCCAGCGTTTATCAACTCATAAGCCTCAGAAAGTGTACATCCATAACAGTCTTCATAGGCCATGTTGAGCTTGAAATACTTGAGCATCAGAGATATATCGTGATCTTCGCTTTCCGAGTCGTTGATAATCGGCCGGTAAAAAGCGACCCGATGAATCTCCTTCTTAAGCATCTGCATGATGCCAAGAACGATAACTGATTTGCCACTTCGCTCTTCAGTGGCGGTAACATAGAGGTTGTTCGTCATATTGTAATCCTGCCTTTACCTGCAAAAGGTATATTTTACTGCCTGATGAGTCTATAATAATAGGACCTATTACTATAATTGTAAAAGATCGATATTACCATCAGATTAAGGGGATCAATCATCCAGACTGGATAGAAAGATTATGCTTTTTCAGAAGTGAATAAAAATGAGACCTGGAAAGACCTGATATCTTGAGAATTTTACCTATATCGCCACCGCCCTGCCTGATGAGTTCACTCAAATACACTTCTTCTGCGGTACTTTTAAACTCCTTTAAATTAGGTAACTGACGATCAAAAATGTCCTGAAAAATATCGTGTCCTATTTTTTGGACATGATTAACCGGCAATGATCCGAGGGTCTCATTACTCAATGACTCAGAGCCGGTCATCTTCTTTATCTGTGCCTTTGCAGCCTGAACGCGCAGTGAGCGCGGCAGGTGCATGGCAAACAACTTCTTCTCTAAACCGGCTGCAAAGACAGCCCGCTCAATCATATTGAAAAGTTCACGAACATTACCGGGCCAGTCATGGTATTCCAGTGTTTCAAAGAAATCAGTACTTATCAGCTTTATCTCCATTCCGTTCTTGTTACAAAGCTGTTCGACCTTATGGGCTGCCAGTAATTTGATATCTCCCATTCTCTGACGTAAGGGAGGCACGTGGATTTTTACCGTCATTATACGATGGAGCAGCTCTCTTCTGAAATTGCCGTTTTCTACCATCTCATCGAGATCTTTGTTGGTCGAGGCGATAAGTCGAAAGTTACTGCTCTGCTCTGTAGAATCACCAACTGCTCTGAAGGTATGCTCCTGGAGGACCCGCAATAATAATTTCTGGATGGCAAGCGACATTTCAGCTATTTCGTCGAGAAAAAGGGTGCCTTTATGAGCAAGATTAATCAAGCCGCTCTGATTTTCCATGTCACCACTGGTTGGTCCCTTACGATTACCGAACAGGATCGACTCAACCATTGATTCATTCAAGGTACCGCAATCGACAACGACAAACCTGCCGGAAAGCCTGCTGCTGTCCTCATGAACTGCTCGGGCGAACACCTCTTTACCGGTACCCGTCTCACCGGTAATCAGCAAGTTTGACTCTGACTTGGCAGCCTGGGCTATTTGCCTGGCTGCAGCTTTAATAACTGAGCTGCTGCCGACAATGCTCCCAAAAGAAAAGCCGTCATAATTGATATTGGCAGACTTTTCTTTACGGTAACGAAGTGCCCGGTCCAGAGTCAGGCTGATTTCTTTTACGCTGGAGGGTTTCAGTACATAATCCCAGACACCTCCCTTTATTGCCAGTTCAGCGCCATCCGGATCACCTCTTCCTGTCAGAATTATCACTTCAGGGGGATTATCTATCTCAGCAAGTTCTTCCAGCAGATCCAGACCATTTCCATCCGGCAGACTGACATCCAGAAAAACCACATCGTATACATGCTGCTTCAGTACGAGCCTGGCTCCACGAAGTGTTTGAACAGAAAAACAGTGATGAGATAGTCTTTTAACCAGACTCTCGAGGGTTTCACAAATTTCAGGATCATCATCGATTACTAATATTGTATTCATAAGCGACCATCTCTTCTTAAAATGGAATGTATCATGGCCGATAACTCATTCTTATCATACGGTTTAACCAAAACATATCTTATGGCAGCTATTTCTTTTGCAGCAGCCACTGCCTCCTGTCTTCCCGATATCATAATTACCGGAAGATATGGGGCATATTCCATCATTTTCCTGACCAAATCAACACCATTCATTCCCGGCATATCATAGTCTGTAATCACCAGGTCGTAACGATCAGGTCCGGATTGAACTTTTTCTGCAGCCTCTCTGCTGTCTCCGGAGGACTCAACCTGATACCCGAGAGAACGAAGGATTCTCGGTGTCGTCTGAAGCTGATCTTCATCGTCTTCAACAAAAAGTATGGAACCATCGTTCTCATCCTCAGGAGCGGTCAGAAGATCGATCCTTTCTGTTTCTGGACTGATATCCGGAAGAAATATATCAAATGTTGTACCTTTTCCGTACTCACTACTCACTCTTACTCCACCATTATGTCCTTTTACAATGCCGAGAACAACCGTTAATCCGAGACCGGACCCTTCAGTTTTATTTTTCAAGGAGAAGAAAGGATCGAAAATTTTATCAATTATCTCTGGTTTTATTCCCGGACCATTATCACGTATGGTTATTTTTACAAAATTTCCCGGCTCAAGGTTCAGGTATCCGGCCTCATTTCCTCCGAGAGAGACCGTTTTTAAGCTCAAATCGATTTCACCGCCTGTTTCCTTCAATTCATGAAAGGCGTTTGTGCATAAATTCATTATTGCCTGATGCAATTGAGTTGGGTCAGCATGGATCTTCCTGAGATCAGGAGACACGGCATATTTCATCTTCACACTTCCGGGAAGCGATACCTCCATCAGGTTAATAACCTCATAAACTAGTGCCTCCAGGTCAGTTGATCGAAATCCATGCTGTGAAGGCCTGCTGAACGTTAGGATCTGTTTGACAACACGACTTCCCCGTCGTGCCGCCTTCAGCACCCGGTCAAGATCCTTTTTTGTCTGTGAATCTTGATCTACGTCAGAAACAGCCAGTTCTGTCGAGTTGATGATTGAGGTCAAAATATTATTAAAATCATGGGCAATGCCTCCTGCCAGAGTTCCGATTGCCTCCATTTTCTGTGACTGTAACAGCTGCTTTTCAAGGTTCTGTTCCCTGGTAATGTTTTCAGCCGTGGTTAATACCCCGGTAATTTTTCTATCCCGGTCTCGTATGGGTACCTTGCTGAGTTCCAGCCATGCTGATTCGCCGTCAGCACCGGTAATCCGTTTTCTCACCCTGCGAAATTCCTTATTTTCAGAAATAACAGATATATCTGTATCCACCGACCACTCCACATATGCATCGTCAGAAACCACATCACGAGTGGTTTTCTCGACAACCTCTGTGATATTACCGAGCCCGAAAAAATCTGCGAAGGCTACGTTTACACCGACAAAGCGGCCATGAACATCCTTCCAGGAGACGAGAAGCGGAATAGTGTCTATCAACGTTTCCTGAAAGGTGAGTTGATCCTTGATAGTCCTTTCTATCTTCCTCCTGGCAATCATGTTTAAGCTGAGAAATAAAAGTGCAACAACGAGCAGTAAAAAACTGACAATTATGGTCCAGAACAATTCTCTTGGCAGCTGGTAAAAAGGACTCGGTGCATTGATAATCCTGCTCGTTGCAGGGAGCATGGACTCGTCAATACCCAATCGCTCCATAACCCGGTAATCAAACAGGTACAAACCGTTTGGCTCATAAATTATCGGAATCCTGTCAGCCTTTTCTCCTCCAAGGATCTGCAGAGACAACTCAGCCGCAGCCCGACCGTGCTCGAGCCCTGAGAGCAGACTTCCTCCCACGGCGCCATGCCCAAGGAGAAATTCCCAGCCGGTATAAATTGGTACGTTTGAGTGCAAATATATCGCTTCCATTACCTCTTCGGCGGAGTGGAAATAGTCGTCACTTACCTGAAAATAGGGAATAATAAAAAGAAAGGTATCAGCGGGAAGTGTTTTTACCCGTTTCTGCACATCGTCCAAATCAACCTGAACCCAGAAATCAACCGTCAGCCGATCTTGAAACTGGGGGACGAAAGATTCAATCTGGCTCTTAATAGCCTGACCAGCAGTAGAATTGTCGCCAACGACAATCATTCGTTTTTTATCAGGATGAAGATTAAGTGCAACATCGATGGTACCGATCAGATCAAAGTTTTCTACAATCCCGGTGATATTCCCCACAGCTGCCTGTTTACTGGTGAGATTGTTTACTCCACAGAAAACAATGGGAACTTCAGGAAAGAGCTGAGGTCTGTATTTGATCGCATATTGGAATGCATCATCATCTGAGACGATAACGACATCGAATTGCTGATCCTGAAATTTTTCTTTGTGAAGTTGATAGAACGCTGTTAACACAGGCTCTACGTTGAATTTTTTGGCATCGAGATATTCGATCTGAAGCTCAATTTTATAATCACCCGGATAAAGTGCATTGTTGATTCCTTCAAGAATTGTGTCAGACCACGGATATCCTTGATGGTAGGAGTTGATGTAAAGAACAGATTTACTCAACCCTTCACTCAATCCTTCTTCTGGAAAAATGACAACAGAGAGGTGGAGGCCTAACAAAAGAGTGATAAAGAAATGGATGCAGTGTGGGATAAACCGATAATAAATCATTATACTCATCTGGATCTGATCGCACTTTCAAAATCTTTTTGTCTCCATTTATACCGATGTGGCTGCAAACTTCATTAACTATCAACATTCAGAACAGAATGGTATGTTCGCCTCATGGTAATCATCCTGACAACGAAACTGAACATGGTGCGCTCTGGTCATATCATGTTTTTTTCTAGAATCTTTTGTTTCTAAATAGAACACGCCCCTTGAATTCCTGAATATATCGCATAATATTTACTGTGAGTTGCGTGTTCTTGAAGCTTCTCAATCTCATCTCTTATCAGGTGCCACCATGATCTGCACCGGGCAATTCAACTGTGGCACATCAGTCAATTCAAAAGGAGAGCCTAATGAAAATAATATCATTTTTTAGTCGTGTCGCTTCAGCAACTGTTATGCTGGGTTTCCTGACCGCAATCACTGTTCAGGCAGCAGAGGATCGCAGCTATCTTCTTGCAACAGCCAGTACCGGTGGCACCTATTATCCTGTTGGTGTGGCGATAGCAACACTCATCAAGGTCAAGCTTCAGCCAACACAAAAAATTGGTATGTCCGCCATCAACTCGGCAGGGTCTGGAGAAAATATAAAACTCCTCAGGGATAATGAGGTTCAATTTGCAATTCTTCAAGGATTGTTCGGTTATTATGCCTGGAACGGTAAAGGCCCGTTGGAAAAAGACGGGCCTCAAAAAGACCTTCGTTCGGTAACCATGCTCTGGCAAAATGTAGAACAATTCACCATTCTCGCAGACAAAACCAAAACAGGTACCATAGCTGACCTTGCAGATCTTAAAGGTGAACGATTGTCCCTGGGCAAAAAAAATTCGGGCACCATCGGCTCAAATCGTTTTCTGCTAAAGAACCTTGGAATCAATGCGGATGAAGCGTTTGATCTGGTTTATGTCGGTTATGGCCCCAGCGCCGATGCACTGCAAAATGGTCAGATCGCCGGCATGAGTACCCCTGCAGGAGTTCCCACCAGCGCAGTAACCCGCGCTATTGCGTCCATGGGAGATAAAGTTAAAATTCTCGATTTTACCGATGAACAAATCAAGCAGGCTGACGGTGGTTTAAACCTCTGGACCCGCTATGTGATTGCGCCAGAGACCTATCCGGGGCAGGCCGAAGAGATAAACACTATCGCACAGCCTAACTTCCTTGCAGTGCGAGCTGATTTGGATGAGGATGCCGTTTACCAGATAACCAAGACAATTTATGAAAACCTGCCGTTTCTCAATGCCATCCATAAAGCAACGAAAGTCATGTCCTTAGAAAAAGCACTGGACGGCCTGCCGATGCCACTGCATCCTGGTGCCGCAAAGTATTTCAAAGAAGCCGGCCTCGATATTCCCGCTTACCTGCTGCAGTAATTTTATCACAGCTGGTTCAGTCTCTTTTCGACATTGACTGAACCAGCCCCTTTTATCCCGGAGTACAACGTGTCATCCGAAGAGACAGAGACTGAAAAAAACAGTGCTGTTAACAAAGCGATATTCTTTATCGGTATTGGCGTGTCGCTGATGCACCTGTACTTCAACTTGTTCAGTGTTCTTCCCGGATTGTGGCAAAACGCACTTCATTACGCCGGTTTTGCCGTCTTATGTAGCCTTGTCTATCCTTTTACTGGCGGATCCCTTGACAGCCGGACAACTGCAGTACTCATTTCTGATCTGATTGTCGGTTTTATGGCTGCCGCTTCTGCCATCTATATGATCAGCATGGAAGACGCAATCTACAGTCGTGGAGTACATTTGAGTACTGCAGAGTGGATTGCAGGGATCATACTGATCCTCACCGCCATTGAATTTACCAGGCGTACAACCGGCTGGATCATTCCTGTGCTCATTATCATTGCCCTTACCTACGTCGGTTGGTGGGGAAGTGAAATTGGCGGCGTCTTCAAGTTCAGCGGGCTCACCCCTGAAACCATTCTCTTTCGTTCTGTTTATGGTGATGACGGTATTTTTGGCAATATTGCCCGAATTTCCTCAACCTTTGTTTTCATGTTTATTCTCTTTGGCGCCTTTCTTCTCACTTCAGGAGCCGGAGAATTTGTCATCAAACTCGCCCGGGCAGTTGCAGGAAGGTTTATTGGCGGCCCCGGTCTGGTAGCGGTTTTCGCCTCTGGCCTGACGGGAACCATTTCCGGGTCAGCCGTCGCCAACACGGCTTCTACCGGCGTCATCACAATCCCACTGATGAAACGTGCTGGCTTTGAGCCTAAATTTGCTGCAGGAGTTGAAGCAGCAGCCTCAACCGGAGGTCAACTCATGCCGCCGATAATGGGAGCCGGTGCCTTTGTCATGGCAAGCTATACACAGATTCCATACACCACCATTGTGCTATACAGTATCCTTCCAGCAATTCTCTATTTTGCAACGGTCGCCTTTTTCGTCAGAGTTGAGGCAAAAAGAACAAATATTGCAAGTGTCGAAGATGAGAATCTCAAAGTACTTCAGGTACTCAAGGAAGGCGGCCTGCCATTTCTCCTGCCGATTTCGACCCTGATCGGTCTTTTAATCTACGGTTTCACACCAACCTACGCTGCTGGAATCAGTATCGTCTCCGTTGTTATAGCATCCTGGATTACCCCCAGCAAAATGGGAGTTAAAAAGATTTTTGAGGCCCTGGCTCTTGGGGCACGCAACATGGTAATGACCGCCATCCTGCTCTGTAGCGTCGGACTTATTGTGAACGTTATCGCCACAGCTGGTATCGGCAACACCTTTTCCCTGATGATTACAAACTGGTCAGGTGACAACATGCTGATTGCCATCGTCCTCATTGGCCTGGCTTCACTGGTTTTGGGTATGGGGCTTCCGGTTACCGCTGCCTATATAGTGCTCGGAACATTGTCTGCACCAGCACTGTATAACCTTATTGCCGATGGGCACATTGTTGGCCTGATCTCCGCCGGCGTATTATCCGAAGAAACAAAAGCGGTAATGATGATTGCCATTCCTGACAAGTTTGAACTTCTCAATCAGCCCATGTCTGTGGAACAGGCCCGTGCTCTCCTTCATTTAATTCCGATTGATCTTGCAGGAACCATAAGGGAACTGGCTTTATCACCTGAAACAGCAACCTTTGCACTATTGTCAGCCCACATGATTATCTTCTGGCTGAGCCAGGACAGTAATGTCACCCCACCTGTCTGTCTGGCAGCATTTACCGCGGCAGCTATCGCCGGAACACCGCCAATGTCTACGGGGCTGCAGTCCTGGAAAATTGCCAAAGGACTCTATATTGTACCCTTGCTTTTCGCCTATACACCGATACTTGGAGGAAATCCCGTTGACATATTGCTGGTTTTCATTTTTGCTTTTCTTGGCCTGTATGGCTTCACCTGTGCGCTCCAGGGGCATATGGAAAATGCAGTCTCATGGCCAGAACGTATCCTATTGCTTTTCCTTGCCTTCTTCCTGATCAAACCTGCTCCAATGACGATTCATTTTCTCGCTGGTTGCGGGTTGATGGTCTTTTTCTTTTTAAATCTGAGAAAAAAGAGGACAATTGCAGCTTGATTTACATGCTCGTTTAATTGCTATAATCTATCATTTTGGTCAGAAATTGATGTACTCTTGCTATAAGATCATCTCTGATTTCATTTCTCTCCATCAGCAATTCATGTCGGCAGTTTTGATAGGTCACGAGCTGACAATTTCTGGATTCATTGCAGTAATTTTCCATTTCCTGCAGGCCAACGACACGCTCGTCAATGGAACGAAAAATGATAGTCGGACATACTGCTGCAGATGGCTGCCTGCGTACCTGTCTCATTGCCCGATAGGCCTGCTGCAGCCAGCCAAAGGTGGGGCTTCCCAGTGCTACTTCCGGATTTTGACTGATCAATTGGTTATTAAGCTGAAACCTGTTGAAATCTGTTGTCAGCAGATTGTTTTCAAAATCCGTTTCCTGGTTATAGGGACCACCACCCCATACATAGCCAGATCTGCCACCAGCAAAACAGACAACATTACATAACAGCTCCACCAGAAACGGAGGAAGGAGTTTCCCGATATTGATCTGGAACATGGGGGAAACCAAAATCAATCCGCTGATCATTTCCGCAGAGCGTTGACTCGCCAGCGCACTGATTGTTGCACCCATTGAGTGGGCCAGAAGGTAAACAGGTCCCCTCTGAGCCGGCAGGACAACGGACTGGATTATTTTTATCAGATCTGAAACATAGGTTTTGAAATCAGTGATGTGGCCCTTATCCGGATCTTCAAGCTGTCTGTCTGACTTTCCCTGACCGAGATGATCGTAGAGACAGATTGTATAGTCGAGATTTCGCAGATCCCAGCAAAACTCGATGTATTTTTCTATAAATTCCGTGCGACCGGGGACGATAACGATGGATCCCTGACCGGGTTGCCCCTGCTTAAACGAATATCTTATTGCTCCATGGCCGGAAGAATGTACAGAGCCTTCAGTAAAATTATCACGATACCAACTATTTATCATTGAATGGTCGATATCATTCATCTCTGTAAACCAAGCTTATTCCGTTCATATCATTATGCTCCTGGTTCTGCCTTCTCTTTAAATTCAGTTTCTCCAAGGAGCATAGGATTATATTCATCATTATCCTGATAGTATCAATTATGTTGCCTGTAAACCATACAAATGCTAAAATAATTCTGTTGTATCTGCTGGTTATGACATGGCAAGACCAACAGAGGGGCTCTCTGGTAAATCTATAGTGGCGTTTTAGCAGTAACGAACCATACTACGGCCCACCAGCTTGGCAGATTACCCCTCGATGGTTGCCATTTACAAATTCAGAGGATTCTCATTATGGTTACAACCCTCTCGAGTAATACCACATTGACAAATCACCCATCAGATGACCCCATAAGGGCTGGTGAAATCGATGGACTTGCCCAACAACTGCTCCAGCTGGAAACAGAGCTCAACTCAAATATCCCCACCACGCTGTGGATCAGTGATCTTCACGGGGAGGGTGACAGATTCAAGTTTATTCTCCGCGGCCGGTTTGGAGTTCTCTACCAGACCTGCCGAGAAGCACTGCCTAATACCTTCAGTATCGACAAAATACAATATCTGGTCAGAATTATCAGGAAAAGACAGTTTATCCATAGCCCTGATATGAAAATGGACATCCAGGATGTCATTCTCTGCCTGGTTCAGGTATTGAAGTACAAGTTGACCAATGTCCGTTATCGGATGGAAGACATTTTCAGGCCTGAATTCCATGATATTATCAGTCGCCTGCTTGCAGGCCTTCCCGTCCCTGATCCAATTTTTGAAGAAGAAATAATTTCAACGAGGCTCATCGACCACCTGGCCTATGCCATCAGGAATGTATTGATTGACCGGATTCAGGTTCTTGGGGATGTCTTTGACCGCGGACCTCAACCAGATAAAATTCTGCGCATCCTCTCCTCTGTCCCCTATCGAAGAATTGTTGATTATGTCCTCGGCAACCATGATATTCTCTGGATGGGCGCAGCTTCAGGGAATCGATCGTTAATCGCAGAAGCGATGCGCATTACCTGCCGATATGATCATTTTGAGTTTTTGGAACGACTTGGTTTTGATACATCTCTGCTGGCTGAATTTTCTGTATCGACCTATCCGGTTGAGCAGATCTCAGGTAATTTCAAGGCCAAAACAGACAAAGGTAGGGCAATGGAAAAAGCTCTGACTGTTATTCAGTTTAAACTGGAAGAACAGACAATCAGAGATTTTCCAGAATATGAAATGGAGTCCCGTCTCTGGCTTGACCGTCTTGCTGAAATGCTCAGTTCCGGAAAGACTGAGGGGTTGAATGACAACTTCTTTCCCACTATTGATTATCAATCTCCCGGCCAGCTGACGGCCGGAGAAGACGCTGTCATTAACGATCTGACGAAACAGTTTCAGACCAACAG
>CAZOWJ010000011.1:0-60971 GCA_964583415.1 uncultured Desulfocapsaceae bacterium
CAGTCTGGTAGAGCACAGCGTTCGGGACGCTGGGGTCGGAGGTTCAAATCCTCTCGTCCCGACCATCTCACTCAGTTGATCTAAAGAATAAGCGTAACAACATTTGACTGCCGGTAAGGCTAAAAAGCCGCAATCCTTTAAGGATGCGGCTTTTCTTTTTTGTAATGAAGAAACTACGCTCAGGATACACCACTGGTGCTTGCGCTGCAGCTGCTGCGAAGGCTGCTGCTATTGTACTGTTTTCCAAAGAAGAACTGACTGAAGTCACCATTCCTTTTCCTGACAGGAGTCGTGTTACCTTCAAGCTGATATGGACACGTCTGTACGAAAATGAGGCTCAGGCCGCTGTCGTCAAGGATGCAGGTGATGACCCTGATGTCACCAATAGAGCAGTAATTTCGGCCACTGTTCGTATTACCAGTCGATTCATTGCGAATCCTTCTCAAAAAATTAACATAATTGGCGGTACGGGGGTCGGAACGGTAACCAAGCCGGGGCTTCCTGTCGCTATCGGTAAACCTGCAATCAACCCTGTACCGCTGAGAATGATAACCGAGGCGGTGGAAGAAGCAATTGCTCAACATCGAAAAAATCATAACCGGGTTTTAGACGTTACTATAGAAGTACCGCGGGGTGAGGAACTTGCAAAAAAGACCCTTAACAAACGGCTTGGTATTGTCGGCGGAATATCAATTCTTGGAACAACCGGTATTGTAAAACCAGTATCTGCCGATGCATGGACTGCGACAATTTCAATATGCATGAATGTGGCGTCTGCGGCAGGACTTAAAGAAGTAATACTGTCGACCGGCCGATCTTCTGAAAAATGTGTTCAATCCCACCTTTCTCTTCCCGATGAAGCGCTTGTGATGATGGGTGATTATCTTGAATTTGCCCTTAAAGAAACGAACAAACATTTTTACCAGAGAATCCATATGGCAACCATGTGGGCAAAATTACTCAAAGGAGCAATGAAAGTCCCCCAGACACACGTTCGTCACGGAGTTCTTGATACGAGCAAGATCATAGTATTTTATAGGGACCAGGGGATTAATGAAACGCTTCTTGAAAAACTGGAACCATCCAACACCGCCCGTGAAGTATTGGAAAAACTTTTAGAATTAAACGAAATTGCTCTTATTACCTGGACCTGTAAGCGGGCAAAAGAGCACTATGAAAGTATGGCAAATGCCCACATTACTATTCACCTCGTACACGGTTCCGGCAGGTTGATCTGCAGTATTTAGGTATCAGACATGGGAAATCATAAAATTATTATTGTCGGCATATCCGGAGAAAACCTGCCGACAAACTATATTGATGAATACCTGGCAGAGTGTTCAACCGTCATCGCTACAGCTTCAGTGCTTGAGCGTTTTAAAGAGCAATATGAAAAAGACTCCCGTTTGATGCAATGGGTTCCGATTGTACCGCTTGCCAGATGCCTGGATGCTATTTCAGAAGCACTCTGTTCGCATTCTGTTCTGGTATTTACCAGCGGCGACCCGCTCTTCTATGGCCTGGGACAAACGCTTAAAAGCAGGTTTCCTGCCAAAGAGATTGTCTTTTTACCAGCACTTTCCTCCCTACAGCTTTGTTTTGCAAGGTTTGGTATTCCCTGGAACGATGCTGCATCTTTAAGCCTTCATGGAAGATCCTTTAACGATTTGCGCAGCGTCTTACATAAATCAAAAATATTTGTGCTTACTGATAGAGAAAATTCTCCACAGAAAATCGCCCAACATCTTATTGACAATCTGCCGGACAGCGAGCTTGACACCTACAAAATGCACGTTGGTGTCAAGTTAGGAATGGAGGGTGAGCAACTATACTCAGGAACAGTGCCTGAAATATCAAATAAACGATTTGATCAGCCGAATTGCTTGATTATACAGAGAAATATAGGCGAAAACGAGCGCCCTGGTAATTTTGGTCTTGTGGAGACAGAGATCAGACACAGCAGGGGCTTAATCACCAAGAATGAAGTGAGGGCAGCTGTGCTCCATGCTCTCAGACTTCCCTCCAATGGTGTTTTTTGGGATGTTGGTGCCGGTTCAGGTTCTATCAGTATCGAAGCAGCCCTGCTTAAGCCCGCCTTGTCAGTTTTTGCTATCGAACGGAAGCAGGAGGAAATTGATAACATCACCTGCAATAGAGACCGTTTTAAGTGCTGGAATATTTCAGTGTGCCAGGGAAAAGCCCCAGAGATTCTTAAAAAACTACCAGCTCCTGATTGTGTGTTTATTGGCGGCAGCGGAGGTTCGCTTGCCGAAATTATCAACGTTATTACGGATAAAAATCTGAAGGTAGATCGAATCGTAGTAACCGGAGTTATTCAAGATACAATTGATACCGCACCAAAGCTGCTCTATCAATCAGGCTATACAGTCGATGCCAGTGTCGTATCGACAACTCGATATACCTATCCCGATGCACAATCAGTTCAATTCAATCCCATACATATCATACGAGCGACTCGTTACCATGAATGATGAAACCAGATTCGGAAAAGTTTATTTTATTGGAGCAGGCCCCGGTGCACCCGATTTAATAACCCTTCGCGGCAAAAATATTATTGATAAGGCGGACTGTATTATCTATGCCGGCAGTCTTGTAAACAAAGATTTGTTCACCACGAGTCAAGCAGATATATATGATTCCAGCGGACTTAATCTTGAAGAAATTATTGACATCATCAAAGATAGTGTTGCCCAGGGTGATGTGGTTGCCAGGGTACACACCGGAGATCCGTCGCTCTTTGGTGCAACCATGGAGCAGATGGTACGCCTTGAATCTTTAAATATCGATTTCGAAATGATTCCAGGGGTCTCTTCTGCTTTCGGAGCAGCAGCCTCTCTTGGTGCAGAACTTACCCTGCCAGAACTTACTCAGACGGTTATTGTCACAAGAAAAGGGGGCAGAACACCGGTGCCCGACAATGAGCGGCTCGACCTGCTTGCCTCTCATGGGGCAACCATGATGATATTTCTTTCTGTTGGTATGATTGAAGGTGTCGTTGAAGACCTTCTCAATGGCGCATATACCTTGAATACCCCGATCTCAGTTGTTCAAAGAGCTACCTGGCCAGACGAAAAAATTGTATCAGGTACGCTTGAAAATATTGCTGAACGTGTCAGACGTGAAGGTATAACGAAGACTGCCATGATCTGTGTTGGACCTGTTTTTGGTAAATCAGCGTTAGTAGCTGAATCCAAGTTATATGATAAACACTTCAGTCATGGCACCAGAAAATCAATACCCAGTAAATAACCAGGATTATGGTAATCTCAAGGTTTGAAAAACTCCTCGATGAATCGGTGGCATTGCACGGCCATCTCTGTGCTGGCCAGGTCATTGGTGTTCGTATGGCCATGCTTGCCTTGAGTAAACTTGGCATAAATGATCCAAAGGGACGTGATAGAAAAAAGTTGTATGTCATTGTGGAAATTGATCGCTGTGCAACCGATGCAATTCAATCGGTAACTGGATGCAGTCTCGGTAAACGTACCATGCGACATGAGGATCTTGGCATCATGGCTGCAACGTTTATCAACCTTCTGTCATCGCAGGCAATCAGAGTTGTTGCCAAGGAAGAATCCCGTGAGCTGTCAAAAAAATATTTTCCGGAAATAGTCGATAAATACCGGCAACAGCTTCTTGCCTATAAAGTCATGCCGGATGATGATTTATTTTCTTTTCAAGATGTGCATGTCAGTATACCGGAGGAAGATCTGCCCGGGAAACCTTTGAGCAGGGTGGTCTGCCAGAATTGCGGAGATTGGGTTCAGGACAGGCGAGAGATTTTGCAAGATGGTCGCATTCTTTGCAGGGGATGTTCTAAGGGCAACTATTACCGCAGGGAACCTGAATAAATAAGAATATTTTCTGATATCAAAATTCTATGCATCAGAACATTTTCCCCATCAGATAGAAGCGTATTGCGATGACTGGTATAATTAATTTAATGGAAAAATAAATATGGTAACGTTATTGGATTATGGCGCTGGTAATGTCAGGAGTGTCAGGAACGCAGTGAGAAAACTCGGCTACGACATTCGTGATGCCTCAAGTCCGGAAGATATTTTACATGCTGAAAAACTGATTTTTCCAGGAGTGGGCAGTTTTGGCCTGGTAATGGAGCAGCTGGTAAAGGATGGCTACAAAGACGCTCTTGTTGCCCGCATACGCGAGAATAAACCGTTTCTTGGTATATGTGTTGCGCTGCAAGCATTTTTTGAGGGGAGTGAAGAGTCTCCTGGAATATCCGGTTTAGGTATATTGCCTGGACAGGTGAAACGATTTATTGGACCAGACCTTGCTGTTCCACAAATTGGCTGGAACGGAATTAAGCAACATAAAGAATGTTCTCTGTTTACTGATTATCATGATGAAAAAGTCTATTTTGTTCATTCCTATCATGTACCGACGGACATTGTCTCAGATGAGTGGCTTCTGACCACTACCGATTATGGTACCCAGTTTGTCTCTGGAGTATGTCATGGAAATGTTGCTGCACTGCAATTTCATCCAGAGAAAAGCGGACTGGCAGGCTTGCAGATTCTTGACAATTTCCTCTCGAGGGAATGTATACAGTTGTCGGCAAGGAAAAAATTTGATTCCAGTGGAAAAACGACCTTTTCCAAGAGAATCATCGCCTGTCTTGATGTCAGAAATAATGACGCCGGTGACCTTGTCGTAACCAAAGGCGATCAATATGATGTGCGAGAAGAGGGGTCAGTTCGTAACCTTGGTCTTCCTGTCGATCTTGCCCGGAGGTACTTCGAAGAGGGAGCAGACGAGGTGACCTTTTTAAACATTACCGGTTTTCGTGATTTTCCACTTTCTGATCAGCCGATGCTCCAGGTTTTGAGAAAAACATCGGAGAATGTTTTTGTGCCGTTGACGATTGGCGGTGGAATCAGAGCGTTTACCGATTCTGAAGGGAGGTTCTACAGTGCTCTTGATGTCGCTTCTGAATATTTTCGTTCCGGTGCCGACAAAATTTCAATTGGCAGCGATGCAGTCTACACGGTGGAACACTATCTGGAGACAGGACAAAAAACGGGGAAGAGCTCAATCGAGCAGGTATCCGGAGTTTATGGAGCTCAGGCTGTTGTTATATCGATTGATCCCAGACGGGTGTATGTGAGCTCAACTGAAGATTCACCACACCATGTGATAAAGACAGCGTTTCCCGGACCGAACGGGGAGCAATACTGCTGGTACCAATGTACCGTTCGAGGAGGCCGGGAAGGCAGAGACGTGGATGTGGTTCAACTGGCAACGATTTGTGAGAAACTTGGTGCAGGTGAAATTTTATTGAACTGTATAGATAAGGATGGCACCAATAGCGGTTTTGATATCGAATTAATAAATCTTGTTAAAGATAATGTCTCCATCCCTGTCATTGCTTCAAGTGGTGCCGGAGTACCTGAACATTTCACCGAAGTTTTCTTGAAAACGCGAGCAGAAGCTGGCCTTGCGGCCGGTATTTTTCATAGGAAAGAAGTAGCCATAAATGATGTAAAACAGGTACTCAGGGACAATAACATTCCTTGTCGATAAATCTGTTTCCGGGGGTAAGACAGTGATCATGTTTTTTTTTACTATACTGCCAAGGGACTTGAACCTGTTTTTTCTGGAAACCTCCAAAAACGTTATGAACGTCACTCCACATGAATAAAAACGAATTTCTTGCCATACGCTCGGTAAGTGGCTGGGCCACGACACTGGCACTGATGGTGCTGATGATATTCTGGATCTCAACCATCACCTACCAGAAAGGCCTCATCACGCTATCTGAAGAAGGTGTTGTCAGGCTTGAACTCTTTGTGACCTATCTCAGGGGAGTATTAACCAAATACGAAAGTCTGCCTGAATTGTTGGCCCGTGACAAACAACTTGTCAATTTTCTTCTCAATCCAGGCGGTCGAGACAGAATTGAAGCGCTGAACAAATACCTGGAAACGATCAATGAAATAAGTAGAACCGCGGACACCTATCTGATGGATCGTGACGGGCTCACCATTGCAGCGAGCAACTGGCAGGAAGAGCATCCGTTTGTTGGCAGGAATTTCAGTTACAGACCATACTTTCAGCAAGCCATGCGAGGTAACCTGGGACGCTATTTTGCTCTCGGTACCATGTCCATAAAGCGGGGCTATTACTTTGCTTACCCGGTTCGCAGGGACCGCGAAATTCTCGGTGCCGTTGTTGTTAAAATAAATATTGATACCGTAGAAAAAAAATGGGGCGCTCACGATGAAACATTTCTCGTAACTGATCCCAATAATGTCATCTTTTTAACAACCCATCCGCAATGGCGATTCAAAACGCTTGGTGAATTAGATTCGACGGCTATTGAATTAATCAAGAAAAGCAGACGCTATCCAATCCAGGAGTTAGAGACACTGCCGATAGATATAGTAAAGGATTATGCTTTTGGTCGTGTCATCAACCTGAAGAAGCCGGAGGGTGGGGGACGAACCTTTCTTCAGCAGTCTTATCCAATGGAAGAGGCCGGCTGGAATGTTCAGATAATGACAGACATTCGACCGCTCAGAAAGAAAATTATCGAAGTTAACGTTTTGGTCGGTGCAGGGATTCTTTTCAGTTACTCGCTGCTGGCTCTGTGGAGACAGCGCCAGAGAAGACTTGGGGAATTAAAACGGTTGGAAGATCAGTCTCGAAAGGTGCTCCAGGAACTGAACGAAAAACTCGAAACCCGTGTTAACGAGCGAACTATTGAACTTCTCGAGACCAATGAACAGCTTCTCAAAGAAATCCAGGATAGGAAAAATACCGAAGAAGTGCTCAAACGAACCCGTTCAGAACTGGTCCATGCTGCCAAAATGGCAACGCTTGGGCAAATGTCAGCTGGTATAAACCACGAATTAAATCAACCTCTTGCGGCTATTCGGAGCTACGCAGACAACGCCAGACTGCTGCTCGGTAAAGGCAGGGTAGACGAAGCGAATTCTAATATGGCACAGATAGGGGAATTGACAGATAGAATGGCACAACTTGGTGTCCAGCTTAAAGAATTTTCCAGAAAAAGCAGTGGAAACCTTGAAATTGTTCCCCTTCATGGCGTTATTGACGGTGCCCTTGAAATTCTTTTTCCAGCAATTAGAAAAAATGATGTTACCTTGCATCTTCAATTGACTCCTGAGAATATTGAGCTGCTCGCCAACCAGGTGCTTCTGCAGCAGGTGATCGTTAACCTGCTGGGTAATGCAATACATGCAGTTGAAGGTCGTAAGATAAGAAATATTTCCATAAATGGTTTTGAATCTGGTGAAAAGGCCATTATAGAAGTGGAGGACTCCGGCCCAGGTATTTCTCCAGAACATCTGTCCAAGATTTTTGATCCATTTTATACAACCAAACGGTCGGGCCGGGGGCTGGGGCTCGGTTTGACCATTTCAGAGAGGATTTTAAAGGAAATGGCAGGAGACATCAGGGCGGAAACGTCACCCGAGGGAGCGCTGTTTATTATCTCTTTAACCCTATATACAGGCAGGAATGAAAAGAAATAACAAAGTCATATTCATTGATGACGAAAAACATATCAGGCAGGCCAACAGGCAGACCCTCGAACTCGCTGATATGGAAGTAACCTGTCATGAGTCAGCTGAACAGGGTCTGGCGCAGATCGACAGAAACCTTCAGGGAATTATTGTTTGTGATATCAGGCTTCCCGTCATGGACGGCATGACATTTCTGAATAAAGTCCATGAAATTGATCAGGATCTCCCGGTAATTCTTATCACCGGCCATGGCGACATCTCCACCGCTGTCCAGGCCATGCGTGACGGTGCTTACGATTTTATCGAAAAGCCATACTCCGCTGAACGGCTTGTGAAGACGGTCCAGAGAGCGCTTGAAAAGCGCACGCTGACGCTTGAAAACAGAAACCTCCGCCTGGAACTTGAGGCCCAAAAAACCCCAGGACCTCGAATCATCGGTAAAACCCAGAAAATGGAACAACTGCGCTCTACAATCGCGCAGGTTGCTGATGCCGGAGCAGATGTGCTTATCACCGGGGAAACGGGTACCGGCAAAGAACTTGTTGCACGATCGCTGCATGAGTTGAGCAAAAGAAGGACAAAAAACTTTGTTGCAGTAAATTGCGGTGCTGTTTCGGAATCACTGATAGAAAGTGAACTGTTCGGCCATGAAGCCGGCTCTTTTACCGATGCAAGAGAAAAGAGAATCGGAAAATTTGAACATGCCAACGGAGGCACCTTGCTGCTCGATGAGATTGAATCGATGCCGCTTCATGTTCAGGTTCATCTCCTGAGGATTCTTCAGGAACGAACCATTGAGAGAATCGGTTCAAACAAAATTATACCACTCGATCTTTGTGTCGTTGCAGCAGCCAAAGCTGACCTCAAAGAATCCTCCCAGAAGGGTTTATTTCGTGAAGATCTCTACTACCGTCTCAATGTTGTTCGACTCAGTCTGCCCCCCCTGCGTGAAAGACGTGAAGACATACCGCTTCTCTTCCACCATTTCATCCTGGTTGCATGTCATAGATATCAGCATGAGGTTCCATTACCGGAAAGTACCCAGCTGAATTCAATGATGGCATATTCCTGGCCTGGAAATGTTCGGGAATTAAGAAACGTTGCTGAACGATATGTGCTCCTGGGCGCACAGAATGACTGGTCTATCGATCGACTCTTGTCAGGATCGGCCAATACAACCCCGAGAAGCCTCGCCCGACAGGTGGAGACATTTGAAAAAAGCCTTATAGAGCAGGCGCTCGCCTCGAGCAATGGATCCATTAAGGAGGTAATGAGCCTGCTCTCTATTCCAAGAAAAACCCTGTCAGATAAAATGACGAAATACGGACTCGATAAGAGTGACTACAAGTAGGAACTAAACAACGCTCCCTGGCGGCGGAATTCCCCCGCATCACCTGGGCAAAATTGGCGGATTACCGCCTATTTGATGCCTCCTAAGAATTAACAGAAATTGTCTTTTGTATTAGATCTCAACCATATAGCTTTTTCTCTTCTATCTGGTCTTTTCTTTGCAAGTAAATACCTGATCATGACACCTATTCTAGTCATGAAAATAAAGGCGTAGATTTCGCTATATGCTCGAAGGCTGAGCAAGAACTAACACATTAAGGAGGAGTTGGTATGTTTCAAAAGGTTTCCAAAATTCTTGCAGTAACTGCAGTATCAACCATGCTGGCAGTTGGAACGGCTGTGGCCGCCCCTATCGTCATTAAGTTTTCCCATGTTGTTGCAGAAAACACACCAAAAGGTCAGATGGCTAATAAATTCAGGGATCTCGTTGCCGAGCGCTTGGACGGTAAAGTTGTCGTCGAAGTATTTCCGAACTCACAGCTTTTTGGTGACAACAAGGTGCTTGAGGCGATGCTTCTTGGTGATGTACAGATTGGCGCTCCTAGTCTTTCAAAATTCAGTCGTTACACCAAAACTCTCCAGTTGTTTGACCTGCCGTTTCTGTTCAAGGACATGGCTGCTGTAGAGAAATTTCAAAAGAGTGAAAAAGGTCAGGGAATGCTGATGGCCATGGAGAAAAAAGGTATTATCGGCCTTGGTTATCTCCATAATGGACTGAAGCAGCTTTCTTCGAGCAAACCGCTTAGTGTTCCTGCAGATGCCAAAGGCCTCAAGTTCAGGATTCAGGCATCAGACGTTCTTGCCGCCCAATTCGTGGCACTTGATGCGGTACCTCTGAAAAAGCCTTTCTCTGAGGTTTTTACACTTCTGCAGACCAAAGCGATTGATGGTCAGGAAAATACCTGGTCCAACATTTACTCGAAGAAATTCTTCGAAGTACAGGACTACATTACCGAATCAAATCATGGTCTGATCGACTATCTGATCGTAACTTCAACTGAGTTCTGGAAAGGTCTGCCGGATGATATCCGTGTTGAAGTCAAAAAGGCCCTCGATGAAGCACTTGTTTTTGGTAACAAGGTTGCAGCAGACAAGGCTACTGAGGATAGACAGAAAGTTGTCGATTCCAAGCGTAGTGAAATTATTATCCTTGGCGATGCCGAACGCGCGCAGTGGGTAGAAGCAATGAAACCAGTCTGGGGTGAATTTGAGGAAGAGATCGGAAAAGATTTGATCGATGCTGCTTATTCCTCGAACTAACTGTTTTAATATCTCTTTATTTCTTCACTAATCTTTGCGGGCATTCTGTGCTCAGTGTGCCCGCAACCTTAATTTAAGCTCAGATCAAGAGGTCAATCATGTTTCTCCGCGTTTTTAATCGGTTGGAGGAGGCGATCATTTGTATCTTAATAGTGTCGACGACATTGTTGGTATTTTTAGATGTGGTGATGCGCTTCGGTTTCAATGCAGGTTTTCTCTGGTCTCAAGAATTGACTTTACATATGTCAGGGTGGTTTGTTCTGCTTGGAGCCTCTTATTGCTTGAAACAGGGCTCACACATCGGAATGGACGCCTTTGTCAACCTGTTTCCTGTTGGAGGAAGGAAGATTCTGTCCGGGATTGGCTGTGTTCTTGCTCTGGTTTATTGTGGACTGATATTGTACGGCAGCTGGATTTACCTCAAGAAAATGCACATGATCGGTATAGATCTTGAGGATATTCCGGTACCGGCATGGGCGGCCCACTCAATTCTGCTTATTGGTTTTACCTTTTTGGCTATCCGCATCTTTATCCTTCTCTGGAGTATTATTTTTGGTGACGTCGAAGGATTCAAGCATGCTGATGAGGCAAAAGAAAGTATGCAGATTGCTGAAGAATTATCCAAAGAGGAGAACATGATATGACAACTGCCGGACTATTCATTCTACTCTTTGGCTGCATGCTTCTTGGCATGCCTATTGCCCTGGCCCTTGGATTGTCAAGTATTGCAACAATCTTGATGTTTTCCAACGATTCTCTGGCTTCGATTGCACTTAAGTTGTTTGAGGCTCTTTCAGAACATTATACACTCCTTGCCATCCCATTCTTCATTTTATCTTCTCAGTTTTTATCAACAGGTGGTGTGGCTAAACGTATCATCAGATTCGCTTTGAGTATAGTTGGCCATATCAGCGGTGGTATCGCCATGGCCTCCGTTCTTGCCTGTATGATTTTTGCAGCTGTTTCCGGTTCTTCTCCCGCAACGGTCGCGGCAATCGGATCTATCGTTATTGTCGGTATGGTTAAAGCAGGATACCCGGAGAGTATTGCCGTCGGTATTATTGCCAATGCAGGAACCCTGGGGATCTTGATTCCGCCATCAATCGTCATGCTTGTTTATGCGGCGGCAACCGAAGTCTCTGCAGCTCGTATGTTCATGGCGGGTTTTATTCCTGGCATCATGATGGGGCTGATGCTGATGATCGTCATTTACTTTGTCGCCAAGATCAAGAAAATACCCTGTCAACCGTGGGCTGGATTCAGTGAAGTTTTCACGGCTGGCTGGAGTGCTCTGGGCGGCTTGATGCTCATCATCATTGTTCTTGGCTCTATCTATGGTGGTATTGCCAGTCCAACCGAGGCTGCTGCAGTCTCTGCTGTCTATGCTTTTCTTGTAGCTGTATTTGGTTATCGTGACATGGGGCCGATCAAGAAGGTACCCTGGCGAAAAGAAGGAGAAGGTACAGGTGCTATGGTTGGTAGAAATTCCTGGCTGATCTTCTCAAATTTTCACAAATGCATTTATGATAAGGAAATCAATAAGGTCGTACTGGATGCGGCCAAAGTCAGCATCATGCTGCTTTTTATCATTGCCAACGCCATGCTCTTTGCGCATGTTCTGACGACGGAGAGAATACCGCACTTTCTGGCATCGATTATCGTTGAGCTTGGGCTCTCTCCATGGATGTTTCTCATTGTGGTTAACCTGCTCCTTCTGGCTGCGGGCAATTTCATGGAACCTTCAGCTATTTTGCTGATTATGGCTCCAATCCTTTTTCCAATTGCAACTCAGCTGGGTATTGATCCGATTCATCTCGGCATTATTATGGTCGTTAATATGGAAATCGGCATGCTCACTCCACCGGTTGGGCTTAACCTGTTTGTAGCTTCAGGAATTACCGGAAACAGTATGGGCTGGGTAATCAAGGCCTGTCTCCCATGGTTAGGCGTACTACTTATATTTCTGATTCTTATCACCTACATTCCGCAGATCTCTCTCTTCCTGCCGGAATTGATCGATAAGATTCAAGGGTATTGACCAGAATAATAAGGCGCTTCTAACTAGAAAATAAAAGGCGGCCATTACTGCGATGTGCCGCCTTTTATTTTTTCATATACAGCAGCTGGTAAACAGTAAATCCCGACTTATTATGTAAAAGCATTTATAACCATATACATTAATAATTTGATTTGAGGACCACTATGCCACTATTACCTGACTACAAAACAATTGTTTACGCCACTGATCTCGGCGATCACACCAAACCGGTATTTCGAGCAGCGTTGAGTCTGGCCCGAAAATATGAGGCGAAAATTATCATGCTGCATGTGGTTGAGCCAATGAGTGCATCGATTCAGGCGGTGGTTGACACCTATCTCACCGAAATTGATGCCAAGAAGGTCTACAAGGATAATTTACAGGCTGTTTTAGCTAAGATGAAGCAGCGTTTGAAGGATTTCTGCAGAGTAGAACTTGATTCACATGAATTCAAGAGCTCCCATGTTGCTGAGATGCTCGTGGTGAGCGGAAGACCCAGTGAAGAAATTATCAAAAAGGCAAAAGAGCATCAAGCCGATTTGATTGTCCTTGGAAAGTCTAGCCGGAGTGTTCTCGGCACTGATGTTTCCGGTTCAACATCACGGCGCGTCTCACGCTATTCGAATATACCAGTCCTCGTCATTCCAAATCAATAATACGCGCATAATCAGACTGTTAAGAACTGAGCGATGCAAAAGGATGATATGAAATCTGGGGTTGAGGTGATTCTCGCTTCGCCCAGAGGATTTTGTGCCGGTGTCGTGCGTGCAATTGAAACGGTGAAACTTACCATTGAATCATCAGATTCACCGGTCTATGTGCTGCACGAAATTGTTCATAACAGACATGTTATTTCTGAACTTGAGGACCTTGGAGCCCGGTTTGTTAAAGATCTTGATGAGATTCCCGAAGGTGAGATCTGCGTCTTCAGTGCCCATGGTGTTTCTGTAGAAACAGAAAAACAGGCAAAACGACACAACCTGAGAACCATTGATGCCACCTGTCCACTGGTCACCAGCATTCATCGAATGGTTGAGCAGTATCACACTAACGGCTTTGATGTTATCATTATCGGCCATCATGGCCACCCTGAGGTTGAGGGAACTGCCGGAAGAGTGTTGAACCGGGTGCACGTTGTGGCCAATGAGACTGAAGCGGCCCGGATCGTTGTAGGCGATCCCCAAAAGGTGGCTTATGTTACCCAGACAACATTGAGTCAGCAGGATGTTATCGGTGTGAAATCTGTCCTTGAAACCAGATTTCCAGAGATGAAAGGACCGATTAAATCAAATATCTGTTATGCCACCCAGAATCGACAAAACGCTGTCAGGTACCTGGCTGCCAGGACAGGTCTGATCTTTGTGGTTGGCTCAAAAAACAGTTCGAATTCTAATCGTTTAAAAGAAGTGGCCCAGGAGGCCGGTGGAACGAGCTATTTGATTGACGATTATAGGGATATCGATCCCTCCTGGTTAGATGATGTGAGCGTTATTGGCTTAACTGCTGGAGCTTCTGCACCGGAGCGCCTGGTAAATGGAGTTCTTCAGTGGCTTAATAATAATATGGAAGTGAAACGTATCAGCGAAATGAAAGGTACGGAGGAAAGAATCAGTTTCAAGCCGGCAACCATTCAAAACAGCTGGCTTGAAAAGGAATAATTTTTTTGGATCAGAGTGCCGCTTTGATACGTGCCATTGCCAGGCTGACATTCTCATATGAATTGAATGCAGATAACCGTATATAGCCCTCACCACATTTGCCAAAGCCGGCACCAGGGGTACAGACAACCCCGGCTTCTTCCAGCAATAGATCAAAAAATTTCCAGGAATCAGTTTTCCCGTCTATCCAGATATAGGGTGAATTCTCACCGCCGACACAATCAAAACCGAGCGCTGAAATTTCCGACCTGATCAGTTCCGCATTCTTCATATAATAACTCACCAGATCGGCCGCCTGTTGCATCCCTTCTGGTTTGTAGAGTGCCTCGGCTGCACGTTGAACCGGATACGATACACCGTTGAACTTTGTGCAGTGCCGGCGATTCCAGAGGCTGTGGAGCGAGTGAGATGTACCGTTGGTATCGTATACCTTGCATGCTTTTGGGACGACGGTAAAGGCACACCTGGTACCGGTAAAACCTCCACTTTTGGAAAAACTTCGAAATTCAACAGCAACTTCCTGAGCACCATCAATTTCATAAATGGTCTTTGGTAATGAATCATCTTTAATAAATGATTCGTAGGCTGCATCATAGAGAATGAGCGCTCTGTTCTCCCGAGCATAGTCAACCCAGAGTTTGAGTTCATCCTTTGAAATTGTCGAGCCTGTCGGGTTATTTGGAAAACATAAGTAGATGAGATCAACTTTTTCTTCTGGAAGAGAGGGAACGAAATTATTCTCTTTTGTTGAATCCAGATAGACAACTCCCTGGTAACGTCCATCCTTATAGGTGCCCGTTCTGCCGGCCATGACATTGGTGTCCAGATAAACCGGGTAGACAGGGTCGGGTATTGCGATGGCTATCTTGTCACTGAACAATTCCTGAAAATTCCCCGTATCACATTTTGCACCATCACTGATAAATATTTCATCGGCAGTAATGGCAGCATTTCGTTTTTTAAAATCATTGGTGGTGATGGTTTCACGCAGAAAATCATATCCTTGTTCAGGTCCATAGCCTCTAAACGATGTTTCATCTGCCATTTCATCAACGGCTTGATGAAAGGCGTTGATACATGCCTGCGGCAGCGGTTTTGTTACATCACCAATTCCAAGTTTTATGATCGACTGGTCCGGATTGTTATTCTGATATGTTGCCACTTTTTTGGCTATATCTGAAAAAAGGTAGGAGGCCTGTAATTTGTTGTAATGCTCATTAATCGTAATCATTATTAATGCCTTCTTCTGGTTAAGAAACCCTATGAGCTGCAACTATTTCGTGCACAACAATCAAAAACCTGAAAAATATTTCTGGTCTGCGATCAGCGCTTTTTGTTTGTAACCAATGATATATAATTCATTGCAGTGCAAACACAAAGAATATTATCAATGATATCGCAGCTACCCACTATTAATCTTTCAGTGCTCGATAGTAAGAATCCAGCGTGTATACTGCGGCGGCGTCCATCATATAAAACTCTTATTACACTGTTTTTATGAATATTTATTTTTCCATAAATCCAAAAATACCGTCTCATTATACGGAATAGTCCCTCCACTTTTGGACAGGATGTTTCTCATTAGCAGTTATTCTTCCACGCCTGATCGTTGAATTTAATATTGCCAAGCCGAAGGTATTCCGTGTCGCACTTTGCTCCAGCGGAAGGTGCTCAGGAAGAATATAAATTTGGGAGGTTCATTACTCTCTTAGAGATTACAAAGAGAACTATTTATCTTTGTAAACTGAAAAAAATCCTAACATTCGAGTCAAATTAGCTAATTTCCTGTGACCCGCTTAACAGCCATAATTCACGATGTAACGCTTCAACTATACGTAGCTTGGTAGTATCTTCCAAACATATTACCCCCACCTTTCGCTGAATTGGGGGATTCCCAAAAGGTACTGCTCTAATATTTGAAGGAAATGGATTTTCCATTGCCTGTTCAGGCACAATGCCAACCCCTAAGCCATATGAAACCATTCGAATGATAGCGGCAAAAGTATCGGTCTGGATTTCCTCTGTTACTCTAATTTTCCCGTGCCGTACTTCGTTGTCTATGAGATGTGCCACAGGAGCATCTCGTTTAAATCGTATATAAGGATAATTTTCTAGGAGTTCTTCATCTGTGTCACCTTTCATATCTTCAAGTACAATCACTTTAAGAGGCTCAACAGAAAATGGCATCCAACGGAGTCTCTCTTTCACCATTGTTTTCTCAGGAATAATCGCTGCATCTAGACGACCAGTCAAAACCATTGATGCTAGACCTGCTGAATCATCAGTGTTTACCCGAATACGTAATTGTGGGTAACGATCTCTGAGTGTCGATAAAGCTTTCGGAAGTATGCCTGCAAAACTACTTCGTATAGTACCTAAAATTAAACTTCCAGCTAACTCGCCAGTAGTCACTATACTTGAGATATGATCATATTCTGCGACTATTTTACGAGCTCTCTCTAAAACTGCGATACCGTGCACAGTCAGTGCCGGAGGTCGAACCGTACGATCAAACACTTTGACGTTTAGGTGTTCCTCGATTGCTCTTACTTGCTGACTTATCGCGGACTGTGTTAGTCCTACCGCCTTTCCGGCAGCTCCGAAGGTTCCATGATCATCTATGGCAATGAAAGTTTTGAGGTGCCTGATATCCAAATCATTCCCCCTGGCACATTAGATATTCTAATGTTAATCATTCTAAATACTCGTTTTACTTATGTCAAGATTGCTGCTATTTATAAAAGACAAAAACATAATGAGAACATTCTATTTATGATCACTGCCATACTAGCAGGAACATTAACCTTTGTATTCACGACCCTTCTTACAATAGCTGGTGAGGGCGCAGCTATTATCCTTATACCGACTTTTATTGCCTTAGGTATCGACATTCGTGTGGCTATGGCAACTGCTCTGCTCCTAAACTCCATTGCCATGCTTTTTGCATGCTCTAGATATTTAGGAAAAAACCTCATAATGTTTAAGGTTGCTCTACCAATTCTCATCGTTGCAGCAACTTTCTCTCCTATTGGGGTTTACGTTAGTCAACTTCTTGATCGAAACCTCTTGCTATGGCTCTTTGTATGCTTCCTGCTTTTTGCTTCATCTATGATGTTTTTCTATCGTCCCAAAGAAAAAAATCAAGAAGAAGCAGAAAGATCCAGAGGCAAACAGATCGGTTACGGCATTTTTATCGGTGCATTCGCTGGATTTATGGCAGGCCTTTTGGGCGTTGGTGGCGGAAATTTCATTCTCCCTATGTTGGTGTATCTGGGTTTCAATCCCAAGAAAGCGTCTGCAACAACTGCGTTTATTGTTATTTTTTCATCTTTTGCGGGTTTCATGGGGCATGCATCCACTGGAAACATCAGCATTCCACTTTTGGCTTTTACGGGATTGGGATCTATCCTAGGAGCATTGCTAGGTTCATGGCTTATGATGGAGAAACTGAAATCCAAACATGTGAAAATTGTAATCGGCACTGTGCTTTTAAGTATAGCTTTAAAAATGATCTGGAATTTAACGGTTTAATACAAGATGAACTCATAGAGAGTTGGTCACCAGCAAAACGATGACCAAGTTAAAACACTGCTCAAAGGAGTAGTGGTATTTTTAGGTTGAAGGCACGGGTGCAGTATGTCCAGAATTTATAAAATTACCATAGTGCTGGGATGATCATCTCACGTTAGGAGCAATGTCCATGATGTGAAGGCTGCCAAATGTTAATTCACTTGGCAGCAACAATAAAATTCAGCAAAAAAGGGGGTGGCAAATGAACGTAAATGAAAGCAATGCCGAATCAGGAAAGTTATTTGAGTTTCATGTGTCGCGCTGGCTCTGTCTTCTGCCACTGGTATTTTTTATAATTCCGCTGTTATGGATGAGTGTCATTAGAGTCGGTTCCATGTCGGTTGTTTTAGGTTTTACCTTGTTGGGCGTCATTTTGACGTCCTTTTTTGCGAAAGATTCGAACAAATATTGGGAAGTCGTTACAGGGGGCATGCTCAAACCGTCTGTAGCTATGTTTGTGTTGATCTTTACCATCGTGGGGATTTTTGCAAAGATGCTAGCAACAAGCAACGTGGCTGGTGGTATTATCTGGCTAGCATCAAGTGTCGGAGTAGAAGGAACCCTGTTTACTGCATTTGTTTTTGTTGCTTGTTGTCTTCTCTCAACTGGATCGGGAAGCTCCATGGCCACGGTTCTGACGCTCGGCCCAACGCTCTATCCTGCGGGCGTCATATTGGGGGCGGATCCGTTCTTGCTCGCTGGTGCTCTGGTGGCTGGCGCTAATTTTGGAGATAATCTAGCGCCTGTCTCAGATACCACTATTGTTTCGGCAGCCGGACAGATGTATCAGAATAAGGAGGGCCCTGCCGATATCGGGGGAGTGGTTCGCTCACGATTCAAGTATGCTATCATCGCGGGGGTGATCTCCCTCATTCTTTACTTGTTCATTGGTTCTGGGTCGAAATTCTTGACCCCTGCTGAAGCAACCGCTCTGATCGCGAAGTATTCCTATGCAAAAGGATTGCTCATGCTGATCCCGGTTGCGGTCATCATTTATTTTGCGGTAAGGGGGACCCATATTGCCACAGCGCTCACACTTGGCATCGTGTCTGGTGCCATCATTGCATTGGTCTTCGGAATTCTTGGTTTCGAGGATTTTCTTCACATGAAAGCGGCTGGCAAGAAAATGATTCTAGTTGGTATCATACCGGATGGCGTGACCATGATGATCAGGCAGATTCTCGTACTGATGCTTTTGATGGGTGCCGGGGAGCTCATTATCGCAACCGGTCTCATGCAAGATATGATGGAGGCCTTGAGCAAGACGGTCAGCAAACCGGCCGGGACAGAGCTGATGATGTGTGCTCTGGGCGCTATCGTGGGCCTGATGGGAGGCTTTGCCATCATGGGAATGGCCATCGCAGCACCCTTCATCAATGCCATGGGACAGGACCAGAAGATACACCCCTACCGCCGGGCAAATATACTTGACGGGATGACAACATCCATGTGCCATGCCATCCCCTGGAGCAAACAGCTGTTCGTTCTCGCCGGACTCCTGACCGCCATGAAGGAAACCTACGAATTTGTTCCGGTGATAACTACCACGGATTTTTTCTTATATTGCTTTCACCCGTGGATACTCATGATTATCATGCCAATTGTTGCCATTATAGGATATGGCAGAATTTTTGAAGGAAAGGACGGCAGCGTGGTTAAAGGCTATTTCAAGAACGAGGTGCCTGCAGAGGTTTTATGACGGGTACAACACCGGCAGGTATTTTGATGCTTTACAGGGGTGCAATTACACACAAGAAGCCCCAGAAATTAAGGGCTTGAAAGTAAATTATTTCAAGCCCTTATAGCCTTTTTCTGAAAAAGACACTCGAAAGGTGCGGCAATCATCTCAACCGAAAAAGGTGAACTATGCCTTTCTTGAATAATTAGAACGACCGAGCGATACACAATCACGAGGAGAAATAAAATGAGCACTCAATTTGCCAATGACAAAGAGAAGCTAGAGGCAATACGAGAACAGATGCCGGCCACTGCCAATCTTCACTACCTCAATACGGGAACCAACGGTCCGCTCCCGAAAATGGCCGTCGATGCCATGCAGCAAGAGATCGAAAAAGAGTTTCGGGAAGGGAGGTACCTGCCGTTTATCAAACAACTGTACGCCGACATGGATATTTGCAGGAATTATCTGGCAGGCATGCTCGGGGCGTCCCGGGAAGAGATAGCATTAACACAGAGCACAACGGAAGGGATGAATATCATCCTCTGGGGGCTGCGCTGGCAACCGGGCGACGAGGTCATCACAACCAATATGGAACATGCAGCAGGTCTTGCCCCATTGGCTTTGATCAAGTCCCGTTGCGGCATCGTCGTTAAATACGTCGATGTGCCGTATGGTGAAGAATACGACCAAGGCAGGTTTCTTTCAGACGTTGAGCAAATGATAACCGATAAAACACGTCTTTTGATGGTATCCCACGTTTCTTTTTCGACGGGTCTCACCTTTCCGCTGAAAAAGATAACCGATATGTGCCATGCACATAACGTTTATGTTTTGGTTGATGGTGCACAGGGTGCTGGTGCTGTTCCGGTCAACCTGCATGAACTGGGAGTCGATTTTTACGCGTTTACGGGCCGGAAATGGTTGTGTGGCCCGGAGGGTATAGGCGCCCTCTACATATCCAAAAAGCGAATATCAGAAGTCGACCCGACCTTCATCAGCCCCTCGTCAATCAGGGGTAGGCACGACCTGGATATCTGCTCACCCTTTGTGATACCGGCACCGTTTGCTGCTCGATACCATATTGCAACAGCGATAAACAAACCACTACTCATGGGATTTCAAAAATCTCTAGAATATCTGCTGGAGGATGTAGGAATTGACTGGATTACGAAACGAATAGCACATCTTTCACGACACACTAGGAAATTAATCTGTAAGCTGCCAGGTGTTGAAATCGTTACACCGGAAGGTACGGAAGCCGGATTTATTCATTTTCAAGTTGATGGTTGGGAACCAAAAGACCTTTGTGATCTCTTAAATAAGAAAAAATTCATGATTCGTCCTGTTCCAAAACCACATTTACCGACACCTATCAGGATATCCACAGGTTTTTATAATGAGGAGGAAGAGTTAGAGCTATTGTCCGAGGCTTTAAAAGAATTGATCGACTAATCGACTTATCAGCACAGTAAACGTGATCAACATAATGGGGAATTAGGATGAAAGTCGGAATTTTAAAGGAAATAAAAGTGCTCGAAAAGCGAGTATGTATGGTTCCTTCCGGGGTTTCTACCATGATTGCCAATGGGCATGAGGTGGTTGTTAAAAAAAACGCTGGACTTGGTGCCGGATTTCCCGATGAGGACTATATCGCTGCCGGTGCAACCGTAGTGGAAACGCCAGCTGATATTTATAGAGTCTGCGATATGGTAATGCATGTCAAAGAGCCGCAACCCTCTGAATATGCTTATATTTGTCCAAGACGTTCTTACTGAGACTGGCATGCTTTACTGTCGGACAGTTGGATGGATGTTTACCTCCCTCCGTTCTGCAGATTCTTTCTGAAATTTTGATATTGCATCGTGCGCATTGTGGGGAATTGTTATCTTTCATTACAAACTCTCTTTGTCTAAGATGTTATTTTATAATGCATTAATGGCACTCAGCGCCTCTTTTACTGCCGTGATACCGTGTGCTGGTAATGGTGACTGGGGCGGTAGCGGTGCACCAACCTGATATCCCTGAAGTTCAAGCGCTCCCTTGATACAGGCAGCTAAATTGTATTTTACAAATGATTGGTTGAGACCCCACAATTTCTTTTGCAACTTCATCGCATCCTCCCATAGTCCCTTTATGCAAAGATCATACAGTGCAACACTCTGTGTCGGTGCAACACAGGCGGGACCAGCCATCCAGCCAACGCCGCCAATAAGCATTACGCAGGCTGGAATGTGGGCAGAAGCTGAAAAAACCTGCATCCGGTCTCCGACCAATTGCATAATTGATAAAAGGCGACCGGTATTATAAGAAGCGTCTTTTATATATTTGATATTTTCAATGTGACTCAATTCTTTAATGACACCAAGTGAAAGGTCTGATCGCTGGAAGTTGGGGTTTGTATATAAAACAATCGGAAGCGATACTGCACCAGCAATTGATTTGAAATATTGAAATATATTAGTATCGTCGAGTGGAAAGTAAGATTCAAGGATAGCAAGAATCCCATCACAGCCCATCTCCTCAAAGGTTTTGGCCTGCAAGACCGCCTCCCCAGTGGTGGTCGCTGCAACACCTGCGACCACAGGGACACGACCACGCGTTGCTGCGACGACAACCTCAACAATCATGCACCGTTGTTCCCATGAAAGATAGGCAAACTCTCCTGTTGATCCAAGTGGCGTGAGACCATGTACACCACTGTCTATCAAATCATTGCAGAGTTTTATTAAAACGTCTTTTTTTACCCTGCCTGATTCATCAATTGGAGAAACGAGATAGGGAAAAACACCGTGGAAAGCTTTTATATTTTTCATTTTTTATAGGTGAGGGAAGGGAGCATTCATATGTCTCCATCTGATTTCATTTTTTCTATCGCCTCTTGACTGTAACCGAGTCTGGTGAGAATTTCAGCGGTATGCTCACCAAGATCTGGAGCTTTACACCTGTTTTTAGCGTCAGTCTTTGATAGTTTTATCGGGTTATTCAGCATTCTGATTTGTCCATAGGTGGGGTGATCCCACTCCCCGAAAAAATCATTGGCAATGGCCTGTTCGTCCTGCGTGACTTCAAGCGGAGTTTTGACCGGGGCCCATATCAGTTTGTTCTTGCTTAATGCACCTACCCAGTAATCGTAGGATTGAGAAAGAAAAATGTTCTGGATTATTTCGATCAGCCTTGCTGAGTTTTGTGCCCGTGCATCCGCAGTTGCATAGAGCGGATCGTCTATCAGTCCCTGGAGTCCGAGCGCTTCACAGAAAGACGGCCAATACGGTTGAGAGGTGGTCATTCCAAGCATTATCCAGCGTTTATCACTCGTTGGATAAATGTTTCTTATGGGATTTCCCATGGTCTTCTGTGATGGTCGAACTGAATCTTCCCCACTGATCAGGCAACCGGAAATGTCAGTACCGAGGGCAAAGACAGCACTATTATATAAGGATACTTCAACTTCCTGACCAACACCAGATCGCTCTCTCATATAGAGGGCAGCCATCACTCCTGCCAGAAGACTTTGAGAGGTAATACTGTCTCCATAGGCTGGACGGGAAATATTGGGAGGATTTTCGGCTTCATGCATTAAATCCATAACCCCGCTTCGGGCCCAGAAGGCAACTGAATCATAACCGCCAGTGTTTTTTTCCGAACCGTGCCGACCATAGCCGGTCAGGTTTGCATAAATAATTCTGGCGTTGCGTTTTGCCAGTGTTTCATACTCCAGATTGAATTTCTTCATTTCATATGGTCTGAGATTATTTAAGAACACATCAGAATCTTCAACCAGTTTATGGATAATTTTTTGCCCTTCTATCGATTTCAAATTAACCGTTAAACTTTTTTTATTTCTATCGACATGTTCCCAAATATAATTCACTTCGTGCGGGCGAGCCCAGCCGGCCATTCCAGCAGCAAGCAAATGGCGCTGAAGATCGCCTCTGCCGGGAGGTTCAACATGGATTACCTCTGCTCCCCAACTTCCCATAAGCATGCCCGCCAATGGCATTGCAAACGCACCACCAACCTCAATCACCTTGATGCCCTTAAGTCCTTCTTCCATGCTAAATTCCTCTCTCTGGTTATGAGACAATAACCTTGAACCCTTCACTTTTCTGGATAGTAAAAGAACCTATGAAGAATGTTAAAGTCCGTTGTCCTCGTTTAATAATATTATTTTTATTCGATTTTTTGGGAAAGATTTTTCTGTAATCACCCAGGTATTGCAGATCCGATCGGGACTATTACAATCAAAACATCGTGCTGTTTTAATGCATGGGATTTTAAGGCCGGTATGGCGAATTGCATTTGCCGGTGCGGCAATCGTTTTAATTCGTTCCTTTGCCTGAGCCAGCCCGGCAACTATCTTGTTGCGTCCAATAAATAAAACGACATGTTTTGGACCAAAGGTAAGAGCGCCAACACGGTTACCAACCATATCGAGATTTACCAGCTGTCCACTTTCGGTAACTGCATTTGAACCGGTAAAGAACAGATCAACCAGCAGCGCCTGTCTCCGTCTTTCTATTATTTCTTCTCGACTGATGTTATCAGCAAAGGTTTCTATAACTGAAATCTTTTTATTCCCTCTCAATTTATCGAGGATTCCTGTTGATAGAAAGGTGATAGAATCACCCCATGAAACTGTTTTTACCTCAATGCCGGGAAATATATCTTTAAAAAAAATAGTTCGGGCATGGTGGTGATCATCAGCGATAAAGACATCAAAGTTATTCTTTGACAGTGCCTGACGACAAGATTCAAGTTTATTTTGCCAGAATGTTTCCATAGAGATTGTCATAAAACCTCAAAATGTATTAGAAAAAAAGAGAGCTAGAAGTCTTCGTACATTTTTAAGCAAACTATACGGGGTGAGTTTCACCTCAATAATAAGATAACAAAATAATTATAGATGAATATATTTGAATAAATGTTAACATTGTCGACAATAGTAACATTTATTTTCAAAGTTGGGAGTCCTTTTTTACTTCCAAAAACTGCGGGTCTCATTACGGCACCTTTAAAATCGGGTTCTGTTTTAGCAGGGACTTCGTTCTGATATCTAACGGTGGATAAAAATACCTATAAAGAAATGAATAAACCAGTAGGCTTAGGCAGCCAGGTGGCCGAGGCATTAACGCGTTCAATTCTCGAAGGTGATTACAAAGGTGGTGATCAACTTGTGGAGTTGGAACTGCAGGACCTTTTTGGTGTCAGTCGCTCACCGCTGCGTGAAGCTTTTCGAGAACTCGAAAAAAAAGGACTTGTAGAAATTATTCCGAGAAGGGGAACCTTTGTAAAAAGGATAACCAGACGGGATATAGAGGAAAATTTCCCGATCAGGGCCGCACTTGAAGGGTTGGCGGCTCAGTTGGCACTACCAAATATGACCAAAGAATCCCTGTCGTCAATGGCAGAAGAACTCCACAAAATGGAGCAAGCTTCTGAAACAGGTGACACCCAGGCCTATTACACCCATCATTTGTCCTTTCACGAACTCTTTATCGAACTGAGCGAAAACAGATTGCTGATAGATAACTTGAGAACCCTGCGGATGCAGAATATCTGGCATCGATTCTCATATCAATACTACCAGGAAGATCTCCAGAAATCTTTGCGTGTCCATCAGAAAATTTTTGAGGGGTTTACAAAATTTATAAATCGTCCAGAAAAATGCAGGGACCTGGTCGAAGAACATATCAATATTGCCCTAGACAGATTTCTGGCATATCTCAAATTATCCGATTAAGCGTCAACCATTTCTTAATGTAAAAAAAAACAAAACCACCTTACGTCAAAGGGGAACCATTAATGATTTCGAACCAGCTGCAATCGAGAATTCCGGGTTTAACTAAAATTCATAACCTGACACGCACAAAAGGCTGGCCATACGTCGCCACCTGGGCACATCGGGCCAGTGGTGTTTTTCTGGCCATTTACCTTGTTTTTCACGTTATTACTCTTTCTTCACTTCAAACGCCGGAAAAATTCATACAGAAAATGAATTTTTTTTCAGGCCTCTTTCCCGGGTTTCTGGAATGGTTTTTGGCAGTTCCGGTTATCTACCATTCATTGAACGGCGGTCGTTTAATTTTATATGAAATATTTGGTCAGCGTAACGACAAAACACTGCTCAGGTCAGCTCTCGCTATATCGTTTATATACCTGTTGCTGCTTGCCATATTCATGATGATGGGTAACCAGACAGTATCTCCTTTTTTCTTCTGGTCTCAAGCGGCAACAACCAGTTTCTGTCTCGCGCTCATCACCATTGTGAAGTTGAAAAATAACAAAGCCTCAGTTTTCTGGAGACTTCAGAGAATCTCGGGCGCTTTTCTTTTTATTATGATCCCTGCCCATATGATTTTTATGCATCTGGATCCGACAATAGGACGGGACGTGCAGGTTATTGCCGAACGAATGGACAGTATTTTTATAAAAGGTGTTGACATAGGTCTTGTTATAAGTGCCTTATATCATAGTGGTTATGGTTTGACTGGTATTTGTTCCGACTATATTGCTGATCAAAAAATTCGACTCTTCTGTTTCGCTGCAATTATTCTTGTAACCACAGTTCTTGCTATCATCGGCATCAAACTAACCATCTTCGTATAACAAGGTAGATCATGGGTATCTCTATTAATACAAGTACAACGATCGATTGTGACATCCTCATTGTTGGCGCTGGCGGCGCAGGACTTCGATGCGCCGCAGAGCTGCTTGAAAAAAAACCTGGCGCTAAAATCATAGCGCTTACCAAGGTGTCACATCCCCAGAAATCACACACCTCGACAGCCCAGGGAGGGCTGGCTGCCGTTGATCCGAAAGATCCACTCGATTCAGTATTATTTCACGCCTTTGATACCTGGAAAGGCTCCGACTGTTCCGCTGATCAAAATGTCGTTAAAAAAGTATGTGAATCGGCCTGGGAACAGATTCTCTGGCTTGAAAACAGGGGTATGCATTTTTCCCGGGAAAGAGACGGTCGACTCAGTAAGAGAACGTTTGGCGGACATACCAGGAATTTTGGTGAGTCCTCGGCATACCGTGCTGTATTTGAAGCAGACAGAACCGGTAAGGGAATCATGGATACCAGTTGGGGGGAATCTCTCAAGCGAGGAATTACCTTCATCAACGGTAGTATCGCCATAGAATTAATCATAAAAGAAAAACAATGTTTTGGTTGTGTGGTGTTTAACGCGAAGAAGGGGGAATTCATTAGTGTCAATGCCAAGGCAACTATTATTTCCTCTGGCGGCAGTGGACAGGTTTACCAGGTTACCACAAATTGCCGCCAGAATACCGGGGATGGGTTAGCTCTGATCCTGGAATCGGGTCTGGCCGTAATGGACCCTGAGGCGGTGCAGTTTCATCCAACGGGTATTGTCGGACCCGGCATTCTTGCCAGTGAGACCTTGCGCTCAGTTGGCGGTATCCTCAGGAACAGTGAGCTTGAACCGTTTATGAGTAATTACGCTCCCAAGATGAAGGAACTGGCACCGAGGGATCTTGTGGCACGAGCCATAGAGTCTGAGATTAGAGAGGGTCGTGGTGTTTTGAACCCCGATCATAACATACAGCATGTCTGGATTGATCTCAGGCATCTACCTGACGAAGTTCACCAAAAACAGATTCCTGAGGTCTCGAGCTTTTTCAAGAGATACGTGAACCTTGATCCTCAAAAAGAGCTGTGTCCGGTCAGGCCCAGCAATCATTATCATATGGGTGGCATACCTACCAATGAGTTTGGAGAAGTTGAAGACCAGAAACAAACCGGTATTAATGGTCTTTTTGCGGTTGGCGAGTGCGCAGCCTCAAGCTTTCATGGTTTCAACAGACTTGGAACTAATTCAATTCTTGAATTGATTACCATGGGGAAAATTGCCGCCGATCGAGTGATTGATTTTCTCAACCGTCAGAAAAATGCAACCGTATACCCCAAATGCACTACCCGGTTCGAGTCTCGATTCAAAGGTTATTTTGAAGCAAAAAGTACTGACAACATTGGCTTGATCAGAAATTCGCTTCGCCAGGTGATGACAAGCAATGTCAGCGTTTTCAGGACAGAAGAATCAATAACAGCGGCCATTGAGACCCTCAATGAATTAAAGATGCGATCTGAAAAAACAGCTCTCTCCAGTACAAGCCTGAGCATGAACCAGGAACTGGTTCAGCGGTGGGAACTGGATAATCTGTTGACGGTTGCCATGGTGATTTGTGAAGCGGCACGGGCCCGAAAAGAATCACGTGGGGCCCATTTTCGAGATGATTACCCTGACAGACAAGATCAGTACAACTATCACACGCTCGTTTCCATGGGGCAATACGGTGCAGTAGATCTGACCAGGCGTGAAATCGATAGAACCTTGTTTAAGCTAGGTGATGAACATCATGAAAAATTCGATTACATTGAAAGAAAATATTAGTGATAACAGTATTATATAACACACTTGCGGTCTTTTTCTGGGTGAAACTATTATGACTTCTACATACGATATAACCTTAAACGTGCATCGTTACAATCCTGATACTAATAAAAAATGGATTCAGACGTACGATATAAAAGCTGGTCGAATCATGAGGTTTGTGGACCTGTTTCGCAAAATTAATGATGATCAGGATCCAACCCTTGCATGGGGTTCATCCTGCGAACACGGTCAGTGCGGTACCTGTTCAATGAAGGTCAACAACAAACCGCTTCTGGCCTGCGAACTCCTTGTAGAGAATGCTGTTATCTATTTCAAGACCACGGTATTTACTGTTGAACCACTCGATGTTGCCCCAGTTGTAAGAGACCTTGTTATTGATTCAGATATTGCCTATCAGCGCGTTGATAGTGTGAAACCTTACATAATCAATCCTGAGCCCCCGAAGGGTGAAGGTGAAGAACACCAGATAAGTCCGGAACTCCTTGAGAAATATGTTAATGCTACCCGGTGTATAAACTGCTTCTGCTGTGCGTCTGCCTGCCTGAGCAGTCACAAAAACTTTCTCGGTCCCAACAGCATGCTCGCGGCGATTGTCAGGGTGCTGGATCCTCGTGAGAATGAGAAAGAAGAACGTCTCAAGTGCCTCTATAGTGATAATGGCATCTATCGTTGTCATTCCTCTCAGGCATGTACTTTTGTCTGTCCCAAAGAGATAGACGTTGCTCATTTTATTGCCCTAGCTAAACAAGGATTTGAGTAAACAGGTAATAAAAATCCACTCAATAATTTAGTTTTAGCAAAAGGGTCGCTGTACCGATTTAACCCACGCGAAACGGAGAAATGTAATGGGAATAACTACAGACATGGCTGGTTTGTGCAACTCGCTTTCATTTGATTCCTTACCTCCAGAGGTCGTAGACAGGTGTAAATATCTATTACTTGATTATTTGGGAGTGGCGATCAGAGGTACGGAGACTGAATCATCTCTGCCGGTGTATCGTTATCTTGCCGCTTATCATGATGTAAGCTCAGGTGTGCCGATCCCTGCAACGTCGCTGAAAGCCGATGTCCCATATGCCGCGTTGGCTCTCGGCGTTTCCGCTCATTCCCTTGAGTTGGACGATGTGGTTAATGAGGCATCGCTTCATCCGGCGGTGTCAGTTATGTCAGCTGCACTTGCAGCAGGATATAGCTGCAAGTGCAGTGGACAGGAGCTGATAACTGCCATTGTTATCGGTTACGAGGCCATGGTGAAAATTGGGATAGCCCTTGATCCTGCGGCACATTATCAGCGCGGCTTCCACCCGACTGCCACCTGTGGAACCTTTGGCGCGGCGGTGGCTTCTGCAAAAATATTCAATAGCAATCAACAACAAACTGCTGATGCTCTTGGTATTGCCGGAAGTCAGGCGGCAGGCTCCATGGAATTTCTGACCGATGGCGCCTATACCAAACGGTTTCATGCTGGCTGGTCAGCACACAGCGGTATTATCGCCACCCTGCTTGCCAGAGAAGGGTTTACAGGACCAAACACTATTATTGAAGGAACGTTCGGGTTTCTGCGCTCCTATTCGTCTTCCTCAGTACCCGAGAAAGTACTCGATAAATGGGGAACACCGTATGAGGTCATGAATACCAGTATTAAACCCCATGCCTGTTGTCGATATAAGCAGGGAGCAATTGACTGTATCCTGAAAATTATAAACGATAACGGTCTATCTGCTGACATCATCGAGCAAATAAACATCAGCATATTAAAGGCCGGGTTTGCTCTTGTCGCCGAACCACGTGAGGTAAAAATAAATCCCGCATCGATTGTGGATGCACAATTCAGTATGCCGTTCGGTGCAGCAGTCGCGGTAGTGCATGGTGATGCTTTTCTCGACCAGTACTCGATGGCAAACATTAATTCCGAGGCCATAAAGAACATTATGGAAAAGGTCACCTGCCTTGAGAATCCGCTTATTGAAAAAGGTTTCCCTAAAAAGTGGCCGGCCCATGTTGAAATAATTACCAAAGATAACCGGACCTTCGAGGTAACCATTGATCATCCTAAGGGAGACCCGGAAAACCCGCTTTCCTGGAGTGAAATCATTGTTAAGTTCAGGAATCTTGTTGCACCAGTTCTTTCAAGTGCTCAGCAAGATTCAATAATTGCTCAGGTAAAGGATCTTGAGAACATCACTGATCTAACCCAGTTAATGGACACCATGACTATTGATAATTTCAGTATAAATTGATACCCGCAAGCAGTAAATATCATAGTGTAAAATTACCAGAAACAATCAAAGGGGTTGAACTATAAATTCAAACCTCTAATATACCAGGGCATCATCGGCGCTGTTGCAGGAAGCGGTATGCTGAGAACACTCGTTCGTTCAAAGGCCTTGCCTGCTTACCTGAGCAACCCCCATGAAACTGACTATCGGTCAATTTTTGTTGTTCATGGTACAGCCATGATCCTTACCCTGTTTTTTGGAGCAAACGAGTTAAAAATTGTCGCCTTTTATGCCATCTCTGTTCTTGTTGGTTTCCTGCTCAGCCTCACTGCAGCAATAAAATTCGCCTTTTATACAAAGACATATTACCTGATGATGGCAATACCCGGCCTTCTGATGGTTGCCTTTGCGCTCGTTGTTAATATGGGCCGATACGAAGGCTGGGTGATTGTTCTTCTTGGTGTTATAATGGCTTATTATCTAAAGATAAAATGGATAAGGGGAGGGCAGTTGTCAATTAATTTCAGTCATTAATGATTGTGACCGGCAACAATAGAAACCGCTTCTCACCCTAACCAGCCATCAGTACCTGGAAATAGAAAACCTGCCGTTCAGGCTATAATTGAGTCATTTTTACCTTAACGGACACCTCCTGCTTTTTCCTGTTGACCTTTTACTACCCATACGTTTTTGTTGCCTATTGATATTTTCTTGGAGGATTAACGTTGAATCTTGGATATTTCTAGATGTTCAGGCTTGCAGCAGGCAAAAAAGTAATTATTTCACTCTATAGTAAAGCAGGCAATTATCTTAAGACGATAAACAGAAACTACTCATTCATTATTTTATGAAGGTTCAATGTGAATAAAAATCAACACAATACCATAAATCTTGCCGATTATACGGTTCCGGAATACCTCGTGGAGCAGATCCATCTCAGCTTTATCCTTCATGAATCAGAAACCCTGGTAAAGGCTCGCTCATCAATCAGGAAAAATCCAAAGAGTACCAACAAAGGCAATACACTATTTCTAAACGGCGAATCAGTCCATCTGGTTTCTGTTTGTATTCAAGGAAAAAAGCTTGATAAAGAACGTATAAAACCTGTTTCTAATGGTCTCTATATTTATGACGTTCCTGCATCTTTCGATCTTGATATTATCACCAGGATCAGCCCCGAAAGTAACACGTCACTCACCGGTCTCTATCTTTCATCCGGTAATTTCTGTACTCAATGTGAGGCTGAAGGGTTTAGACGCATAACCTATTATCCTGACAGACCTGATGTGCTTGCACGCTTCACCACGAGGATAGAAGCCGATCGTGAGAAATACCCGGTACTCCTCTCGAATGGGAATCTTAAGCAAAGCGGTTTACTCGGCAACGACAGGCATTTTGTCGAGTGGGAGGACCCGTTTCCAAAACCCTGCTATCTTTTTGCTCTGGTTGCCGGTGATCTTGTCTGCATCGAGGACACCTTCATGACAGGATCAGGTCGAAACATAAATCTTGAAATCTACGTACAGGCACAGAACCAGAATCGCTGTGACCATGCAATGAAGTCCCTAAAAAAAGCCATGAAATGGGACGAGGAGGTTTTTAATCTGGAATACGATCTGGACCGTTATATGATCGTTGCCGTAGATGATTTCAATATGGGTGCCATGGAAAACAAGGGGCTGAACATCTTTAACTCAAAGTATGTACTTGCATCTCCAGAGACTGCAACAGATGCTGACTATATGGGAATAGAGGGTGTAATCGGTCACGAGTATTTCCACAACTGGACAGGAAATCGGGTAACTTGCCGGGACTGGTTTCAATTAAGCCTCAAAGAAGGGCTTACTGTTTTCAGAGACCAGGAATTTTCTTCAGACATGAACTCTCGAGCAGTAAATAGAATAGAGGATGTCAGAACGCTCAGACAGTTTCAGTTTCGTGAAGATTCGGGTCCTATGGCACATCCGGTAAGACCTGAGACGTATATGGAAATCAACAATTTCTATACGGTTACCATCTATAACAAAGGAGCTGAACTGGTAAGGATGATCCATACGCTTGTTGGCGCTGATAATTTCAAAAGAGGCATGGAGCTCTACTTTCAGCGGCATGACGGTCAGGCGGTAACGTGCGAAGATTTTGTGGCCGCGATGAGCGATGCTTCTCATGTCAATCTCGAACAATTTAAACGCTGGTATTCTCAAGCAGGAACACCATGTCTATCGATTGAAGATTTCTGGGACGAGGTAACAGAAGAATATAAACTGACTATAGAACAGCATACCAGTGCAACACCTCTGCAGGCCGACAAAAAACCATTTCATATCCCGATTCTGTCGGGATTCTTAGCTGCTGACACACAATCGATTATCAGCGATTGTCAGCGAATCGGCAATAATTTCCTCCTCGAACTGACTGAAAATAAACAGAGCTTCATTTTTTCCGGGTTGAAGGAGCGACCAATAGTCTCACTACTCAGGAATTTTTCAGCTCCCGTAAAGCTCGATTCATTTTACAGCAGGGACGATTTAACATTTTTGATGGCCAACGATGATGATCTGTTCAACCGATGCGATGCTGCCTTTTCTCTTGGTGCCTCAATTATCCTTGAACTCGCTGAGGATTTTAAGAATAACAGAACCCCGAAACTTCCTGAGCCGTATGTGGAGTCGGTCAGGAAAAACCTGGTTGACACCGAACTGGACAAATCTTTAATCGCCCTGGCGCTGACGCTGCCGACAGAATCTTATCTGGCTCAATCGATGGAGAACGTTGAACCTGATTTTCTGCACAAGAGTCATCAATTTGTGAAAATGGAACTGGCGCGACAGCTTTACAGCGATTTTCTTTACATATATCGGCAAAGCAATGGCCGAGATATCTATCAGATTACACCAAAAGAGATAGGCAAGCGAAGCTTGAAAAACTGTTGTCTTTCATATCTTGTCAGTATTGCAGAATCAGGCGATGAAACCTGCAAATTGTGTCTACAACACTATTACAACGGTCAGAACATGACAGACCAGGTTGCCGCTTTGTCTTCCATTGCTCATCATGATATCCCGGAAAGAATCGAGTTGATGAGTGATTTTGAAAAGAAATGGATCAGCGAGCCGCTTGTCATGGATAAATGGTTTTCGATCCAGGCATTGTCAAGCAGTGAAGATACGTTCAGCCGGGTCAAAGAATTAACATCTCATCCGGCATTTTCCATTAAAAACCCCAATAAGGTTCGATCGCTCATTGGCGCTTTCAGTTCAAATCATTATCATTTTCATCAAAATGATGGCACGGGATATCAGTTTTTAACGGATAATATCATCTATCTTGATTCGATTAATCCTCAGATTGCAGCTCGAATGGTGACTCCATTTACCAACTGGAAACGTTATGACAGTGCACGACGAACCTTTATGAAAGGTATGCTGAAAAGCATACAGGAGCAGAAGCCGCTATCAAGAGATGTTTTTGAAATTGTAAATAAAAGTTTAAACGCTTGAAATGGTACGTTTGTTAGTCTCTCTTGTGGCAGAATAAGCAGCGGTAGGGGGGAGGATGATCTTCAGATAGCGGTGCTGGACCTTCTTCATAATGGCATTCAACGCACAATTTATCCGCCTCTTTCTTGCTTTCTATCAGGTGAAATTTTTCATGTACTCCATCTCCGGGCAGGGGAGATGTGGTTTCTTCAGGAGCAAGATAGAGAAACAATAAGAGTGAAAGACAGAATAATACGAACGCCGTGTTTATGAACAATTTTCTGTTTGTTTTTATGTTGTTGCCCATGTAAGTTTGCTTGTCGTTTTTAAATTACGCCATCTCAAAAGCGTTAAAAGAGATGAGGCGATGACGGAGAAGCAGCGCTGAGACCTCAGAGAGAGCGAAAGCCACCAGATTGTGTCGGCAGGCCAGCCTGTGCACTGTCGAATGTTTGCGATGCTTGATTATAAGTGTTTTCAGGGCTGCCGGCTGGTGATTTTTATCGATGATCGAATGAGCAGCAGCTTCTGCTGACACAAATGCCGGATAGATTCCTTCTCCGGTCAACGGTGAAGCGAGCCCTGCAGCATCACCAACCAGAAAATAGTTTCCAAACTTCCAGCCTCTGAAATCACAGGATATCTTTTCCGCCTTGGGCTTCAAACGGGAGGTATCCATTTTTTTTTCTTTGAGCCACTGAACTAAATGGCCGTTAAGCTGAGTGGCTCTGAATGAGGGCATACTGATATAAGCTCCGGCAGAAACACTGGTTGAGTGAGGGAAAATCCAGGTATAACCACTGCCAAATTTGCTCGTATCAAAATTCCACTCCATGTCGTCAACCGTCAACGGAAGTGTATAGTTTATTCCAATGCCAAAAAAAACAGCAGGAAGCCCTAACGTTTTTCGAACCTTAGATAACGAGCCGTCGGCTCCGACAAGGTAATCGAAAGAAACCTTGTGGCTTTTATTGCGGTAACGATAGGTGATGCTCCGTTTATCTACCCCAACCGCACGTGCCCCTGTGACTATTTCGGCACCATCAGATTGACCCGTGTCGGCCATGTATTTACCTAATTTCATTCGGTTTATGGTTGCAATAATAGGATGAGGAGAGGCTATTTTAATTTTCTGCAGACGGGTGCTCACCTGCTGTCTACAAAATGAACGCTCTATTAAGTCCGATGGCACGCGTTCTATCAAGCCTTGCCAGGTTATACCACCCGCACATACTTTCTGCCCGATCACCTTGTTTTTTTCGAGGATGAGGACACGAGCGCCGCTTCTGGCAAGAATTTGGCCACAATGCAGACCTCCCGGTCCACCACCAATAATGACCACGTCATAGTTCATGGCTGATCGGATGAAATGGGTATAGAATTAAGAAGGTTCTTTTCATCATGCAATGGCACTCAGATCACGGCATGGTCCGATATGATTAAGGAGATGATAGTGCAGAAAAACCCGCCAAGCCTACTGAAATGATAGGCGAGCTCACCTTCGATAGTTGATCGGGCCCTGAACAATTAATTTAAAAATCTATTCTCCAGCAAGAATGCCTTTTAAAAACTCTCGATTCATTCGAGCAATATTTCTGATCGAGATATTTTTTGGGCAGACCGCTTCGCACTCTCTTTCGTTGGAGCAGTGCCCAAAACCTTCGGTGTCCATCTGCAACACCATTGCCTGTGCTCTTGTCTTGCGCTCAGACTGGCCCTGGGGAAGAAGGCTCAGCTGTGAAATTTTTGCACCAGTAAACAGCATTGCGGCACCGTTCGGGCAACTTGCCACACAGGCACCACAGCCTATGCAGGCAGCCGCGTCCATGGAGAGCTCTGCAGTCTCTGAAGAAATCGGTATCGCATTGCCGTCTATTGTTCCTCCGGTATTAATAGAAACATAGCCTCCGGCCTGGATAATTCTGTCGAGAGAGGATCGGTCTACAACCAGATCTTTTCTGATCGGAAATGCTCGTGATCGAAATGGCTCGATAACCAGCGTGTCACCATTTTTAAAGGTTCTCATGTGTAACTGGCAGATCGTTACTTCTTTTTCAGGACCATGAGCGATTCCGTTAATAACAGTGCCGCACTGGCCGCAAATGCCTTCCCTGCAGTCATGATCAAAAGCAACAGGTTCTTTTCCCTGTTTGGTTAATTGTTCATTGAGAACATCAAGCATTTCCAGAAAAGACATATCTGTTGTGATATCTCTGAGTGTATAGGTCTCAAAATTACCAAGTGAATCATTATTTTTCTGGCGCCAAATTTTTAATGCCAAGTCTATGGTACTCATAGTTTTCCGTTGTCTGAGATTGTAATTAAAAGCTCGTCTGATCTACTTATAACTTCTTTGACTTGGTGTCACATTTTCGAATACGAGTGATTCCTGGTGCATGTGGGGAGCCTCATCATCACCTTTATATTCCCAGACACTCACATGGGAGTATTCATCATCCTTACGAAGCGCTTCACCTTCATCGGTCTGGCTCTCTTCCCGGAGGTGACAGCCGCAGGACTCTTCCCGCGCAAGTGCATCTCTGATCATAAATTCTGCAAATTCCAGGAAATCGGCAACTCTTCCAGCTCGCTCAAGAGACTGGTTCAGGTCCGTGCCTGTTCCCGGGACATAGACATTATCCCAGAATTGTGATTTTATCTCTGGTAGTCGCTCAAGCGCTTTTTCAAGGTCTTCCTTGTTTCTGGCCATGCCGCAGTTATCCCAGAGCAGTTTGCCCAGTTCTTTATGAATCTCATCAACGGTAACTTTACCTTCCGGCCCTTTAGTACTGTTTCTGAGCAAATTCTCTATTCTGTCTGCAACATCTTTTTCTGCTTCGATGAAAGCTGAATGAGCAGTATCGATCGTATCCATTTGACCTGAACCAAAATAATGCCCGATCGAGGTGCTTATAACGAAGTAACCATCGGCCAACCCCTGCATCAGTGCGCTTGCTCCCAATCTGTTTGCACCATGATCAGAAAAGTTGCATTCGCCAAGTGCGAAAAGGCCGGGAATGGTGGTCATCAGGTTGTAGTCAACCCACAAACCTCCCATGGTGTAATGAACGGCAGGGTAGATCATCATCGGTTCCTTTATTGGGTCCGAATCTGCGATCTTTTCATACATCTGGAAAAGATTACCATATTTCTTATAAATGGTATCTTCTCCTTCACGCTTAATGGCGTCAGCAAAATCAAGATACACAGCAAGTTTGGTGTTACCGACACCCTTTCCTGCATCACATTGTTCCTTGGCGTTCCTGGAGGCTACATCTCTTGGTACCAGGTTGCCGAAGCTCGGATATTTGTTTTCCAGATAGTAGTCACGTTCGTCTTCAGGAATTTGCGATGGTGGCCGTGTATCTTCCTTGTTTTTCGGAACCCATACTCGTCCGTCATTTCTCAGACTCTCACTCATCAATGTTAATTTTGATTGAAAATCGCCGTGGACAGGAATACAGGTCGGATGGATCTGGACAAAACTCGGGTTCGCAAACGCCGCTCCTTTTTTACAGGCCCGCCAGGCAGCTGTAACATTTGATGCCATGGCATTGGTAGACAGGAAGTAGGCATTACCATAGCCGCCGGTACAGAGAAGAACGGCATCAGCAGAATATGAATCAACCTTACCGGTGATCACATCCCTGACGACTATGCCGCGGGCACGGCCATCGACGACAACAAGCTCCATCATCTCTTTTCTTGTGTGCATGACAACTCCGCCTTTCTTGATCTGTCGGGAGAGAGCACTATATGCACCAAGTAAGAGCTGCTGCCCGGTCTGGCCGCGTGCATAAAAGGTTCTTGAAACCTGTGCTCCGCCAAACGATCTGTTTGCAAGGCTGCCCCCATATTCTCTGGCAAAGGGGACTCCCTGGGCAACACATTGGTCGATTATATTGTTGGAAACCTGTGCAAGACGATAAACATTAGCCTCTCGCGCCCTGAAGTCACCACCTTTTATGGTATCGTAGAACAAACGATAAACTGAGTCTCCATCATTCTGGTAATTTTTGGCAGCATTTATCCCACCCTGGGCGGCAATTGAATGTGCTCTTCTCGGGCTGTCGGATATACAGAACGTTTCAACATTATATCCAAGTTCAGAGAGGGTGGCTGATGCAGATGCTCCGGCAAGTCCGGTTCCGACTACGATAACTTTATACTTTCGTCTATTGGCCGGATTAACAAGTTTACTGCCAAAACGGTGGTTATCCCACTTTTCAGAAAGAGGACCGGGGGGGATAGATGCATTAAGTTCCATTTTTTATCCTTCTTGTATTTTGTATGCTGTTAAGTTAGTAACCATTGAATATCAGCCATGCATTAAGTACGCACTGATTTAATAGGCTGCACCGGCTCCCGTCATGAAGTATATGGGAATTCCACCGAACAGGATAAGGAAGAATACCGGAACGATAATGGTCAGTTTGGAGATAAGATCATTATAACGTGGGTGATTAAAACCAAATGTTTGCAGCATACTCCAGAAACCATGGTTAAGATGAACTGCCAGGGACACAAAACAGAAAATATAAAAAAGGCTGTAGAAAAAGCCACTGAGTAACTCTTTTACCGTCATACTGATGGGTATTTCAGCAGGGGCTGCTATGCCGAATCCAAATACATGGACGATGACAAACAGTAATATGATGAGGCCGGTATACGGCATTGTTCGCGAAGCAAAGGTGTTTTCGATGACTCTGGTCTCTATTTCATAACGAGATGTTTTGGTCTGTCTCAGTTCAAAAAACAAAAAAAGGCCGACACCGATATGGGCTCCAAATACTGCCAAAAGACCAAGGCCGAAAATGAGCACAAGAACGGGAAAACCGTGGAGGGTGTCAGCATATATTTGAAAATATTTGCTGCCCATGTATATTGCAGCGTTGCCAAACGCGTGTACGGCCAGAAAGAGCAGAAGCATCAACCCCGAAGAAGCCATAATGATTTTCTTACCGATTGATGATTTGACAAATGAGATAAACCACATAAATTTTTGCCTCACAGTTTAGTAAAAAGAGGAGAAAAGAAATAAGATGAATGATTATTCATTCATCTAATCTTTACCAAACTGTTTGTCAATCTGAAATAACGGAAAATTTTCTGAACCATCATGTTTAAAAAAAAGGTTTCTTTTTGCCTCCATTGAAAAAACATCTAAGTCTAAAACACCATCTTCGACAATAATAAAAATTCTGTTAATACCATCCAATGAAGACAAAAAATATCAAAGCCATCATATTCGATCTGGACGGAACGCTGGTGAACTCACTTGAGGATATAGCTGACAGCGCAAACCAAGCTATTACACAACTAGGGGCTCCATCTCACGCAGTTGAGGCCTATCGTTATTTTGTCGGTGATGGCCTGGCGATGCTTATGGAGCGTGCTATGCCTGATGGCTCATCTCAATCTGCGCTACAGGAAAGTATCGAAGCCTTCCGGTCGATTTACAATAATAGATGGAGTAATAAAACCAGGCCATATCCCGGGATTATTGATATGCTTGAAAGATTTCAACAATGGGGTGTTTATATGGCAATTTTGTCGAATAAACCTGACAATTTTACCCAAAAGTGTGTAAATCTCTTTTTTCCAAAAATCAATTTTAACGCTGTTGCAGGGAAAAAAGATGATACCCCTTCAAAACCCGACCCGCTATCCACATTAAAAATGCTCCATATTCTTGAAGTTCATCCAGCGCAGAGTGTCTTTGTCGGTGATTCATCAGTGGATATAGAGACCGGTGTTCGTGCAGGGATGCATACTATCGGAGTAGATTGGGGATTCAGAACAAAAAATGAACTCGAGGAAGCAGGTGCCCATAGTATCATCAGCTCTCCTCAGGAATTAATACATTATGTCAGTAAACGTTAACGAACTCACCCCATATCTTGTTTACATTGCGCCTCCCCTGGTAGGGGCATTCATCGGTTATCTAACCAACAGGGTTGCTATCAGGATGCTGTTCAGACCCCTGAAACAATGGAAACTTGGATCGCTCAGGATCCCCATGACTCCTGGTGTAATTCCATCTAAGAGGCATGAACTCGCAATCAATATCGGCGAGATGGTCGGTGAGCATCTGCTCACCAGCGATGAAATAAACAGTTCGCTGTTGAAGAACGGCTTTCAGGAGCACCTCTATCGGCTCATCGAGGCCAAAGTTGGATCATTTATGAAAAAAGATCTTGGTCCGCTACAATCTCTTGTCCCCTATGAGTACAGAAGCTATTTCGATATTGCGCAGAAAACAGTGACCTACCAGATCAAAGAAACAGTTTCAGAATACCTAACGACAGAACGATGCTCCGAAACCATAGAACAATCGGTTAGTGATTGGCTTGACGATCTTTTTTCCAGAGAATTGAATGAGATAATTTCACCTGTGCTCCGTGAAAAACTCTATACGTCACTTGATACACAAATACAGCGAATCCTTCACAAAGATTCTACTGAAACCTGGGTAGAAGATTATATTTATAAGAAAATCATTGAATCCGCGAACAATGACACACGTTTAGGTGACATTCTTCCGCAGTCGATGATTGATTCCATCATTCAAATTATTGATGACCAAACCCCTGAACTCCTTGCTCAGGCTGCTAAAATGCTCGAGGAGCCAGCGATCCAGCAAAAAGTTGTAGATGCGATACTCATTGGTGTTGAGGAGTTCATAGAAACCCTTGGGCAAATGTCGACCATGGTGAAAAACTTCCTCGACATGGCTATGATAGAGGAAAAAATTAAAGACTATTTTAATGAAAAACAGGATGAAATAGCAACACTCATTACGAGTGAAAACGTTCGAAGTAGAGTATCTCAAACCTTGACCGAAAGAGCACGTCTGTTGTTTGACGCTTCGCTGCAGTCAATTACCGCACAGAAAAATATATCGGAGCTGCGAACATTCAGCAACGAAGTGACAACCATTATTATGACTGGTTTGCGTTCGCCCCGGACAACCAGTGTCATCAATGATCTGTTCAAGACCCACATAGAGGCACAGACCAGCAGCGGATCATGTTCTGTTGGAGATGTTGTAGCAGAGCTGTTTGGCGACAGTGGGGCAGCACGATCAAAAATATGGTTCGCAGATGAAATCACCAGTCTGTTGAAATCTGCAAAAACCAAAAAAGTGATCGATCTTATCCTGGAAAACATGATGGACCAGCTGCTGGAAAAACCGGTGGGTCGGCTTGCCAATCTTGTACCTGCGGGAGTCCGGAATGGACTTTACAAATCTCTGCAGGAGATGGCTACCAAAATGCTGACATCTGAAGTTCCCGGTATCGTCAAATCATTGAACTTTAGGCAAATTGTCACTGAGAGGATTGATTCTTTCGATCTGTTAAGGCTTGAGAGATTGCTTTTATCCATTATGGAGGAGCAGTTCAAATATATTAATATCTTTGGCGGACTGCTGGGATTTCTTATAGGCTGTATAAATGTCGTTTTTATGACAGGGATTATAAAATAAGAGTGGTTCTGCACTAACCTAAAGAGGCACTCTGGGCGACAATGATCTGGCCGCAGCCAGTCCAGAAAAAAAGGCCCTGGGGTTACTCTACTTTCTTGCCGATACTTGCTGCATAGAGGGTTGTCTCCTCAATCCCGTCAATATTCAGAAGGGTGTTTACCTCCTCATCATAAAAAGCAGCGACCGGACAACTTCCGCAGCCCATCGCTTCAGCTGCTAACAGAACATTTTGGCAGATGTGAGCCGCTTCAAGCAATAGGTATCGCCCGCCACGATCTCCATATTTTACCATGGTTCTTGCCGCGATTGCTGTCCAGATAAGGTTCACAGCAGCATTCTTCATGAAAGTCTGATCGAGAAATGCGCGGGAAATATCGACTTTCATATCTTTATCTTTGAGTAGTTCCAGCTGGAACAATACCGGGTCAAAATGGTAAAGTCCCGATGCAATACCTTCTACATTCTGAACCGAAAGATATGTCTCAATGGGATAAAGCGCTCCAGCTGATGGTGCTGTTCTCAAATAGTGTTTACCGGCCTGCGCAGTGAGTCCCTGGGAAGACCACAATAAAAAGGCCAGGTGGTTCAAATCGATAGCTTCATCTGAATAAGCTCTCAAGGAGCGTCTATTTTGCAGCAGCGGGACTATTCTCGCCTCAGATAAGCTCCAGCGAGCCTTAGGCAGCAACACCTTCAGGGTTCCCGGATATGTTTTGAATGAGTGTGTCTTGCCAAGATTCTGGCGGTTGTTACTTTTGATTGAGTCTCGTTCAAATTGGGTGTCTTTCAGATATTCCAGTGTCTTTGTGTTCCCCAGGGTATCACTCATTTAATTGCTCCTGATTTTTTCCTGCCAGCTGGCCGCAGGCCGCAGAAATATCTGATCCCCTGCTGCTTCTTATAAATACCGAGTAGTTGTGATTTCTCAAGATATTTTGGAAGGCGAGAATACGCTCACGAGGTGAGGATTTGAAGGTAATTCCTTCCACCTCGTTAAAGGCGAGTAAATTTATCTTACAGGGAATTCCCCGCAGAATTCTTGCACATGTTTCAGCTTCTGCATCTGAATCATTAATGCCGTCGAGCAGAACATATTCGAACATTATCCTTTTTCGTTTCTGAATAGGGTAGTCCCTGCATGCCTGAAGGAGTTGTTCGATTGGATATTTTTTATTGATGGGCATCAGCATGTTTCTGGTTTCATTATCTACAGCGTGAAGAGAGATCGCCAGATTTACTTTGCTATTATGACCTAATACCTCCATATTGTTTATAATGCCACAGGTGGAAACGGTAATTCTGCGGGCGGCCATATCAAGTCCTTTTTGTTCGGTCAGGATGGACAGGGAAATTAACAGATTGTCAATATTGTTGAGCGGCTCACCCATTCCCATGAACACAAGATTAGTAACGATTCGAGGGCCAATCAAATCCTCAGCTTCTTCTTTTAAAAGAAAATCACGAACAGAGCAGACCTGGTTGACAATCTCTGAGGGCGTCAGATTTCTGACAAACCCCATAGTACCGGTCTTGCAGAAAGAACAGTTCATCGCGCAGCCAACCTGCGATGATATGCAGAGTGTATTGCGATCAACTTCTGGAATTAATACCGATTCAATAATCTTGCCATCATCCAGCATAAATCCAAATTTTACACATCCATCACCAGAACGTTCTATAATAGGTGGTGGAAAACATGAGATAGAGGCATGATGGGCCAAGACACTCCTGAATGATTTCGCAAGGTCAGTCATTTCTGAAAAGCTTGATACTCCTGGGCGATACAGCCAGGACATTATCTGTCGTCCACGAAACGCCGGTTGTCCGAGCGATTCAACAAATGCAACGAGGCCGTTCTGGTCCAAATTTTTACAATCAGTTTTCACAGTGCCCTCAAGCGGTCTGGGACGAGATCAGTGTATCCCGATATAGCCTGATCAATTTCTTCGAGTATTCGCCCTTTATCTCGTGCAAGCCTACCTGAAATGGGCAGATAGTTTGAACGGTGATTTGCCATGAACTGGATCCTGTCAACAGTGAGTTTTTCAACAAGAATGCGTAATTCAGTTAAAAATCCGAGAGCATCAGGAAGCACAAAGGTTGTATCGTCAACCTGTTCTGCCAGTGGCGTATTGTCAAGGACCATCAGTGTCAGGGCTGCAATTTGATTTGGGTTGATGCTATTGAGCAGAGATGCTGTGGCCATTGCGTGTTGCCTGGAATTTTTAACCCCGCCGAGACCGAGGATCACGGAGGTTGACAGAAATATTCCGGCTTTTTTCACCTTTTGGCCTGCTGCAGCAAGTGTTTCCGACGTTTCACCCTTGTTAATAGCGGCAAGCACATGATCGTCGCCGCTTTCAACGCCAAGATAGATTCTGCTGAGCCCAAGTTTCTTCAAAGTAATCAAATCAGAAAGAGACTTGTTTCTGATAGCCTTTCCATTGCCGTACAAGGAAATTTTTGTTACCTGGGGCAGGCGGACTCTGATTTTGTTGAATAGATTCTGAAGTTTATGCAGTGGCAGAATGAGTACATCGCCGTCGGCTAGAAAAACACGTTTCTGCTTTAAACAGTGTCGGGAGGCAAAATCTATATCCTGGTCTATGGTGAAATCATCTTTAATCCGAAAATCGACATCCTTGTATGCCCCGCAAAACGAACAGTGATTGTGGGAACATCCTATAGTGACCTGAAGAATTATTGAATCAGCCTCGCTCGGCGGACGGATTATGATACCTTCATAATTCATTAGAATCGTATTTATGCTGGATTCGCTGCTTCAAACTCCTGCATGAAGGCAACAAGTTTGTAAACCCCTTCGACAGGAAATGCATTATAAATTGAAGCTCGACAGCCACCAATGGATCGATGACCTTTAAGACCCTGCAGGCCAAGAGCAGCAGCCTCGCCAATAAACCTGCTTTCAAGCTCGGTGGACGGCAGCTTAAAGGAGACGTTCATTCTGGAACGTGACAGTTTTTCTGCATGCCCTCGGTAATATGGTGTCCGATCGATTTCATTATAGAGCAGCGCTGCCTTCTCCTCATTTCTTTTTTCCATCACTTCAACACCACCCATATCATCAAGCCATTTAAGGACTTCACCTACCACGTATACAGCAAAGCAGGGTGGGGTGTTAAACATTGAGCCTTTGTCGGCATGAGTCTTATAGTTTAACATGGCTGGAAGGGAAGGGGGGCATTTATCAAGAAGGTCATCCCTGATGATGACAATGGTAACACCGGCAGGCCCTAAATTTTTTTGTGCTCCGGCAAAAATCAAACCAAACCTGCTGACATCTATCTTCCGTGACAAGATGTCTGACGACATATCACTTACCAGCATTTTGCCATTACCTGGAAAAGAGGGGAACTGGGTACCATAAATCGTATTGTTTGAGACCAGATAGAGGTATTCTGCATCATCCGCCACCAGGTATTCATCATGTGCGGGAACGCGGTTGAAATTATCTTCTTCACTGGAGTAGGCAACGGTGATTCTGCCAAAGGCCTGGGCTTCTTTGATTGACTTCTTGGCCCATGTTCCTGTATTGAGGTAGACCGCAGCTTTATCAGGGCCGAGCAGGTTCATGGGCACCATGTAAAACTGACTGGAAGCGCCGCCCTGAAGAAACAAGACTTTATAATTGTCAGGAATACCCAACAATTTTCTTAACAATGACTCAGCGTTGTCGATGATTGCAATGAATTCCTTGGATCGGTGACTCATTTCGATGAGCCCCATGCCAACACCCTGATAGTCAACAAGGTCAGCTGCAGCCTGTCGGAGTACATCAAGGGGAAGAACTGCAGGACCAGGGTTAAAATTATAAACTCTCTCTGTCATAGTGGAAAACTCCTGCTTGTCTATTTAGTAAGTATTCATCAGCTAAAATTAGATAGCTATTAGGCGGGATGGTCTGATTGCTGTCTGATCGCCTCATATAAAACAATTCCGGCAGTCATTGCAAGATTGAGACTCCGTATATGCCCATTTGCCATTGGCAGAGTGAAACAAAGATCACTGTATATCGATCGTAGTTCTTGGGGTAATCCCTTCGTTTCTTTGCCAAATATCAAAAAGTCACCGGGATTAAAATGAGCTCTCGTATAGGGGGTTTCAACCTTGGTGGTAAAGAGTTTGAACTTCTCTTCATCGTGAGCTGATGCAAATTCATCAAAATCTTGCCAATGCTTGATGTTGACATAATTCCAGTAATCCAGGCCTGCACGTTTCAGCTGCTTGTCGTCAACAGAAAAACCAAGAGGGTGTATCAGGTGTAGAATGGTGTTTGTCGCTCCACAGAGGCGGGCAATAGAGCCTGTGTTAGGTGGTATTTCCGGCTCTACCAATACTATATTAAAACTGTTATGTACGTCTTTATTCATAAGCTACTCATTGGATACTCAAAATCAACAGAACCTGGTTTATACTGTCTGGGCTAAAACAGGACAAGCCTAAAATGTAATTTTGGCAAAGATATACGTTTATGTGTATATTCCGACAAATTATTTTAAAAAACCTGATCAGTGCAAGACAAATGCTAAGACTGTAACAACCTGGTATTTATACACCGGCTTTTCAGCAAGATCTTGTGTTTTTACGGCATAATTTAATCAGTTCATCATGGTTTCAAACACGGGCCTAATTACTGACAAACCAGATCGTTCAAATCCTTTGGACGCCAAGATAGTCCTGCTGCTAATGCTGTGCCTGGCGATTGTTTTTTTTTCATGGTTTTGTAACCGCCCAATTCAAGAGCAATCATCACCATCCGGGCAATACAAGATGCATTGGATTAACAATTCTTTTTTGCTGACAACAGATGAAACTCTCATTGATGAACATCAGGTTCCGGCTCATGTTGCACCATTTTATTTTAAAAAAATAAATATTAATCAGGCGAGTTCAGCTCTCCTTCAAATAATACCCGGCATCGGTCCCGCGCTTGCTCATCGAATTATTGTAAAGCGCAATGAACAGGGAGGATTCAACGCTCCTGAACAACTGCTCACGGTGGCCGGAATAGGGCAGAAACGAAAAGAAAAACTTACCGAATGGCTCTGCTTTGAATAAGGTATCTCCCGAGCACATTTCTCAGCCGGTACTTGTATTGATCGGACCAACGGCCATCGGTAAGACTGAGCTTTCCCTCAGGCTCTCGGAAACATTTGGTTGTGAAATCATCAGCGTTGATTCAATGCAGGTCTACCGGTACATGGACATAGGCACAGCAAAGATACCGGTGACAGAACGGCGAGCTATTCCACACCATCTGATAGATATTGTAAATCCGGACCAACAATATGATGCCGTTCAGTTTGCCAGTGATTGTCTGAGGGTGATCAAGGGCGTACATGATCGCTCAACTATTCCTCTTCTTACAGGAGGGACAGGCCTTTATCTCCGTTCATTAAAAGAAGGGTTCTTTAGTGATGCTCCCGCCGACCCAGATATACGAAGGAAATTATTGAAACGATTGGAGAGAGAACACGTTAATGTTTTACATAAAGAATTAACTTTATATGACTGTATAAGCGCACAAAAAATTCACCCAAACGACAGTTCACGAATAGTTAGGGCTCTCGAAGTTTTCCTGTTGACCGGTATACCGCTGTCAGTTCATCAACAAAAACAGTCGCCTCCGGCTGCCCTGTTTAGAAAAATGCTTACCATCGGACTTACCTGTAACAGGGCTGATCTCTACGATCGAATCAACCTCAGAAGCGCCAACATGTTGGAAGAAGGTCTTGAGGGTGAAGTCAAAAATCTTTTAAACATGGGATATTCGTCGGAGCTCAAATCAATGCAATCCATAGGATATCGCCATATGCTAGAGTACCTGGCCGGCAACTGGTCCAGAGATGAATTAATCCTGACCCTGGCAAGAGATACTCGACGATACGCAAAAAGACAATACACCTGGTTCAACAAGGACAACTCGACGATATGGTTCAACCGGGACGATGTGAAAAAGGTACTCCATTTTACAGAATCCTGGTTGCGGAAAGATTAAAAGATACTTTTTCTTACAGATAATAATATGACAGATACTGTAGTTAAAAATGGGCTTCATCCCTCGATAAAAGAGCATCTGGAAAAGCACGGCTTTGTCACAGATGAGGAGATAGAGCAGTTCCTGAAGCCGATGCTGAAAGACCTGCCTTCTCCGTTTTTGATGAAAAACATGGGAAAGGCGGCTGATCTTGTCATAGAGGCTCTTAATGGAAATTGGGAAATCATTATCTGGGGTGACTATGATGTTGACGGGATAACAGCAGCCGCCTTGCTGATACTTTTTTTCCGTAAGCTCAACATCGAGGTACGTTGCCATATTCCAAACAGACTTACAGAAGGCTATGGTCTCAATGAGCAGTTAATCAAAGAAATATCTGGCGAATCAAGCAGCAAAAAGCTGCTCATTACCGTTGACTGCGGTATTTCAAACGCTAAAGAGATTAACTATGCTCAAAGCCTGGGAATCAAGGTAATTGTCACAGATCACCATAATCTCCCTGAAAACCGGCTAGAGGCCGATGCAACAATAAATCCGAAACAATTATCATGCGAATTTCCATTTAAAGAATTATCAGGTGTTGGCGTAGCCTTTTACCTGGCCTCAGCTATTAGGTCTAAAATAAGAGAGAATAAACACCTTTTATCAGCATCATCAGAGCCAAACATGAAGTCATTTATGGGTCTGGTCATGCTTGGCACAATAGCAGATGTAGTGCCACTCACCGGTGTTAACAGGATTCTTGCAAAGGCGGGCACGGAGTCTCTGGAACGTTCTCCCGTCGACGGGATTGCCTCTTTGTTTGACGAGCTTGGCATTTCAACAAAGAGCCTCAGTTCTGAGACAATTTCTTTTCAAATTGCACCGGTGATAAACGCGGCTGGAAGGCTGGGGACGCCGAAAACTGCTCTCAAGGCATTAATAAGCGAAGGTGAAGAGTCACGACTATTTGTGAAAAAACTTATAAGATTGAATAAAAAAAGAAAAATGATAGGCAGCGGTGATCTCGAGACAGCGATTAATATCTGCAGGTCGGTTGCATCGCCTGAGGAATTGAGATCACTTGTTATAAAAGGTCCTTTCCACGATGGCCTGCTGGGGATAACTGCATCACGTCTTGTTGATAAATATAACGTTCCAGTTCTCGTCTGCTGCATTGATCAAACAGGGGACCAGCTCAAAGGTTCGGCACGGGCTCCTGAGAATTTCAACCTTTATAAGATAATCGATGCATGTTCACGATTTTTGATTCGATATGGCGGCCATCAGGCTGCGGCAGGATTCTCATTAAAAAACGAACATTTTGATGAATTTAGAAATGCTATCAATAATTCAGCACAATTAGAATATTTAAATAAAACCAATAATAACAAAATTATAGAAGATAATATCATCAATTTATCAGTTTCTGAAGCCTTTAATCCTCAATTATTGACCAATCTATCACAACTAGAGCCGCTAGGAGAAGGAAATCCAAAGCCGACTTTTAAAGACGACCAGGTGAGTTTCGTTTCCATGAAACATTTTGGCAAAAACAGAGAGCATGTCCGAGGAATGATTCGGGGGAAATATGAAAATATCCCATTTATCGGTTTTAACGTGGGGAGCAAATTAGACAACAAAATGGGGGAAAACCATTTTTCCGTGAAGTACAGCCATATGCTTGATACATATAACAACGGGTACAACTGGAAATTAAGGATCGAAAACATTTGGCAATAAAGCCAAACAAAAATAGGCCAGAATTGCAGCAAGATAGCCGGCAAAGAGACAATATTTTAAAAAGGCTGAGCGCAATTGGCTTTTCACCGTTCCGTTGTTTATTCATTTTCTGTTTTCGCCAAACAATTATGCGGGGTGGGTTTAACCGACTCGGGCATGGGGAGTAAAGCAGGGTTTCGATCAGAGGAATATTAGAAAACACCTGTGCACCAGAAGAGAAGAAGGTTCTTTGCTGAATTTACTGCCACATCCGGTAACTTTACATAATATACATTATGCGACACTGTTATTATGGGTACTCGCACAAATTACTTTTTGAATTTTAAATATAATGGTATTACCTCAGTTGTTTTGCAATACGTTGGAAAATAATTAGAAGTATAAAACCTGAAATATAGCCTAAATACAGTTATATAAATTCTATACATACATTGATTTGGAGAACAAAATGTCTTATCAAGTTTACCAGGAACCGCTCACAAGTCGTTACACCAGCGTCGAAATGCAGAAATTATTCTCCGAAGAGACGAAATTTCAAACCTGGAGACAATGTTGGGTAGCACTCGCTGAAGCCCAATACGAACTAGGCCTTACAGAGTTAATCACGCTCGACATGATTAACTCCATGCGTGACAATGTAACTAATATTGATTTTGCTCTGGCCAAGGACAAAGAAAAGGAAATTCGTCATGATGTCATGGCCCATGTTTTCGAGTTTGGTAGCAAATGTCCGCTCGCTGAGGGAATAATCCATCTCGGCGCAACATCACAATTTGTTGTCTGCAATACAGATCTGATCATTCAAAAAAAAGGACTCAGGCTGGTTAAAAACGGTATTCTCAATGTTGTCAAAAACCTTGCAGAATTTTGTAATAAATATAAAGAATTACCAACACTTGGCTACACGCATTATCAACCTGCACAACCGACAACTGTTGGCAAGAGAAACACCCTCTACCTGCAGGATCTTCTGTTGGACCTGCAATATCTTGACATGTTTCTTGAAAATATGGCTGCCAGAGGTGCTAAAGGAACGGTAGGTACGCAGGCCACTTTTCTTGAACTTTTCAAGGGTGATCATGAAAAAGTCCGACAACTGGATGAACTTGTTGCAAAAAAACTCGGCTTTGACAAAACAATACCGGTAACTGGACAGACATACAGTAGAAAAAATGATTCCAAACTAGCTGAAACGCTGGCTGGTATTGGTTCTACCGCTCATAAGTTTGCTGTTGACTTAAGACTGCTTTCTAACCTTAAGATCCAGGAAGAACCATTTGCCAAGAATCAAACTGGTTCATCTGCCATGGCTTACAAGCGAAACCCCATGAGGTCCGAAAGGATGACCGGCCTGGCAAGAAAACTGATGGGTCTTGCTGCTAACTTTTCTGCAACATATTCAAATCAATGGTTTGAGCGAACGCTTGACGACTCAGCAATTCGAAGAATGGATATTCCTCAGGCCTTTTTGCTCACTGATGCTATATTAAAGTTATTTGTCAACATAACCTCTGATATGGTTGTATATCCAACACAAATAGAAAATAATCTTCGCTCGGAGCTGCCTTTTATGGCCACCGAAAAGATTCTGATGGAAGCGGTTGAAAGAGGAAAAAGTCGTCAGGAAATGCACGAAGTTGTTAAAGAGCATTCGGTGATTTCCGGAATAAGAGTGAAAAACGACGGTCTCCAGAACGATCTTTTTAGCAGACTCGCTGCTGATGACAGAATGCCATTCTCTTTGGCTGAACTTGAATCAATGACTGACGATTTGTCTCAATATACTGGACGGGCTTCTCAGCAAACTACTGAGTTTCTCGATGAAATTGTCTGGCCGCTTTTAAAAAATCATGGAGACACTTTCACAGCCTTTGATGCTTCTCTCAATGTCTGATAAGTCAGGAAACAGTAGAGACCAGCTGGTAGATATCTACTTAATAATAGATCCAGGAAGATTTCATTTTCTCAAATTCATCCTTGAAGGATATGATAACTTAGCGCTTTTATCATCGATAAAGAGAAAAGAAGGAATCGTTCGCGTAAAAACAGCCCGTGAGTCCTTCCATGATGTCATGATCCTTATATCAGCTGTTTCTGACTCTATAAAAAAACCAACAATCTAAAAAAGCATAAAGATACCTATGCAGGAAAAAACATTTTTTATCAAAACATTCGGCTGCCAAATGAACATTCGTGACACTGAAATTATGGCCCAGACTTTATGTGAAAGCGGCTATATTGAAAGTGGCTCAATAGAGGACGCTTCTCTTGTCGTCCTCAATACATGTTCCATTCGTGCCAAAGCAGAGCAGAAAGTCTTCAGTCTTCTTGGTTCACTGAGAAAGAACAAAAAAAATAACCCTGATATGCAGATATGTGTAGCCGGATGTGTTGCCCAGCAGGAAGGGAAAAATATCATTAAGCGTATGCCGCATGTGGACCTGATTATAGGAACCCAGCATATCTATAATCTACCGCAGTTACTCTCTCGTTCATCGATGAGCAGAACCGCCATTAATCTTGCAGACGATTATGAGATTCCTCGCTATGTTCCCACCGTGTTAAAACCCTCTTCACGTAGAGATTCAGATACCCCTCCCCTCTCAGCCGACTTTCAGTACAGTCGGTTTGTAACGATTATGCAGGGATGCAATAACTTCTGCACCTATTGTGTTGTACCTCACACCAGAGGCAGAGAAGTTTCCCGCAAAGTGGTTGACATACTTGACGAGATAAAGGTTCTTGTCACTTCGGGTGTGTCTGAAATCACCCTTCTGGGTCAAAATGTAAACTCTTATGGCAGATCCAACGGTGTCACGGAGGAACACTCACCCTACTCCTTTGCGAGACTTTTGCATGATGTTGCTCAAATAGATGGTTTGAAACGACTTCGTTTCACGACTTCCAACCCAAAAGATTTATCAGATGAACTGATAGACTGTTTTTCCCAGATTGACATTTTGTGCCCGCAGTTTCATCTGCCGGTGCAATCGGGCTCAAATGCTATTTTAAAACGAATGAACAGAAAATATACTGTTGAAGATTACCTTGAAAAGGTTAACGGACTGAGAAAGGTCTGTCCGCATATCGCCTTAACAACAGATATTATTGTTGGCTTCCCTGGAGAGACTGACGAAGATTTTCAAGATACCATGAGCCTTCTTGAAACTGTAAAGTACAATGGTTCATTTTCCTTTAAGTACTCTGATCGTCCGGGAACGAAGGCACAACAGCTGGATTGCAAGGTCCCTGAAAACGTAAAGAGCACTCGGTTACAGCTCTTCCAGAAAAGACAGGATGAGATAAGTCTTGAAAAAAATCGGTCCTACGTTGGTAAAACCGTGAAGATACTTATTGAAAAAGTCGCCGATGATACCATGGCCGGTAGAACTGTTACTAATCACATTGTACACATCGACTTAAAAGATCAAAAGCACATAATAAATCCGGGTGATTATGTAGACGTTGCAATAACATTTGCAGGACAGCATTCGTTAAAAGGAGCTTTGTTAAAAAGCGAATAGCACGCCAAACCTGTCTCAGCGTCAGCGAGTTTTTTGCGTCCTGCCACTGGCGAGCCCGCAGGGCCGGCATCGTCGGGTGCGGGATGAAATCAGGGAGTTTATACAACAACTACCCGATAATCTAAACTAAATCATTAGGCTTCTTGAATTGACTGTTGTCACATGAATGAGGTTCATGAAATCAAGGATTTTATTGCCTGATTTGAGTCAGGATGATTGGCAATGTATGAATCAAAACCAGAGATTTCAAAAACTTCTCTGACATGATCCTGCATCCCGCTCACCGCAAAAAATTTTGGGCCTTCCCGACGCTCTTTAAATGCTTTCAGGATAACTCTCAGACCGGCACTGGAAATGTACTCAATGTTAAGAAAATCGACCAGCAGATGGTAGCCATCTAATCCTGAATTGATATAACTTATCTCCTGTTCAAGAACTGTCGACGTATTAGAGTCGAGTCTTCCGTCTGGAGCGAGGACAATGACACCCTGCTCTTCTCTCTTATTGATGATCATCGGTTGTTCCTCTTTTTGATTACCAATTATTATCTTTATCTACTCTTTTTATAAGGGTAGTGATGTTTTTACCATCTCTTCTGGTATAGGATAGTTCGTCAATGTACTTTTGGACGAGCAAAATCCCTAACCCCCCGGGTTCTCTTTGAGCTGGAGGCAGCGTCGTATCATACTTACTTTTTTCAGCTGGATTAAAAACCATGCCATCGTCTACCATCGTAAGCAGAATCCTATCACCTTTATAGTCGATAGTTATCAAGACTTCATGAACAGAATCATCTGAAAATCCATAGCTAACGGTGTTTGTAAACAATTCATCAAGTACCAGATTTATCTGGAAAATTATTTTTTGAGGGAGTTTCCACCATTCGGCTATCTTTTTTAATTCCTTATTCAGCTGGTCCAGTTCCGACAGAGAATTTTGTAGTTTAATTTCAACTTTCATTTTGTCAGCGGCCCTGTCTCAGCTGTTAGTCATTTTCTCTGATAATGGTTGTAAAAAGAGTTATTCTGTTACGGACACTGCAGGTCAGTTACTGCGCGCACTGCTATGACCGTCATGTCATCAAACTGCAGAATGTTACGCTGATGTCTGGTAACATCTTTTATTAACGCTTTACACACCCGTGAAGCAGCCGGTTTTTTACGCGGCTTATAGTTCGCAAGATCCCTTACAGTCCAAACATTTTATTTTGTTGGTGAATTTGATATGGTACCCAGAATTTCACTGATTGCCCGTTTCTGCTGAATCACTTCAGATAATTCATGTGCCTTTTTCTCCACATCGTTTAAAAGATTTTCAAATACTCGCTTTGTGAATTTGTCAGTCTCAGAGAGTAAGGCCTTCAGCTCGCCAATTCGCACCTGGAGAAAACGACTCGCCTCAGCGGTCTTGATTGAGGTTGAATATGGTGCATCTCCAAACGCGATGCCAACGAAATAATCGCCTATTTCATAGTGGGCCAGCAACGTCGTTTTACCTTGTAAATTGATAAAGGAGGCATTGACGCACCCTTCCAGGACGATATACAGAAAATCGCTAAGATAACAGCTTTCTAAGACAATTCTATCTTCTGGAAAGGTGTTCGGATTACACCAATTTTTATTATGGTGCGAGACTCCTTTGGGGTAAATCCCAGGTCGGTGAGCGTTGTCTCAGCCTTCTTGACCATAATCATATATCTCGGTGAGCGATTAGCATCGTCTTTTACCTTCATGAATTTGAGAGCAAATAGCCTTTGTCGCATTTATCACCTGAAGAATATAACCACTATACCTAACATGTTAATGTGTCTAACCGGTTATTGCTCATGTTTGAGCAAATGTTTCTTTGGGAGTAGCTTTTTCAGAACCTTTTGTTCACTGAAAGCACTACTTGATATGATATAGATCCCAAAGGACTAGAATCATAAATATTAAGATTGTTCGGTGTGGGTAGATAACAATGGGTTTGTCTGGATAGAGAATATCAGTTAAGTGGTTACTTCATTGACGTTTTGGGAGGTTAGCCAGGTATTGGTATTGTCATTGAAATGGATGGTTTGTTATCCTCGAGGAAACTGCCTGCAATATTCAAATAGCGTCATGCTGGTGGCAGTGGCGGCGTTGAAACTGTGAGGAAGTCCGTATACAGGAATCTCGACGACATCATCAAGAATCTCAAGGATATCAGCGGTCAGTCCGGTGCGCTCATTTCCGACTACCAGGGCAGTTCGACGAACAAATTTATAGTTGTGAATGTTTTCGGAATTAGTTGTCTGTTCCAGTCCTACAAGTCGATAACCATCGCTTCGTAACCTCAGGAGCACGGGCTTTAATGAACGATGAGTAGAGATTTTCAATTCTGAGATGCCGTCACGGGCAATTTTTGAAATTAAATTTGCATTGCCGGTTAGCACGAGCCGTTCAATGGCGCAGGCACTTGAGGTCCGGGCGATAGTTGAGATGTTTACATTGCTGCGCATGGGTGCGCACGCAACAATCAACTCTCGTTGACGCCTCAGAACGGAACCAGGTTTGTGACGTTGATGTTCGAACTGATTCATCTGGCAGATCCTTGCCAGCGATCATCATTTATTTCACTTTGGGAGTAATATACCTGCTCAAGGTAAAGGCCTGAGGCTGGAGCTGTACCCGGAGCGGCCTTGCGATCCCTGGCATCGAGGATACGATAAAGATGGTCTCGACTGTATCGCCCTTCTCCAACCTTAACAAGGGCTCGGACAATATTACGGACCATTTTATAGAGAAATCCATCTGCACAGATATCAATGGTAATAACTGGTATTTGCTGGCTTACTAAGACACTGGTAACGGTACGAGTAGTCGACTTTTGTTTGAAATTCGAGCGTGTGGCAAAGGAGGCAAAATCGAGTTGACCCACAAAAGCCGAGCAGGCATCAACCATCGCCTCCACATCAAGGGGACTTTTAACGTGCCAGACCCGTCCCTCCCGATCAGCAGGAAGGTTTTTATCATTCCAAATGACATATCGATAACGTTTAGCAATTGCGCTATCGCAGGCATGGAATCCAGGTGCTGCACTGCTGACATCGACCAGGCGAATATCGGCGGGCAGTGCACCATTTAAATTATCCCTGATCTCATGGGGACGAAACCCAGCAGGAAGCTCAACACTCGCCACCTGACCATTGGCATGTGCACCTCTGTCGGTACGACCGGAACCTTTCACCGCAACACGAACATCAAATACCCGTTCGATCGCCTGTTCAAGTTCATACTGCACGGTCGGTTTACTGCCATGGCGCTGCCAGCCGAGATAAGCCCGGCCGTCATAAGAAACAGTCATCCGATAACGAGACAGCGAAGTACTTTGCAGAACCATACTGATTATGTTTCCTTGGATTGCTATTTGTGAATTTGAATCTGTTCGGGAGCGCTTATCTTGAAACGATTGAATCTAAGACCACAGAGGTTTCGGAATCTTCATTATTCTGACGATGGTATCTCCAGGGAGGTATCGTTCTCGATACTCGTTTCGTCGGTAGAATCCATTCCGGGCAATGACATATTAACCCGCTCTTTCAACACCCGCTCTGTCGATTCAACGACCCTTCTGACGACACGTGTCGAAACCCGTTTCCCCTTGGCACCGGCTCCTTTAACAAGGTACCGGGAAAAATCAATCTCAAGAACATTGCTTCTTGCCCGTTGTGAAGGAACAAAACTTACGCGGGCATGTTTGTCGTCACCTAACAGCATGAGAAGGATTCGCGAGCGCTTGTTTTCAGGAAAAAGACGATACTCCTTTTCAAGGATGAATTTTGGTGTTTTAAATCGTTTTACATACCCCTGGTTCTCTTTCCCATCACGATAGATTACGTTAAATACCTGGTTTCTCATCAGAACAGCGGCATATTCAAGATCACTGCCGACAAATAATTTATCAGTTACCGGTATCACCTTGTACATACCAGTACTCAATATAAGTAGAATCCTGTCGTATTCGGAGCATTGAAAGGATATGTTCTTCTCGTCATCTTCGCTTTTGATCAGATGACCGAAGAAACCGGTGGATCGATTATATCCGAGCGTGAGATTTGATAATGCAACTTTTCTGGCAACAACTTCGGAAAATGTTGTGATTTCTGTTCTACGTGGAAAGCGTTCGCCATATTTTTTAAGGAGTTTTCGGAGATAGTTGATAGAAAAAACCACCACATCTTTCAGATGTTTTTCTATCTCCTTAATAGCCGCTCTGATTGATTTAATGTCTTTTGCCTGTCTTTCGATATCATATCGGGAAATTCTCTTAATCCTTATTTCCAGCAACCGCTCAACATCTTCAGAGGTAACATCCCGCAACAGCTCAGAACGGTATGGTTTTAGAGAAGTGTCTACTGTTTTTACAACATCCTGATAGCTTCTTTTTTCCTCAATATTCTTATAAAGACGCTCTTCGATGAAAATCTGTTCGAGCAATCGGGCGTGTAATTTTTCTTTATGCCGTTCAAGATCGATCTGGAGTTCCTTTTTGAGATCCTCTACCAGTTTTTCGGTATTAAAGGCGATAACATCTTCTACCGTGCTGGTCTCCGGGAGGTTGTTTTTTATCAGGGTAAGGTTGGTATTAAGAGAAACTTCACAATCAGAAAAGGCATAGAGGGCTTTAATGGTATCTTTGGCATAAATGCCTCTTGGTAACTTTATTTCGATTTCAACATTTTCAGCAGTATAGTCACTAATTGATAAGACTTTGATTTTTCCGGATTTTGTGGCTTTTTCAATAGAGTCAATTAGAGAAGTTGTCGTTGTCCCATAAGGGATTTGAGTGATTGTTACCGTCTTTTCGTTGGTCTCTTCTATTTCTGCCCGGCACCGTACTTTCCCATTTCCATGATCATAATCAGTGACGTCGACAAGGCCCTGCTGCTGAAAATCTGGGTAGAGCGTTACTTCATTTCCTTTTAAAATTTCAATCTGTGCTTCAAGAAGTTCTCTAAAGTTATGGGGTAAAATGCGAGTCGCCATACCAACAGCAATGCCGTCTGCTCCCTGCAGCAGCAGTATGGGAATCTTAGCAGGCAATGTCACCGGTTCTGTCATCCGGCCGTCATAGGAATCGACAAATTCCGTAAGGTCCTTGTTGAACATGACTTCTCGCGCAAGCGGACTGAGCCTGCACTCGATATACCGGGCAGCCGAGGCCTGATCTCCAGTATGGATATTACCAAAATTTCCCTGTTGTTCTATCAGAAATCCCTTGTTCGAAAGATTGACCAGGGCGGCAAAGATTGAGGCGTCACCATGAGGATGGAGTTTCATGGTTTCACCTACGACATTGGCAACCTTATGAAACCTTCCGTCATCTACAATAAAAAGGGTTTGCAATATACGGCGCTGAACCGGTTTCAACCCATCTTCAATTGAAGGAATTGCCCGTTCTTTTATGACATAGGAAGTATATTCAAGGAAGTTGCTGTCAAATAATTTATGTAATTTACCTATTTGGGAAGTCATGAATAATGAATCTTAAAGAGTTTAAATAATGAGATTAACCAATTAGAACTACATGAGATGTTCCATGATGTATTGTTTTCTGTCCGGTGTATTTTTCCCCATATAAAATGACAACACCTTTGTTACTTCACTTACTCGATCGATGGTGACATTTTTAAGCCGAATATTATCGCCTATAAACTGTTTGAATTCCTTTGGACTGATTTCACCAAGGCCCTTGAACCTGGTAGTCTCTGGCACCTTCTTTATTTTGCCCGTGCCCTGAATTTTTTTAAGAGCGGACTGCTTCTCCCTCTCAGAATAACAGTAGATCGTTTGTGTTTTGTTGCGAACTCTGAAAAGAGGTGTTTCAAGAATATAGATATGTCCAAGTTTAACCAGAGGTTCAAAGTAGTGGAGGAAAAAGGTAAGGAGCAAATTCCTGATATGGAGCCCGTCAACATCAGCGTCAGTTGCCAGGACAACCTTGTCAAATCGCAGATCTGAAATTGATTCTTCTATATTCAAGGCCCGCATAAGGGAATACATTTCTTCGTTCTTATAGAGCAGGTTCAACTTTTGCCCCAGCACATTCATCGGCTTTCCTTTCAGGGAAAAAACGGCCTGGGTCATAGGATCCCGAGACGAAACAATGGAACCGGCTGCTGATTGCCCTTCTGTGATAAAGACCATGTTTCCGCGTCCGGGCTTTGAAGGTTTTCCTCTGGCCGGATGATATTTGCAATCCTTCAGGTTCGGGATTTTAATTGCCACCCTTTTTGCCTTGACTCTTGCCTCCTTTCTGACCGACTGCAGTTCTTTTCTAACTTTTTCATTACGGAGAACTTTGTCTATGAGATGCTCGGCAACGTCACTGTTTTTATATAAAGCACTGGAAACCGCATCTTTGACGGTATTGACAATCCATGAACGAACCTCCGTATTTCCCAGTTTGTTTTTTGTCTGTGATTCAAAGACAGGTTCCTGGATTTTTACAGAAAGGGTACCAACAATTCCGTCCCTTACGTCCTTGTTTATAAATTTTTTTCCTGAAAATTCGTTTATTCCCTTGAGAATTCCTTCTCTGAAGGCAGAGAGGTGGGTACCCCCCTCACTGGTATATGTCCCATTCACAAACGAGTAATAAGAATCACCGTATGAGTCGATGTGGGAAAAAGCAAATTCGAGTGTCTGGTCGTGGTAGTAGATTGGTTCGTATAAATTTCCATCTTCCAGCTCGTTATTAAGCAGATCCAACAATCCGCCAGTAGAGTGAAAACATTCCTTGTTGAGGTACAGTTTCAAACCTGCATTAAGATAGGCATATCTCCACAGTCTTTTATCTGTATAGGAGGGATCAAAAGCAAAATTCTCAAATATTTGGCGATCGGGCATAAATTCGATCAAAGTACCATTTTTCTGGTCGGTTGAACCCTTCTCCTCATGGACCAGCTCTCCGCGTTTAAATTCGGCTGAGGCGAACAATCCATCACGAAATGCCGTCACCTGGAAAAATTCTGAGAGTGCGTTAACCGCCTTAGTCCCCACCCCGTTCAAACCAACAGAGAACTGAAAAACCTCAGTGTTATACTTGGCTCCGGTGTTTATCACAGATACACAGTCTACAAGTTTACCAAGTGGAATCCCCCTGCCGAAATCTCTGATCGAGGTAAGCCCATCGTCGTCAATTTCTATATTAATGCGTTTACCGGCCCCCATGATAAATTCATCGACCGCATTATCGACAACTTCTTTGAGTAAGATATAAACGCCGTCATCCTGGTGTGAACCGTCTCCAAGCCTGCCGATATACATACCAGGACGTTTTCGGATATGTTCCAGAGAACTGAGTGTTTTTATCTTGCTTTCGTCGTAATTATCTATAGGTCTGTTCATATGCTGATGTGTCACTTTAAGTTTTTGTAGAGGCGGTTATTGGCGGCATATTATTGTATTTCAGCGTAATAATCAATAGGAGGAATCATAGATAAAAACAATGTGGGCACGGGGCTTAAAAAAATATTTATCTTTGTTGACAGTTCTGCTGTTAAATCCTCATCACCCGCTCACAATCGGGGCAGATCCAGGTCGGACCGTTGCTCAGTCCCCACTTATTTTCCTCAAAACACTCCGGGCAGATCTGAAAACCGCACGGACAGTTCCAGCAGAATGGTTTCTCCAGCTTACAGCAATGACAGCGATACTCGCCAAGCCGTCTGCGTCTGTAGCCTTTTATTTTCTTTTCCATTTCTACAGATCTGCCAGTTCTGAGGAGAGCCAGGTCTGATAAGATTGCTCCACCGCCACGATATCCGTGGCGATGATTTCTGGAACGTCGTAAGAGTGATATTTCTTTATTTTGATGATGAGTTTGTTGAAAAACGCTCTTTTACTCTTCATGTTCACTATATATTCTTTTTCCGACTCAATCTTATCTTTCCACCAGTACAGGGACTGGGCAGGCGTAATCTGAACGCAGGCAGCCAGTCTCTCATCAAGGACCTGTCGAGCAATTTTTTCCGCCTCTTCAAAACTCCCGCAGGATGTTGTAACGACAACTGGCTGCATTGCCTTTCCTCCAGTATTATGGTTTTTTCATTTTTCTTCTGAATGTATATGAACTGCTCATATAACATTTTAGGATAGTTTATTGTAATTCAGTTATGGTACATTACCACCAGCAAATTACCCACTCACAAATTTTAAGACGTTATTAAAAACTTATGATTTTTGTTATCGATATCGGAAACACGCACACCGTGGCAGGTATTTACGATCACGGAAAAATTTCAAAAAAATGGCGTATAAAAACTGACAGCAAAATGACAGCCGATGAACTCGGCATCAGTTATCATAATCTGTTTTCAATTTCTGAGATCGATTTACAGCTGATTTCCGGCATAATCATGTCAAGCGTTGTACCACAGCTGGAAGGCTCCTATTTCTCGGCCTTTACTACCCTTTTTCCTGTAGTAACAGAGCCCCATATTTTCCGTGTTAACAATACAAATGTCTCCGGTTTAATAAGAATCTGCCTCGACAACCCTGCAGAGGTAGGTGCAGATCGGCTCGTTAACGGTATCGCCGCTTTTAACCTTTATGGTACCAGCAGCATTGTAATTGATTTCGGCACCGCAATCACCTTTGACTGTATTTCCAGCCAATGCGAGTATGTCGGTGGACTGATTCTGCCTGGCTTAAAGATTGCGTTGCAGGCTCTTACCGAAAAAGCTGCCAAACTTCCTCAAATCGATATCAGCGTGCCACCTGAAAAAGTTATCGGTACCTGTACCGTCTCTGCCATGAAAAGTGGCGTTATGAACGGCTATGGCTGCATGGTTGAAGGTCTTATAGTAAAGATCAGCGATGAAATGAGATCTCTTGTCAACGGAGATATCTCAATCATTGCCACTGGGGGAATGGCCGCGCTGATAAAACCGTTTGCACCATCGATTCAACATGTCGAACCGGACCTCACCCTTCATGGGCTTTTCTATATTTTTAACAAATTAAACAGCTGAAGGCATGAATACCATTCCTCC